>JACAEC010000199.1 GCA_013389055.1 Hydrogenophilaceae bacterium
AATTCGCTTTGCTCGACTAGAAGCAGGGTCGACGGTGCCACTTTCAAAATTTGCCGGCACAGCTCGCTGCCGATCGAGCCGCCCGCCCCAGTTACCAGCACCACCTTGCCGGCGATGTTTTTGCCAAGGAGGATATGGTTCGGTACCACCGGCTCCCGGCCAAGCAGGTCATCGATATCCAGTTCATGCAAATCCGAAGTGCTGACCTTGCCCTGAGCAAGCTCGGTCACGCTCGGCAAGGTGCGAACGGATACATGCGCATGCAGCATCTCATTCAGAATTTCATTGCGGCGCCTGCGCGAGGCTGAGGGCAGTGCCAGCAGTACATCGCTAACCTTGAGCGACTCAACTAGCCCAGGCAAATCGGCAGGACCGTAAATGGCAAGGCCATTGAGCACATGACCATGCAGCCGATCGTCATCGTCGAGAAAGCCGACCACCTGCATCTCATGACTGTTAGCCAAGGCAGAGGCCAACTGTCTGCCTGAATTGCCGGCGCCATAGATCAGCACCTTGGGTAGAGCAGCGCGCTTGAGTTGGCTTTGATACAGCCCACCAAGCCAGAAACGCAGCAACAAGCGCGAGCCTGCCACGGCAAAAAACAGCAGCATGGGCTGGATCAGCCCGATAGTGCGCGGCACACCCTGCACCCCGACGGCAGTGATCGCAGCGGCATAAAGCACACCGTAAAGCGCCATTGCCCGCGCCACAGCCATAGTCGCCTGCCAGCCAGCGTAACGGAAAATAGCACGATAAAAACCCGAGCTGACAAAGATCGGCAAAGCCAGCACTACCGACAGCGCCGCCGCCCAGTGCGGCTTCCACTGTGCATGGCCCCAAAAAGCGATCCACTCGCCCAACCGCAAATAAAACGCCAGCCAGACAGTCAGCACGCATAGTGCGACATCGAAAGCCAGCGCGAGCAGCCGCTTGACCGGCCGCGGCAGATCAAGCAGCAGATTGGCAGTACGAGTGAACGTCATATTTCCCGTTCCATGAATGCCCACTAAGCAGCCGCACCCACGGTGCGCGGGCGATCACAACCCTCAACCCGGAGTCTCCATTCGGTTGAGACCTTTTCCTTCATCGCTTTTGCACCCTGTCACCCGCCCCTCTACCCAGAAGCGTCAGCGCAATGTAGCGAAAATAATCCATCACGCCCAGCGATGCGATCATACGCGCATCGGTCTCGGCAAGCCGTGACGGCGTCGACATGTCCACCCCTTGAATCTGCGCCAGCCCAGTGATGCCCGGGCGCACACCGAATACCCCTAGGCGCTCACGCGCTTCGATCAGTTCCGCCTGATTGGACAGGCATGGCCTGGGCCCTACCAGGCTCATATCCCCTTTCAATACGTTCCACAGCTGAGGCAGTTCGTCCAGTTTGGTGCGACGCAGGAAGCGTCCAAGCGATGTGACAGCAGAAGGATCGGCCAAATGCGTAGCCACGGAAGCAGTGTCCGGCCGCATCGTGCGGAACTTCACCAGCCTGAACGGCTGCCGGTTCTGCCCCACACGCACTTGGAAAAACAGCGGCGAGCCAGTATCGACTAGACCCGCGAGCAGAAGGAACAATATTACCGGGACTGCCACCACGAGGCCGCAGGCGGCCAGAATCACGTCAAACGCACGGATCACCCAGCATCTCCCGAAGCCCCGACGCCAAATCCACCCGGGCCCGGAAACCCAGCTCCCGCTCGATACGACCCGGCGAATAGCAAGCCGAGCCGACAAGTCGCTCGACAATCTCGGCCAGCCGACCATTGAGCCTCGCCGCAGCACGCAGGGCACCGACGGGGACACGCCAACGCGTGGGCGGCAGCCCTAATGCGGCGCGAATCGCATCGTAGATCTCACGCCCGGAATAGGCCATTGGATCGGCAACAATGTAAGTTCGCCCATTTGCCACCGGCGCATCGGCCACAAGCCGCATCGCTGCCACTACGTCATCAACGTGCACCAGCGAACGGCGGCTGCCCGTTTCAGGCAGAGGTGGAAACCAGCCCGCGCGTATGGCGCGTGCCATGCGCTCCAGGTTGCCGCGGCCTCCGCGACCATAGACCACGGCCAGGCGCAAATTAACTACATGCATACCGTATTTCGCGCCGGCATCGAGCACTGCCTCCTCCGCCGCCCGTTTCGCGCGCCCATACGGCGTATCCGGCTCTCCCGGCCAATCCTCGTCGATGCATTCTTCGCCCGGTTCGGCCATGGCCTTGATGCTGGAAAGAAACACGAAACACCTCACGCCGTTTGCGCCTGCCGCCTCGACAAGGTTACGTGTACCCTCGAAATTGATGCGCCAATGGCTCTCCGGATCCGTGCCCTTGCCTGCATCGGCGTAACCTGCGCAGTGGAAGACCGTCCCGATAGCCATACAGGCCCGCTGCAGTGAGCCCGCATCGAGCAGATCACCGATGATCTCGCCGGGCATACCGACCGGTCGCCTTACGAGCGCACGCGTGCCAAATTGGCATAGGCGGCGGCCGATGAAACCGCTGGAACCTGTTATCAGCTCGGCCATGAAGCGACATCCCGCACCTTGGGAAGACGTCCCCAGTGCTTGCTCAAGTAGCGGACCAGACTGGATATATGCCAGCGCAGGTAGCGAAGTTCGCGCCGGCTCGATCGACGCGCATCATGAATCACATGCGCCTCAGGGCATAAAAACAATGTCTTGCCCGCCTTCCTCATCCTGGCGCATAGGTCGACATCCTCGTAGTAAAGATGGAAACCCTCGTCGAATCCACCAATCGCACGAAAACTCTCGCTATCAGCCATGAGAAACATGCCTGCCAGCCAATCTGGCTGCAACGGCCGGGTGCCGAGCTGATAGGCCAGCCGTCCGTCGGACAAACCCATCGCCTTCGAAAGCAGCCCTCCAGGATATGAGCGAAACCGACGATATTGCTGTCGATATAGGCCAGGGGGTTCTCGATTGAATAGCGCACACCCGCCTGGGCCGCAAGGTTGACTACCCGCTGCGGCTTGTGGCTGGCGAACACTTCTTGCATGGCCTGACGGTCGGCCAGATCGATTCGCAGATGGGTGTAATTGGGATGATCTGCATAACGCGCCAGACGCGCTTCTTTGATCGCCGGGTCGTAATAGTCATTGTGGTTGTCAATGCCAATGACCGTATCACCACGCTCCAGCAGCCGCATAACCAGCGTCGAACCGATAAAGCCGGCAGCGCCGGTAACCAGGATTTTCATTTCGTGCAATCGGGATGGTTCGTTGAGGATTCTGTGCAGCCCCGCATCGGGCACGCTACCGCCATGCCGTTTCACGATCAGCAAGCGCGATTAAGAGGTATGCAGGGAGTCCAATGGCATTGACTTGCACATCGGACAGCTGAATTTTGCCATATCGACGGGCCAAACGGGGGAATTACGCCGCCCCCGCCTCCCCTTATCCCACCCAGGAAGAAGGCTGTGGTATTGCTCTTCTGGTCAGCTTCTCAGCCGACCTTTCGCAGCCTCGTCGGTGCAAGCCCCAACTGCACGGGCTTGCTCAGCAACTCGATCAACACCATCACCCGGCTTTCGCCGTCGCTCATTTGATAAATAGCCTCGACGCCGGCAAAAGGGCCTTGGGTGATCAACACCCGCTCTCCGGGCTCGAACAAGCGCCGCGGCTGCTCGCCAACTTGGCGATCCCGTGCGCGGAGTTGCGCGATCAAGCGTTCGTCCACCTTGGCCGGTTCGGAACCAAACGTTACCAAGCGGCTGACGCCCTTGGTCGAGCGGATGGGACCCCAACCCTTATCCGAGGTGCTGGAGCCCAGCCGGATGAAAAGATAACGAGGAAAGAGCGGCTCTTCGGCGAGCGTCAGCACGCCTTGGCGCAACTTCTCGACGGCAATGACCGGCAGATAGCACTCATAGCCCTGCTGCTCCAAATTCAGCAGGGCGCAGCGCTCTTGCCGGGGTTTGGTATGGACGACGTGCCAGTGCATCACAACCCTGTTTTATCCTCAATCAAATTTATTTTGGCTGGTAGCCTACCCATAAGCTACCTAGGGGCATTGTCTCCCCACCCCACCCCTCCCCACAAGTGGGGAGGGAGAATCTTTCCCGATGGTCAGGCGCCGGTATATTGCCGGTACCAATCCACCCACCGGCCAATCCCGACAGCCAGATCAGTCTTCGGCTCAAACCCAACCT
>JACAEC010000017.1 GCA_013389055.1 Hydrogenophilaceae bacterium
ACCCAGACCAGATCCGCCTCAGGCAGCTTGTGCAGCATCGCCTGCCAATCGGCCAGGGCGCTGAACACGGGCCGAAAGTCCACGAGGTTCCAGCCCAGTTCGCGAAACGCCTGGCGCAGGATGCGATTGCGGGAGTATTCGGGGTCGAAACGCCCCCACCAGAGGACGGTTTTGCTCACTTCTCTTGGCCGCCGCCCTTGCGCCGAAGACGGTTCAACTCGCGCGCCTTGGCCAGACGGATGAAGCGCTGGAAGGCATACATATGGCTGACCACGATGCCATCGATGCCGTTGACGAATTCTCGGCGCAACACATATTGCTTGAAGAAGGCGAGAATCGGCGTCAGCAGCAAGGCCAGCAGGGAGGGATCACGGCCCTTGGCGACCATGTCGGCAGCCTGGGCGCTGGAATAGCCGTTGACCTTGTCGACGTGGTGCGCGAGCGAACGGAAGGATCGATGCAAAACCATGCCCTTAAGATGGCCGACCGGCCCTTCGCGCACCACGACGGAGTCGTGCACCAAGGCATCCTTGAAACCCGCCTTGTCCCGACGATAGAGTCTCACCGGATGGTGGAAGGCGGTCCATGGATGGCCACGGTCCTGGAAAGGATAGAGCGGCAGAATCGGCAGCGTATAGGCCAAGAACGGCGGCTCTCCATGTGCAAACAACGCACGGATTTCAGTCGCCAATTCCGCGGAGATCTCCTCATCGGCATCGATGTTGAGCAGCCAATCGTTGCGGCACAGCCCTTCGCCGAACACCTTTTGCGGGCCATAGCCGCGCCAGGGATTGAACACGACCCGGGCGCCGAGCGCTTCGCTCGTCGCCACCGTGGCATCTTCGCTGCCGCTGTCGATCACGACAACCTCGTCGACCCAGTCGCGCACGCTCTGGATCGCCGCAGGAATGCGGTCGGCCTCGTTCTTGGCGATGATGAAAACGGAAATCGGCAGCTTGTCAGGCATCACCCCATCAACTCCTTCAGCGCCGCCTCCACTGCAACGACATCCATCTCGGAGGAAGCCACATTCTCCTTACCCTGCGGATTCAGATTGTAGCGCCAGCGGTAGCCCAAGCCACGCAAGCGCGCAATCAGGTAATAGTGGGGCGTGCCGATGTTGGGGTTGAACAACTCGATCAGATTGCCCGGGCCGCGCCGGAACAAGAGATTGGCCAGACCGGCGCCATGCGGGCCGATGACTAACCCGGCGCCCGAAAACAGATCGACCTGCTCCGCCAAGGTGTGCTCGGCCGGGTCGATTACCCGCACGCTATGGCGCGCCATGAGGCGGAATACTTCCGCCTCGTTCCGGTAACCCCGGCGGTTCGGCGAACTGGCGCCGCGATGGACATAGATGGCGTCGCCCTTGCTGGAATGACGCCCGGCGCCAAGGCGATCACAAAGCCAGTCGTAGGCGGCGCGATCGCAGTCGAAATCGCTCGGCACGTAGACCTCCTTGGCCGCGATCGCCTCGCGCGCGCCCTGGACGATCACCTGGCGCCCACCAAAAAAACCAAGTCGCACCGTATCGGCGAAGAAACGACAGGTCGCCAGCCGATTGGATACCACCACAGGTATCGACTCGGGCAGGCCTAACTGCTCAATCAGGCGCAGCTTGGGCAGCACATCGTTGAGGTAATGAAAATAATTGCTCTCGAAGATACTGCGCAGCGAAATCACCGCGTCGAAGCGGCGGTGATTGCCGCCCCAGTGTGCCTGCCACTTGGGTGAGCGCTCGCGCACGCGTGGCCGCGCGTCGGTGGAACCCCAAACCACTTTCCCCTGCACGAAAACCAATCCCGCCACCGGGTCGAGCGTGGCCGGCCCTTTGTACAAACGCACCCAAGACTCGTCCGGATCATCGCGCCAGGTCTGGTAGACCTCCAGGATATGCCCCGGCAAGTCGGGCAATGCAGCTCCCCAGTCCTTTTGCCGGTTTTCGTAGTGAATCAATTGCGAGGCTGATTCGCGATCGACGGCGGGCAGCAGGCTGCGCTCGACCCAGCGGACCATCCGCTTACGCACAACATGCAATGGTTTGGTGTAGGGATTAGCCATGGCCTGCGCGATGCCTCAGCCCCGCACCGCCGCCGGGCACTTATCCGGCAAGCCCCACGACTCCGGCCGCCCGGCCGCCAGCCAGGCCAGCAGCCTGAGATAGGTGAGAAACTTGCCTCGCAGCCTGACTGCCAGCCCCAGTGTCAGCAGCACCCACAGGCCATGGGTCAGCACATTGAAGATGAGACGCAGGATGCGCCAGGCGGAAAGACCGGCAGCAACAAGCGGCGAAAACACTTTGCGATAGTAGAGCAGACGGGAGCGCAGCATCTCGATCTGTGCCTCCTGGCGGTAGGCGCGGGTGCTCGCCCCCTTGAGGTGGGTAATACGCAGGGCCGGATCGAGCAGGATTCGCCAGCCTTTGCGCCTTAGCCGCACACACCACTCGGTCTCTTCGAAATAGAAGAAGAAGTCCTTGTCGAGCGCGCCGGCGTCCTCGATGGCAGCGCGACGCACTGCCATGCAGGCGCCAACCACCGTTTCCACATCAACCGGCTGGCCGCCGGTCACCGGCAGCGGCTTACGCCGCACCAGCCCCATCTCGGACAGGACAGTCGGGGCATAACCGTGTGATCGCTGCCGCTCACCATCCTCGCCATACAGCTGGCCGGCAATGATGCCGGCAGCCGGATATTCACGCAGCCGGCTTTCCAGCCGAACCAGGGCATCCGACGGCAGGAAGGCATCGTTGTTCAACAGCAGGATGTAATCACCTTCGGCGCGAGCGATGCCTTGATTGCAGGCCCCGGCAAACCCATTGTTGCAGCCGTTGGCGATTACGATCACCTGCGGATAGCGGGCAGCCACCTCCGCAAGCGAAGCATCGCTGCTGCCGTTGTCAACCAGAATGACCTCATCAAGCGCCGGATCGCAGGCCTGCATTAGGTGCCGCAGCGCCTGAAGCAAATCTTCGACACCATTGCGATGAACGATGACGATCGAGAAGCGTTTGCGCATCGGCGGCATCAAGAGGTTTAGCGAAGCGGCAGCACTTTGCTGTCCGGCCCTTTTCTATACGCAAGGTATCCGGCCGAGCCATCTAGATTGGCGCCGTTGATGTAGTGAATGCCATCCACTTCGTTGGGGTTCACCACCTCGAAACCCAATACGCGAGCGATGATCCGGCCGATCTCATAATGGCTCGGGTGCTGCATGGCCCTGACCTGAGCCACCTTCTCGGCATCGCCACGACTGGCATAAAAGATGAACGGTACCGCTGCAACGCCGGGCTCCAGCATGGCGTGGCCATACTTGCCATCCTCGCCGATCAACTCGCCATGGTCGGCGGTGAAGAAGACGTAGGTCGGCACCGGCGACTTTTCCTTCAGCGTCCGGATGATTTCGTACAGCACATGATCGGTGAAGCCGACCGAGTTGTCGTAGGTGTTCACCGTGAACTGATGCCGATCGAGGTTCGCCGTGGGGTAGCGCTCGAAGCTGGGCGGGTAGTTGTAGTGATAGGGACTGTGCGAATTGCGCTGATGCAGCACGATGAAGTTCGACTTGGCGAGGTCGATCCGCTTCAGGGCGGTGACCAGGGCAGCGTCGTACTCCCTCTGGTACAGCGCCTCCATGTTTTCCTTGGTCAGGTAATGGTCGGCGTATTCGGTGCCTGAATAGGTCGACAGATGCGAAGTCTGGTTGGAGATGTAATGGGTGGCCAAACCCTGCTCCCTGGCCATTTTTATGAGATTGCTCTCGTAGCGGAACATGTGCTGGACATTGTCCGGTTCGCGCTGGACGTTGAAGAACAGCGGCAGCGAGGCCTTGGTCGAGATGCCGCCGGCGATCGCCTGCTTGTAGACGAAACCGGGGTCGCCCTTGAGCGACTCCAGCTTGGGCGTGGTTGACCGCTCATAGCCGAACAGGCTCATGTGGCTGTAGCCCAGGCTCTCGCCCATGACCACCACGATATTGATCGGGCCGGGCGACTCGCGCTTGATCACCTGATAGGGCCGATATTCCTTGGCCGGCTTGCCATTCAGGCGATCCGGCAGGTCCTTGCCCAGAAAGAAGGAAACCGCATAGTAAGTGTTCTTGAGCGAGGTCGCTTTGGGATTGGCATAGAACTTCTGCGGCTTGGAGGTGCCATAGGCCTTCATCGGCATGATCGGCAACAGCGCCAGCAGGATCAGGGTCGGGCACAAGAGGTTCAGGGTCTGACTATGGGTCTTGCGCCAGAGCCAGACGATGGTGGCGTAGGCGACCGCCACTGCGGCCGTCGGCACCAGCATGTAGGGCGCCACGCCGGCGAGGGACTCCCAGATCTCATCCTGCTCGTGGAAGAACAGGCCCACCTCGTGCGGCGCGATCAGGCTGCCGAAATAGGCGAAGTGGAGCAACTGGGACAACTGGAGCAGGCCGAATAGGGCCAAGGTGCCGGCGAGCAGCCAGCCACGGCGGATGGCCACCACCAGGAAGGTCACCACCACCAAGGCGCCGAACTCGTCCGGATCGAAGGCGACCTTGTAGGCCGGATTGAACAGCTTGTAGGCATGGTCCGGCAGCATCAGCAGCAGAGCCACGGCGAAGGTTGCGAAAAGGTGAATGCCGAGCCTCTTCGACCCCGCCCGAATGAATGTGCCGAACTGCATCAGCCTCCCAAAATCTAAAATAGAACGCATCTTGTTTCCAAAGACATAAACCAACGGCCTCTGACGACGCCCGGCCGCAAGAGTTCAAGCTGCCTGCCGCGCCGACTCGGCTAGAATGGCGGCAATTTTCCTATATCAGCCCGACGAAGGCATGGCTTTTTTCGACTCCAACCGATGCCCAACCTGTTCCCGCGCCTCAACAGCCATACCTTTCTGCTGATCGTCGGCCTCTATGCGGTCCTGCATTTCGCCCTGCGCCTCATCTTCTCGCCGGTGTTGGGCACCGACGACGTCGAGCAGGCCGTCTGCGCCCAGAGCCTGGCCCTGGGCTGCGACCTGCGCCAGCCGCCGCTCTATACCTGGTTGCAATGGCTGACCAATCAAGTGGCCGGTCTCGGCCTGGCCAGCATCTTCCTGCTGAAGTATGGCCTGCTGTTCCTCGCCTACCTGTTCCTTTACCTCATCGGCCGCCGGCTGTTCAACCGAACCGCCACCGCCGTCCTCGCCGCGCTCTCGCTCTGGCTGACCTATCCCTTTGCCGTCAGCGTGCACCAGGGCGTCACTCATTCGCTGCTGCTCTCGCTGCTGCTGGCCGCCTCTTTCCATGCCTTTCTGCGGCTGGAGGAAAAACGTCATCTCGCGGGCTACCTGCTGCTAGGCGGCTTGCTCGGTCTGGGCCTGCTGGCCAAATATAGCTTCGCTCTATATGCCGCTGGCTTAGGCTTGGCTGCCTTGAGCCTGCCTCGCTACCGCGCCGTGCTGCTGGATCGCCGTATCCTGCTCAGTTTGGCCGTCGCTCTGCTGGTGGTGACGCCGCACGGTCTCTGGGTCTGGGAGCGGCTGCCTGCCGTTCACGGTGCCCTGGGCGGCTTGGGCCAGCAGACCGCACCCTCCGCTTACCTCCCCCGCATAAGCAGCGGCCTATTGAGCCTGGCCAGCGCCCTGATCCAATTCCTCTCCCCCTTCTGGCTCATCCTGCTTGCCTTCTACCCACGTGCCTTCCGGCCGCTCAAGGCCAAGCCCTTGGCTGACCCGCTACGGCTGCTGGAAAGATCGATCCTGATCGGCATCGGCCTGCTGGCCCTGGTGGTGGTGCTGGGTGGACCGGTCGAGATCAAGCCGCGCTGGATGCACGTCCTGCTCCTGCTCGCCCCGCTCTATTTGTTCGGCCGCGTCGAGGCGGCCGCTTATGAAAATACTTCGAAACGGGGCTATGTCATCGCCCTGTTTCTGCTGCCGGTTCTGGTCATCGCCGCCTGGGCCGCCCAGACCTATCTGGCCCCGCAGTGGCACAAGGTCACCCGCTTCCACGCCCCCTATGACCGGATCGCCCAACAACTACACACCGCCGGCTTCGAGCGCGGCACCCTGGTCGCCAACGAACTGCATCTGGCCGGCAATTTGCGCCTGTTCTTCCCGCAGGCCCGGGTACTCACCCCGGCCTATGCCCATTACCTGCCAGCGGCCGGCCAGACCGATCAGTGCCTGCTCGTTTGGGAAGATCGGAATGGCGTCGGCGTGCCGGCGGCCTTGCAGGCCTATCTCGAACGGCACGGCAAGCCGCGCGCCACAGGCACGCCTGCCTATGTCCGGGCGCACTATCGCTATTCGGAAATGGAGACGATGACGGTCGGCTATCTGCTGTTGCCGGCAGGTGGCTGCCCTTAAAGCAGAACGACCGTCGCCAAACCGAGGAAGATGAAGAAGCCCATCGAATCGGTGATGAAGGTGGTCAGCACCGCCGAGCCGAAGGCCGGGTCGCGGCCCATGCGGTCGATCAGGGCCGGGGCGAAATAGCCGGCCAGGGCGGCGACGATCAGGTTGAGCATCATGGCCGCCGCCATCACCCCGCCCAGGGCGACGTTCTGATAGAGCAGATAGGCCGCCACGCCCATGACGCTGCCCCAGACCGCACCGTTGAGGAGGGAGATGCCGATCTCCTTGCCGAGCAAGCGGCGGGCGTTCTCCTTGTTGATCAGGCCCAGGGCCAGGCCGCGCACCACCAGGGTGGAGGTCTGGTTGCCCGAATTGCCGCCCATGCCGGCGACGATGGGCATCAGGGCGGCCAGCGCCGTCAGCTTTTCGATCGAGCCCTCGAAGGCGCCGACCACGCGCGAGGCGATGATCGCCGTGCACAGGTTCACCGCCAGCCAGAGCCAGCGGTTCTTCGCCGCCTTCCACACGGTGGCGAACAGGTCTTCCTCCTCGCGCAGACCGGCCATGCTCAGCATGTCCTCCTGCGATTCGGCCCGGATGTAATCGAGCACCACGTCCACGGTCAGCCGCCCGACCAGGCGGTTCTGCGGATCGAGGATGGGCGCGGTCACCAGGTCATAGCGCTCGAAGGCCTGTGCGGCATCGGAGGCGGGGTCGGACGGATGGAACACCACCGGGTCGTCGACCATGATCGCGGCGATATGCGCCTCCGGGTCGTGCACCAGCAGGCGCTTGAGCGGCAGCACCCCGGTCAGGCGCTTGTCCTTGTCGACCACGAACAGCTTGTCGGTGTGCGGCGGCAACTCGCCCAGGATGCGCAGATAGCGCAGAGTAGTTTCGATGGTGACGTCGGCACGGATGGTGACGAAGTCGTAATCCATCAGGGCGCCGACCGAGTCCTCGTCGTAGGACAGCGAAGACTCCACCTGGGCGCGCTTCTGCTCGTCCAGGGACTTCATCAGCTCCTGGACCACGTCCTTGGGCAGGTCGGGCGCCAGGTCGGCGATCTCGTCGGTGTCCAGGCTGGCAGCGGCCGCCACCAGTTCGCGGTTGTCCATGGTCGCGATCAGCGACTCGCGCACCGCATCGGACACTTCGATCAGGATCTCGCCGTCGCGCTCGGCCTTGACCAGATCCCAGATCAGACGGCGGTCGTCGAGCGGCAGCGCTTCCAGGATGTAGGCGACGTCGGCCGGGTGCAGGGCATCGAGCTTCTTCTGCAACTCGGCCAGGTTCTGTTTGTGCACCAAGGCCTCGACCAATTCATGGCGCGGCATGTCCTGGTTATGGACGAGCGACTCCACCAGCTTGTGGCGGGTGATGAGATCCACCACCTGCCGCAGGCTGTCCTCGACGTGCTCCTTGCTGGACTCTTCGTTGAGATCGCTCATGGCGCGGGAATTTTAGCCCGTGACCGTTTTGCCTACGAGCGTTTTCCGCGTTTTTATGCCAATCCGACGGCTTGTTGTGCGGGTGTCTCTACTTCGGCACGTAGACCTGCCACATGCGCGCGGCGATGATCGCCTTGCGCTTCATCAGGCCGCGGGCCGTGCGATGGGTTTCGTAGTAGCGCGGGTTGGGAATCATCGCGGCCAAGAACGCGGATTCGTCGGGCCCCAAGCCGGCGGCCGAGGTCTTGAAGTAACGGCGTGCCGCCGCCTCGGCGCCGTAGATGCCGTTGCCCCACTCGATGACATTGAGATAGACCTCGAGGATGCGGCGCTTGCTCCAAAGGGCTTCGATCATCACCGTGATCACCGCTTCCTGCACCTTGCGCAAGGGATTGCGCGAGGCCGAGAGGAACAGGTTCTTGGCCAGTTGCTGGCTGATGGTGGAACCGCCGGCGACGACCTTGCCCTTCTTGATGTTCTTCCCGAGAGCGGTCTCGATGCCCTCCCAATCGAAGCCCTCGTGGGCGATGAACTTGGAATCCTCGGCGGCGATCACGGCCCGCTTGAGGTGGATGGAGATGCGCTGGTAATCGACCCATTGATGGCGCAGCTCGGCCTCCGGCCGCTTTTCCTGCAGACGCTCGAGACCCGCCTCCATGAAGGCGGTGGACGAGGGATTGAACTGCATCCACCAGAGCACATGGCCGAGATACCAGAGCTGCAAGGCCAGCAGCAGGCCGAGCGCGATGCCGAACCACTTCAACAACTTGCGCCACATCATGCGCCTCGCAACAGGGTGATCACCGGGGCCGTTTCGGGGCGCACGCCGCGCCAGAGATAGAACGCCTCGGCGGCCTGCTCGACCAGCATGCCCAGGCCGTCGGCCACTCGCGCACCATGGGCGCGGGCAAAAGCCAGAAAGGGCGTTTCCTTGCCATACATCATGTCGTAGGCCAGGGCGCCGGGGGCGAACAGGCCTTCGGGCAAGGGCGGCAATTCGCCGGCCAGGCTGGCGGCGGTGGCGTTGATGACCACATCAAATTGTCGACCGGCAAGGGCATCGAAGCCGCCACCCTCGACCGGGCCGGAAGACACGAAGCGCTGCGCCAGGGCCACCGCCTTGTCGGCCGTGCGATTGGCGATGAACAGGCCGGCTGGCGCCTCGGCCAGCAAAGGCAGGACGACACCGCGGGCGGCGCCGCCGGCCCCAAGCAAGAGAATGCGCTGGCTGGCGAGCACCAAGCCCAGATTCCGGGTCAGGTCGCTGACCAGGCCAACGCCATCGGTGTTGTCGCCCAGGATCGCATCGCCCTCGAACTTGAGCGTGTTCACCGCCCCCGCGGCCTCGGCCCGCGCCGTGCGTCGGCCGGCCAACTCAAAGGCCTGCTCCTTGAACGGCACGGTGACATTCGCCCCCTTGCCGCCGGCCTCACGAAAGGCCTGCACCGCCGCCGGGAAACCGTCCAGCGGCGCCAGGATGGCTTCGTAGGCCATGTCCTGGCCGGTCTGGCGGGCAAACTCGGCGTGGATGACGGGCGATTTGGAGTGGGCGATGGGGTTGCCGAAGACGGCGTATCGATCGGTCATGGTCTGCACTATCTAAGAGGCTCGCATTGTATGAAATGAGTGCGTAGCCGGGTCAATGCATCTCTGAATGCACCTTAATGGTGCGTAGTGCACTATTACTGTGCGTTTGAAAATTCCATTATGCGGCCAAGGCGTTGTGGCACAATCCTTTGCTCGGTTTTCAGGGGTGGCATGAAACCTGCTCTTAGGCAGTGCAGCAGTTTCCCATCTTTTCAATTTGCTTGCTAATGAGGAGTTTGAAATGGCGGTCGCCGATGTAATGAAGATGATCAAGGAAAACGACGTCAAATTCGTCGATTTCCGCTTTACCGATACCCGCGGCAAGGAACAGCACGTCACCGTGCCGGTGCATCAACTCGACGAAGAGAAGTTCGAGCACGGCCACGCCTTCGACGGCTCCTCCATCGCCGGCTGGAAGGGCATTCAGGCCTCCGACATGCTGCTGATGCCGGACCCCAACACCGCCAACATCGACCCCTTCTTCGATGAGCCCACCCTGATCCTGACCTGCGACGTCATCGAGCC
>JACAEC010000009.1 GCA_013389055.1 Hydrogenophilaceae bacterium
AACGCCAGCGGCCTGGCGCTGCTGCACAAGCCGGTGGCACCGAGCCGGCTGCAGGCGCTGCTCGCGGCCCTGCTGCTGCGCGCCTGACCGGACGCCCGGGCGGCAAAGCCTCCGGCGTGGTCTAATATGAAGACCGCGACGTCTTAAATACCGGGGTGCTCCATATGAGTGCGCAAGCGAGCCTGACCGTCGATGGCAACGAAGCGGCGGCCCGGATGGCCTATTTGTGCAACGAGGTCATCGCCATCTATCCGATCACGCCGGCCTCGCCCATGGGCGAGCTGGCCGACGAATGGGCTGCCCAGGGGCGCCCCAATCTCTTTGGCACGGTGCCCGGCATCATCGAGATGCAAAGCGAGGCCGGCGCGGCCGGCGCCCTGCACGGGGCGCTCACCAGCGGCGCGCTGGCCACCAGCTTCACCGCCTCGCAGGGCCTGCTGTTGATGATCCCCAATATGTACAAGATTGCCGGCGAGCTGACGCCCTTCGTGCTGCACGTGGCGGCGCGGACGCTGGCGACCCATGCCCTGTCGATCTTCGGCGACCACAGCGACGTCATGGCCACCCGCGCCACCGGTTTCGCCCTGCTCGCCGCCAACTCGGTGCAGGAGGCGCAGGACATGGCGCTGATCGCCCAGGCGGCGACGCTGACTGGCCGGGTGCCGGTGCTGCACTTCTTCGACGGCTTTCGCACCTCGCACGAGGTGGCCAAGATCGTCGCGGTGGACGAGGCGACGGTGCGGGCCATGCTCGACGCCCAGGCCATCGCCGACCATCGCGGCCGCGCCCTGTCGCCGGAGCATCCGGTACTCAAGGGCAGTTCGCAGAACCCCGATGTCTTCTTCCAGTCGCGCGAGCGGGCCAACCCCTATTACGACGCCTTCCCCGGCATCGTGCAGGCGACGATGGACCGCTTCGCCCAGCTCACCGGCCGGCAATACCGGCTGTTCGACTATGTCGGCGCGCCTGAGCCAGAGCGGGTGATCGTGCTCATGGGCTCGGGCGCGGAGACGGTCGAGGAGACCGTGGCCCATCTCAACGCCCACGGCGAGGCGGTCGGCGTGCTCAAGGTGCGGCTCTACCGCCCTTTCGCGGCCACGGCCCTGCTGGCGGCGCTGCCGATGTCGGCCAAGAGCGTCGCCGTGCTCGATCGGACCAAGGAGCCGGGCGCCGACGGCGAGCCCCTGTACAAGGACGTGGTCACCGCCCTGGCCCAGGCTGCAGCCGACGGCGCACGCACCATGCCGCGGGTGATCGGCGGCCGCTACGGCCTGGCCAGCAAGGAGTTCACCCCGGGCATGGTCAAGGCGGTGTTCGACCAGTTGCGCGAGGCCAAGCCGAAGCGGCAGTTCACCGTCGGCATCACCGATGACGTCACCCACTTGTCCTTGCCCTGGCAGGCGGCCTTCCGCACCGATGCGGCGCGCGCCACCCAGGGCGCGGTGTTCTACGGCCTGGGCGCCGACGGCACGGTGTCGGCCAACAAGAACTCGATCAAGATCATCGGCGAGGCGACTGACCTGCATGCCCAGGGCTATTTCGTCTACGACTCCAAGAAGTCCGGCGCGGTCACCGTGTCGCACCTGCGTTTCGGGCCGCAGCCCATCCGCTCCGCCTATCTCTTGGCCGAGGGCGATGCCCATTTCGTCGCCTGTCACCAGACCGTGTTCATCGAGCGCTATGACATGCTCGACCAGGCCCAAGCGGGCGGGGTGTTCCTGCTCAACACCCCGGCTGCGCCCGAGGCGGTGTGGGACACCCTGCCGCGACGCATGCAGCAGCAGATCATCGAAAAGCGACTCGACTTCTACGTGATCGACGCCTACAAGGTGGCCGAGCAGGCCGGCATGGGCCGGCGCATCAACACCATCATGCAGACTTGCTACTTCGCCATCTCCGGCCTGCTGCCGCGCGATGCGGCCATCGCCGCGATCAAGCAGGCGGTGGAGAAGACCTACGGCAGGAAGAGCAAGCGCCTGGCCGAGCTCAACTTCGCGGCGATCGACATGACCCTGGCCCATCTGCATCAGGTCGCGGTGCCGGGCGAGGCGACCAGCCGCTTCGAGCGGCCGCCGGCGATCGCCGATACCGCGCCGGAGTGGCTGCGCCGCTTCACCGGCGAGCTGATCGCCGGCCGCGGCGACCAGGTGCCGGTCTCGCTGATGCCGGAGGACGGCAGCTTCCCGCTCGGCACCGCGGCCTGGGAGAAGCGCAACATCGCGCTTGAGATCCCGGTCTGGGACGAGGCGCTGTGCACCCAGTGCGGCAAGTGCGTGCTGGTCTGCCCGCACAGCGCCATCCGCTCCCGGCTGTTCGCGGCCGAGCAGGCGGCCAATGCGCCCTCGACGTTCAAGCACGTGCCGGTGCGCAGCAAGGAATACCCGGCGGGGCTGGAGATCAGCTACCAGGTGGCGCCGGACGATTGCACCGGCTGCGGCGATTGCGTCGAGGCCTGCCCGATCCACGACAAGTCCAATGTCTCGCGCCGGGCGGTGAACATGGCGCCGATCGCGCCGCTGCTCGATGAAGAGCGGGCGAACTGGCAATTCTTCATCGGCCTGCCGGAACACGAGCGGGCCGGGGTGAAGCACACCACCATCCCCGGTTCGATGCTGCTCGATCCGCTGTTCGAATTTTCCGGTGCCTGCCCGGGCTGCGGCGAGACGCCCTATATCCGCTTGGCCACCCAGTTGTACGGCGACCGCATGCTGATCGCCAACGCCACCGGCTGCTCTTCGATCTACGGCGGCAACCTGCCGACCACGCCCTACACCGTGAACAGCCAGGGCCGGGGGCCGGCCTGGTCCAACTCGCTGTTCGAGGACAACGCCGAGTTCGGCCTGGGCATGCGCCTGGCGTCCAATCAACTCATGACCTATGCGCAAGGCCTGGTACGGGAGCTGGCCGGCGAGATTGGCGCCGAGTTGGCCGACGCCTTGCTCACCGCCGATCAGACCAGCGAGGCCGGCATCCAGGCCCAGCGCCAGCGCGTGGAGGCGCTGCTGTTCAGGCTGGCCGAGTCGAACCATGCGCGGGCCGAAGAATTGGCCGGCGTCGCCGAATGGCTGGTCCGCCGTTCGGTCTGGGTCATCGGCGGCGACGGCTGGGCCTACGACATCGGCTACGGCGGCCTCGACCATGTCTTGGCCCTGCCTTACGACGTCAACATCCTGGTGCTCGACACCGAGGTCTATTCCAATACCGGCGGCCAGACCTCGAAGGCGACGCCGATCGGCGCCGTGGCCAAGTTCTCGGCCGGCGGCAAGGCGACGGCGAAGAAGGACCTCGCCCGCCTGGCCATGGACTACGGCCACGTCTACGTCGCCCATATCGCCTACGGCGCCAAGGACGTGCACACGCTCAAGGTGTTCCACGAGGCGGAGTCCTACCCCGGCCCGTCGCTGATCATCGCCTACAGCCCTTGCATCGCCCATGGCGTCGACCTCAAGTACAACCTCAGGCAACAGGATGCGGCGGTGAAGAGCGGTCACTGGCCCTTGTTCCGCTACGACCCGCGCGAAGCGGGCAAAGGAGTCAATCCCTTCCGACTGGATTCGGCGCCGCCCTCGGTGCCGATCAAGGAGTTCATGGCCAGCGAGACCCGCTTCGCCATGCTCCACCGCAGCCACCCGGAGGCGGCCGAGGCCTTCCTGGCCCAGGCGCAGCGCGAGGCCGACGAGCGGTTCCGGGCCTATCAGGCCATGGCCCAGGCCGCGCAAACTAAGGAGGCTGACCATGGTTGACCTGTCCACCGAATATCTCGGGCTCCGGCTTAAGAACCCCTTGGTGCCCTCGGCCTCGCCATTGTCGAAGAGCCTGGGCAAGGCGCGCCAGCTGGAGGATGCCGGCGCCGCGGCCATCGTCATGTACTCGCTGTTCGAGGAAGAGCTGCGGGTGGAGGAGGCGATGGCCGAGCGCTTCCTGCTGCATCCGGAACTCGGCCACGGCGAGGCGTCCGGATTTTTGCCGAGCATGGGGCATTTCTGGAACGTCCTGGACCGCTACCTGGAGCAAATCCAGCGACTCAAGGAGAGTCTGGATATCCCGGTCATCGCCAGCCTCAACGGCATCTCGCTCGGCGGCTGGGTCGATCTCGGGATCGAGTTGCAGCGGGCCGGCGCCGATGCCCTGGAACTCAATGTCTACCATATCGCGGCCAATGCCGAAGATTCCAGCGAGGCGGTCGAACAGCGTTATATCGAACTGCTCAAGGAATTACGCCATGCGGTGTCGCTGCCCATCGTCATGAAGTTGTCGCCGTTCTTTTCCTCTCTGCCGAATTTCATCCGGCGCCTGGAAGCGGCCGGCGCCAACGGCGTCGCCCTGTTCAACCGCTTCTACCAGGCCGACATCGACCTCGACAGCTTGGCGATGGCGGACAAGCTGCATCTGTCCACGCCCGACGACGCCTTGTTGCGCCTGCGCTGGATCGGCATCCTGCATGGTCGCACCCGCCTGAATCTGGCGGCCACCGGCGGCGTGCACGGGTCTGAGGAGGCCTTGAAGATGCTGTTGGCCGGGGCCGACGTGGTGCATCTGGCCAGTTGCCTGCTGCAGCATGGCCCGGAACGGTTGAGCGAAATCTTGCGCGGGATCGAGGCCTGGATGGTCGAGCGCGAATATGCATCGGTCAGTCAGTTGAGGGGCAGCATGAGCCAGCGGAACCTGCCCGATCCGGCCGCTTATGCCCGGGCCAGCTATGTGCGCGTGCTCGACAGCTATTCGCCGCCGCCGGGTGTCTGGCGTTGAATCAGGAGACCGCTGCTAGTCCTTGAAGCGCTGGGCGATGCCATTGAACTGGTCGGCGATGGCGATGAAGGCATCGGCCAGGTCCGGATCGAAATGCGAGCCTTTGCTCTCGGAGATGATTTCGACCGCCTTCTCGTGTGGGAAGGCCGGCTTGTAGACCCGCTTGCTGATCAGGGCATCGTAGACGTCGGCCACGGCCATGAGCCGGGCCGAGAGCGGAATGGCGTCGCCGGAGAGTCCCAGCGGGTAGCCGCTGCCGTCCCACTTTTCATGGTGGGCATAGGCGATCTCGCGGGCCACGCGCAGGAAGGAGGTCGATGAATCGAGCTTGGCCTCGGCCGCCAGGATGGCGTCGCGGCCCAGTGTGGTATGGGTTTTCATCGTCTCGAACTCGTCGGGATCGAGCTTGCCCGGCTTGAGCAGGATATGGTCGGGGATGCCGACCTTGCCGACATCGTGGAGCGGGGCGGACTTGTACAACAGGTTGATCTGTTCCCAAGGCAGCTGCGTCCTGAAGCGCGGCTGATCCTTGACGTGGCTGGCCAGGGCCTTGACGTAGTTCTGGGTGCGCAGGATGTGGTTGCCGGTCTCGTTGTCGCGGGTCTCGGCCAGGCTGGCCAGGTCCAGGATGGTGGTGTCTTGCGCCAGGATGACGTCTTCCGCGAGTTTCAGCAGTTCTGCCGTGCGTTCGGCCACGCGCTGTTCGAGCAGGGTGTTCTGATTGCGTAATTGGTCGCTGGCATCCTTCAGCGACAGGTGGGTATTGAGGCGGGCTTCCAGGATCGGCGGGCTGATCGGCTTGGTGATGTAGTCCACCGCGCCCAGCTTCAGGCCATAAGTCTCGTCCTCGATGCTGGAGCGGCCGGTCAGGAAGATGACGGGGATATGGCTGGTGCCCGGCATCGACTTCAGCCGCTGGCAGGCCTCGTAGCCGTCCATGCCGGGCATTTCCACATCGAGCAGGACCAGGTCGGGCAGATTGCCCCGCGTGATCAGTTCGAGGGCGGCCTCGGCCGACTGGGCGGACAGGACGCGGTACTGCTCGCCGAGCAGGGCGCTGATGATCTCGATGTTCTCGGCCTGATCGTCGACGATCAGGATGCTGTTCTTTGCCATGGCAGTCTTGGCTCTGATGTGGGTATCGTTGGCAAGTGGCGATCGTTTCTAGGAGACCTTCTTCAGCCCCTCGAGTACGGACGAGAATTGCCCCTCGAAATCCAGTCCGCGCTCGAACAGCTGGAGGGCCTCTTCGACCGAGGCGTGTACGGTGTCGGCCACCGCCTTTTCCTGGCCTTCGGTCAGGCCCAGATAGACATACAGCTTATTCATGTTCTCGGTCAGGTTGTGCAGGATGTAGCGGGTATCCGACTGTTGTTTGCGGTATTGCTCGCGCAGGTTCTCGATCGCCGACACCGTCTGTTGAGCGGCACGCTTCTGCTGGTCGACGTGATGCATGACAGCCTCGCGCAGCATGATCGCGTTGGCGCTGGCCTCGACCCCTTCGGCGATGTAGGCGGCGTTGTCGCGGATTCGGCCGCAAAGGTCCGGGTTGTCGAGCGGCATGTTGTTCACCAGCAGCGAGGCATGCGGGTAATTGATGATCATGCGGCTCTTGAACTGGAAGATTCGGTCGAGCGAGTGGGTCTTGGCGAAGACCGAGGTCTCCAGTTCGGAGGCATGGCCCCTGGGCGCGAAGGTGTGGCAGGCGCCGGCGGTGCGGACCTGCACCAGGGCCTCCAGGCCGTATTCGTCCATGGCTTCGATGGCCATCTTGGCCAGGGACTCATAGTCGTTGCAGGTGAAGCAATTGCGCAGGAACTTGAGGACCACGCCGCTCTCGCCCAGGTTGGTGAGAAAGCTCATGGCCATCTGCTGGATGGAGTTCTTCTCCTGGGTCAACTGCTCGCGCTCGGCCTTGAGGTCGATGGCGATCTGGGCCTTGCGCAGCAGCTCTTCCGGCTCGAACGGCTTGATGATGAAGTCGACCCCGCCGACCTCATAGGCACGCATCCGCTCCTCGAGGCTGTCGTGGGAGGAGACGAAGATGACCGGCACGAAATGGACGTCCGACTGCTCTTGCAGGGCCTGGCAGGTGTCATAGCCGTCCATGCCCGACATCTCGATGTCGAGCAGGACCAGGTCGGGTTTGTAGTCGGGCACGATCTGCAGGCAGGCCTCGCCGGAGTCGGCGATCCTGACCTCGAAGTCGTCGGACAAGGCCGCCTCCAGCATGCTGGCGACGATCGGGTCGTCGTCGGTGATCAGGATCTTCTTCTTGTCGCTCGCGGCATCAAGATCGAATGTGCTGTTCATGTTGTAGAGCTCCCTGTTGATATATAGCGTATTTGCTTATGAGTTCCTATGCTACCAGCGGCCGGCAAGCCGGTCGCGCAACATGGCGGTGATTGCGTCCAGCGCTTGTTGCAGTATGGCAAATTTGCTCTGGTAGTCACTGGCGCCCTGCTTCAACGCGGCCTCCAGAGCGCTGGCAGCCTGATACACCTCGCTGATGCCAAGGTTGCCCGCGGCACCCTTCAGCTTGTGGGCGGCTTGCCTGGCGGCCTCGTGCTCGCCCCGCTTGAGGGCAGCGCCAATGACGCTGGCGTCCTCGCCATGGCTGTCGACGAAGGTCTTGAGCATGCGCAGATAGAAATCCGCCTTGCCGCGGACCCGCGCCAATGCGCCAGCGACGTCGATGCCCGGCAGGGCAGGCAACTCGACGCTGCTGGGCAAGGTTGCTGCGGGGTCGCTGGGCTCGCTGGCTGGGGTCTGCTTGCGCTGGCACCAGTCGACCAGGGCGGCATAAAGCTTGTCGGGCTCGACCGGCTTGGTCAGGTGGTCGTTCATGCCGGCCTGCAGGCTGCGCCGGCGCTCCTCATCCAGGGCATGGGCGGTCATCGCCAGAATCGGCAGCTTGGCATAGGCGGCCTCCTCGCGGATCCGGCTGGTCGCCTCCAGGCCGTCCATCTCGGGCATCTGGATGTCCATCAGCACGATGTCGTAATAATCGGGCGCCTGGCCGGTCACCATGGCCAAGGCCTGGACGCCGTCATCGGCCAACTCCAAGGTGGCCCCGGTCGGCTCGATCAGGCCGCGCATGATCTCCTGGTTCAGGGCATTGTCTTCCGCCAGTAGGATGCGGCAGCCAGCCAAGCTGGGCAGGCGGCTGACCTTGCTGGTGCGGCCGATCGCCTCGTGATTGAGCGAATAGAGGTTTTCCAGGCATTCCTGCAGGTCGCTCAAGAGCAGGGGGGTCTGCAGGCAGGTGTGCCGCAGCTTGGGGCAGGCCACACACTGGGCATCCTGGGGCGAGCGATGCAGCAGGGAAACGACATGGGGTCGCATCGCGGCGACCGAGGACCTCAGCTGGTTGTCCGGCTCGGGCTGGCAACTGGGCTTGGCGATGCCGTTGTCGAGCAAGACCAGCGAATAAGGCGCCTGCCCGGCGGCCTGCAAGCTGCGCGCCGCCGCCTCGGCGCTGTCGGCACGCTCGGTGGCGAAGCCGAACTTGTTCAGGATGCGGTCGATGAAGTCGGCGGTCGTCGCATGGCTCTCCACGATCAAGGCCCGCAACCCGGCCAGATTGGCCGGCACCGAGAAGGGCTGCACTGCCCGGTTGATCTTGAGCACGGCATTGAACATGAAGGTGGTGCCTTGGCCCGGCTGGCTGTAGACGACGATGCCGCCGCCCATCATTTCCACCAGGCGCTTGCTGATGACCAAGCCGAGCCCGGTGCCGCCGTAGCGCCGGGTGGTGGAGACATCCGCCTGGGTGAAGGGCTGGAACAGATGGTTCATTTGCGCTTCGGTCATGCCGATGCCGGTGTCCCGCACGGAAAAGCGCAACTCGATGTCATCGTTGTCCCGTAGCGCCTCGATATCGATATCCAGCTGGACCTCGCCGGTCGAGGTGAATTTGATGGCATTGCTGATCAGATTGATCAGGATCTGATTCAGCCGCAAGGGGTCGCCGACCAGGTGCATCGGCAGATATTCGTTGTGGGTGAATACCAGTTCGAGGCCCTTTTCGCCGGCCCGGTGGCGCATCAGGGTCGACAGGTCCTCCAGCAGGTCGGAGAGGCTGAACGGGATGCTTTCCAGGGACAGCTTGCCCGCCTCGATCTTGGAAAAATCCAGGATGTCGTTGACGATGCCGAGCAGGGAGGCGCCGGAACGGTAGATCTTCTCGACATAGTCGCGCTGCTTGGGCTCCATGGAGGATTGCAGGCAGAGGTGGGCCATGTTGAGCACGGCGTTGAGCGGGGTGCGGATTTCATGACTCATGTTGGCCAGGAACAGGCTCTTGGCTCGGCTGGCGGTCTCGGCCGCTTCCTTGGCCAAGCGCAGATTGTCGGCGATGCGCTTCTGTTCGCGGTTGTCGGTCACGGCATGGGCGAAATAGATCGGCTGCCCTTTCTTATCCAGCATCAGCAGGACGTCGTGCCAAGTGGAGATGGTTTCGCCGTCGATATTGACCAAAGTGAGTTCACCCTGCCAACTGCCGTTCTGCAGGACCTGGGGCAGGGCGAGGGTTTCAAGCGTCTGCACCGATTCCGGCGTCATGTGGTCGGAGAATCGGGTATTCAGGGCCTGGTCGATCCGGTGCACGCCCAGCATTTTCCGGAGCGAATCGTTAAGGTAGGCGAGTTTGAGGTCTTCGATGCGGGCCCAGCCGAAGCCGGTCAAGGAGGAGTCGGCATACCAGCGGAATATCGTCAGTTCCTTGAGGGCCTGGCCCAGGTCGTGGGTGCGCTCGTCGATCAGGGCCTGCAGGTGCTTGCGGTGCCGCTCGAGTTCCTTTTCCGCCGCAATGCGCTCGGTGATGTCGATGATGAGCGCGACGTAGGCCTGGCGGTTCTGGTAGTGCGATTTGTGCAGATGGACCTCGACATCATACAGGCTGCCGTCCTTGCGCCGATGCCGGGCCTGAAACTTGATCTTGGCACCTGCGTCGGCCTGCAGTGGTTCCAGCAGATGCTCGAAGGTCGCCTGGTCCATGCCGGGTTTGATGGCGATCGGGGTGAGCTGTTGAAACTCGGCGAGCGAATAGCCGATGTTGTCGAGGGCGCCGCGGTTGGCATAGATGAACCGGTAGGACTTGGCATCGAAGATGTAGATTTCGTTCAAGGATGATTCGATGATGCGGCTGAGGTCGACGATCTTTTCCTCGGCGGTCTTTTGCGCGGTGATGTCGACATGGGTACCGACAACACGGTAGGGCTTGCCGTCGGCATCCCTGAGCGCAAGGCCGCGGCCCAGGATCCAGAGATAGTGGCCCTGTTTGTGGCGGAATCGGTATGTCGCCTCGTAGGACGGGGTCCGGCCCTGCAGATGGGCGTCGAGGGCGGCCTTGGCGCTGTCGAGATCGGCCGGATGGATGCGTGCGCTCCACTCTTCCGGGGCATCGCTGATCTCGTCGGCCAGATAACCGATCATTTCCTTCCAGCGCGGCGAGTAGTAGGTCCGGCCGGCGAGAATGTCCCAGTCCCAGAGCCCGTCGGTCGAGCCGCGCATGGCCAGGTCGAAGCGCTCCTGGCTGGTGCGCAGCGCATGTTCAGTCTGCTTGCGATCGCTGACATCGATGGCGGTGAGGATGATCCGCTGGACGACATCGTTGTCGATGACCGGCGAGAAGGAGGCGCTGTAGCTGCGCAAATGGCCTTGCGGGTCTGGGATGCTGTATTCGGTTGCCTGTGCCTGGCGGGTTGCCACAACCGCGTCGAGCAGCGACTGGATGGCGGGCTGCTGTTCCTTGGGAAACCAGTCGAGTAGACGGGTGCCGATCACCTGGCTAAAGAGCAAGCCCGGGTAGGTCCGATTGGCATATTCGATGATGCCGCCGGGCGAGATTTCATAGAGATAGACCGTAGTGTTCTCGGTGATGGCGCGTAGGCGGGCCTCGCTGCTGCGCAGTTGGTCTTGTTCCAGGCGCAGGGCATCGTTGGCGGCATTGAGTTCCGCGATCTTGTGTTCCAGCTTGCGGGCCAGCACCTGCTGGTGCTTGCGCAGGAACTCGGTCTCGCCCTCGAGCGCCCCCGCGGCATTGGGCTCGGCCCGAGCCGGGCTTGCTTCGAGGAGCCCTTCGATGGTCCGCAGCAGGTCTTCCGGTTGTTGCGGCTTTTTCAGGTACAGCCGGGCGCCGAGGCTGAGCCCGAATTCGATGTCCTTTGCTTCGGTGTAGGTGGCGGTGTAGATGACGATCGGAATCGAGCGCAGCCTCGGGTCCCGTTGCCACTGCCGGCACAATTCGAAACCGTCCATCACCGGCATGAGCAGGTCGGTGATCAGCAGGTCGGGCGGGTGCAACCGGGCCTTCTCGATCGCCACGGCACCGTTGTCGGCGGTCTCGGTTTCATAACCGTGGCCGCTGAACAGCACCTGCAGCATGTAGCGGTTCTGGGCGACGTCGTCGACGATGAGGATGCGCGGCATCAATCGGTCTTTCGCAAATGCACTGGCAAATACCGCTCGATCTGGGCGACGAAGTTATCCGGGTCGACGGGCTTTTCGATGTAACCGTCACAGCCGCTGGCGAGGGCGCGCTCGCGATCGCCGACCATGGCATACGAGGTCACGGCGACGATCGGGATGGTCGCCAGGCTCGGGATTTTTTTCAGGATGCGGGCAACCTGGTAGCCGTCCATGCCGGGCAGTTGAATATCGAGCAGGATGAGGTCCGGCGGCGCCTCGGTCGCCAGCTTGATGCCTTCGCTGCCGTCCGCGGCCAGGGTCACGGCATAGCCCTCGGCCTCCAGGAGATAGCGGACGAGGTATTGGTTCTGCTCGTTGTCCTCAATGTAGAGAATCTGGGTCTTCATGGGCTTCCAGATGCCTTGGCAAGGTGAAACTGAAGGTGGATCCCTTGCCCCATTCGCTTTCGACGCTGATTTGTCCCCCCAGCAGTTCGACCAGGCGCTTGCATATCGACAGGCCGAGGCCGGTGCCTTCGTGTTTGCGGCCCAGGCCGTTGTCGATCTGCTGGAAGGGCTGAAACAGGATGCCGAGATTTTCCGGCTTGATGCCGGGGCCGGTGTCGGTCACGCTGATCCGTATCATTTCGCCATCGACCCGGCAATGCAAGCCGACCTTGCCCTGCTCGGTGAATTTGATGGCATTGCTCAGCAGGTTGAGGGTGATCTGGTCGACCCGGCGACGATCGCTGTTGATGGTGCCGACGGCCTGATCGATCTCGACCTGGACGGCCAGGTCTTTCGCCTGGGCCAGGGCCAGGCTGATCTCCACCACATGCTCCAGGCTCGCACGCAGGTCGAAGGGCTTGCATTCGACCTTGAGCTGGCCGGCCTCGATTTTCGACAGGTCGAGGATGTCGTTGATCAGGGCGAGCAGGTGCTGGCCGCTGTCGCGGACATAACCGAGCTGCTTGGCCTGTTCCTCGTTGACCGGCCCGGCCAGGCCCATCTGCAGGGCCCCGGTGAAGCCGATGATGGAATTGAGCGGGGTGCGCAGTTCATGCGACATGGTGGCGAGGAAGGCCGATTTCAGCTGGTCGGCCTCTTCGGCCCGTTGTCTTGCCACATGCAACTGCAGCTCCACCTGCTTGCGCAGGGTGATGTCGCGGGTGCTGCTGCGGTAACCGTGGTAGCTGCCGTCCCGGGCGTAGACGGGCTGGCCCACGTGTTCGACCCAGATGGTCCGCCCGTCCGGGCGGATGAGCCTGAATTCCAGACGGTTCACCTGGCGCTCGACGTAACAGCGCTCGAACAGGCGGCTGACGGTGGCGTGGTCGTCGGGATGCGCAATGCGTGCCAGCAGGCCGGTGTCGGCGATCAGTTCGCTGGCCTCATGGCCGGTCAGTTGCAGACAGGCGGGGGAGACGTAGCGATACTGACCATCCTCGCCGAGCCAGGTCTCCAGGTCGTAGGTGTAGTCGGCGACCAGTCGGTATTGCTCTTCCCGGGCGGCCAGTTCGGCGGTGCGCAGGGAGACCATTTCCTCGAGATGCCGCCGGTGCCGGTCCAGCTCGATCTCGGCCGTCTTGCGGGCAGTGATGTCCTGCAACGTGCCCTGGGATAGCAGCGGCGTGCCGTCGCCGCCATAGTGGTGGGCGGCATGACAGTGGACGTGCCGGACCTTGCCGTTGGTCAGCAGCAGGCGGAAATCCATGTTGAACGGCTGGTGGTCCTTGACCGATGACCAGAAGGCGTCGTTCAGCCGCTGGCCGTCCTCGGGGTGGATATGGCGCATGGCGCTCTCATACGTGTTGAGCGAGGCCTGGTAGGGGTCGACATCGAATAGCCGGTAGAACTCATCCGAGCAGCTGAGTTCCCTGGATGCCAGATCGAGATGCCAGTCGCCGATGGCGGCACTGCGCTGGGCCTCTTTCAGACGCGCTTCGCTTTGGCGCAAGGCCTCTTCGAAACGCTTGCGCTCGCTGATGTCGGTATGGGTGCCGCTGATGCGGATCGGCACCCCCCTCTGATCGAACAGAGCCACGCCGCGGGCCAGCACCCACAGATATTGGCCGTCTTTCCTGCGGAGGCGGAGTTCGCACTGGTAATGATCGGTCTCGCCCTTGAGGTGGGCATCCAATGCCGTCATCGCCCTGGCCAGGTCGCTTGGATGGATGCGACTGGTGAATTCTTCGGGCGAATCGCCGACCTCATCGTCGGGATAGCCGAGCATGGATTTCCAGCGGGGCGAGTAATAGACCGTGTTCGCGGTCAGGTCGCGGTCCCAGATGCCATCGTTGCTGCCGCGCACGGCCAGATCGAAGCGCCGCTCGGCTGCCTCCAGCAGTTGTTGCGGTCGCTCGATGCGGCTGTATACCAGGGCGCGATAGATGATGCCGTAGGCGGTGACCTTGTACAGGTGGCCGAGCAGATTGTAGGTGGCGGTGACACTGGCATAGAGCGTGAAGAACAGTTCCGACATGGCCATGATCCAGACGGCCGCTGCCAGCCAGGCCGTGGTTTCGGCCCCGACTCGCCTGCGACTGGGCATGAGGAAAAACGCGAAGGTGGCCAGATGGAGGCCGGCAAGGGCATACTCGGCGCCGATCTTGAAGGTTGTCAGCCCTTGACCCGGGATGAAGGTGCGCGGCAATACGGCCTGGTGCCAGAGCACGGCCCAATAGGTCAAGCCGCCGAAGGCCAAGGCGATGATGGTAAAGATATAGCGGCTGGCTGCGTGGCGGCTTTGCTTGGTCCAGTAGATTGCCGCCAGCAGCAGGGTCACGGCGGCGACCAGACGGGCGGCCAGCCAGAAATCGATGGCCTTTTCCGGACCGCTGGGGCTGATGAAGGCCGGCATGCCCTGATAGGACAAGGCATGGGCGAGATCGATCATGCCCACCACCAACAGTCCGGGCCCGATCAGCCCTTCGCCCAGGTTCTGCGAGGCACCCGGCCGCAGGCTGATGATGAAGACCTGCAGACAGACCGCCATGGAGAAGAACTCGAGGATGGTGTGCAGAACGGCATAGCCTTCCTGGCCCATCTGGAATTGCTTGCCCGCTATGAACTGGGCGAGCAGAAAGCCCAGCGTGAAAACGGCCGCCCAGTAAAACTGCGGTGTGCGGGGCAAGCTGCTGAGTGCCAGCGTGGCGGGTGCCGGGAGTGCGAGCAGGCGCATCGAAGTGTGATCAGGCCATGGCCGGGATATCGGCCGACGGCCCTTTGCCTAAGCGGGTGCTGTCGCCTGTTGCCGGGCCTTGCCCGGCGGTGTTGCCATGCATTTGGGCCTCCAGGGTTGTCTAAGGCTTTGTTCTAAGCCCCTGTTTTTCTTTCTGTATACCTGCTTTATACTTAATCTGTGGCGCTTATACCTAGGGCCTCTAGGCCGAATCCGGTATTGGTCGCAGGGGGCGTTGTAAAAAATTGAAAACAAGGGCGACTCAAGCCACCGCATTCTGCCGCGCGCTCGGCTCGGATGGCGCGGCGCTCTTGTCATCATACTGACAACTGGCCTGATTAAAGTGCCCAGGTTTTGGTTTGACCATGGCCCGACAATCGTGAATTTATCTTACCTGCGGGTCGCCTTGTCCGGGGTACTGGAACACAAGCGCATCACCACGCTGTTCCAGCCGATCGTGGATATGAGGAATGCCAGCGTCTATGGTTACGAGGCCCTGTCGCGCGGCCCCTCCGACAGCCCCCTGCATTCACCGATGGCCCTGTTGCGCTCGGCGGACCATATCGGCTTGGCCGCAGAGGTGGAACAGCTTTGCTTCGAGATGGCCCTGCATCAGTTCGCGGAGCGCAAGCTATCCGGCAAACTGTTTGCCAACCTGCGGCCGGCCCGCTTGGTGGAACCCTATTTCCAGCCGGCCAATCTGGCCAAGGTGCTGAAGTCCTTCGGCATCGCCCCGCAAAACCTCATCCTGGAATTGACCGAGAGCGACCCGGTCGAGGATTACGCCCAGCTGGCCGCGGCGAGTGAGGCCTTGCGCCGCATCGGCCTGAGCGTGGCCATGGACGACCTGGGCGAGGGCTTTTCCAGCCTGCGCCTGTGGTCGGAAATGAAGCCGGGTTACGTGAAGCTCGACAAGCACTTCATCTCCGGCCTGAATCAGGATCCGGTCAAGCTGCAGTTTGTCCGCTCCATGCAGCAGATCGCCGACAACGCCAATGCCCTGATCATCGCCGAGGGCGTGGAGACCGCGTCGGAACTGGCCATCGTCAGGGATCTCGGCATCGCCTTCGTGCAGGGCTATCTGATCGGCCGGCCGGCCGCGACGCCCTCGGCCGTGCCCTCGCCGGATGTCGTGCAGAGCATCGGGCGCGTCGAGATCAGCGTGTTTCCCAGCGTGACCAACGGCGGTTCCGGCCAGCGCTGTGCCCGCCAGCTATTGATCGAGGCGCCGGTCGTCACGCCAGCCACGCCGAGCGAGCAGGTGTTGGAATTGCTGCTGAAGCATCAGGGGCTGCATGCCGTGGCGGTCGTCAAGAATGGCCTGCCGGTGGGCATGTTGACCCGGCCCTTGCTGCTCGACCGCTTCACCCGGATCTATACCCGGGAGCTCTATGGCAAGAAGCCCTGTTCGGTGTTCATGGAAAAAGACCCCTTGGTGGTCGATATCGGCACCCAGATCGCCGACCTGTCGGAACTGGTGGTGATGAAGGGCAAGCAGGCCTTCACCGATGGTTTCATCATCACCGAGAACGGTCAGTATCGCGGCATGGGTTCCGGCTACGACCTGATGCGAACCATCACCGAGATGCAGGTGGTGGCGGCCCGCTACGCCAACCCGCTGACCCTGCTGCCGGGCAATGTGCCCCTCCATGAGCACACTGACCGGCTGCTGGCGGCGGGGGTCGAATTCGTTGCGGCCCATTGCGATCTGGATTACTTCAAGCCCTTCAACGACGTTTACGGCTATCGCAAGGGCGATGCCATGATCCAGTTGCTCGTCCGCATCCTGTCGCAGGAATGCGACCCGAGCCTGGACTTTCTCGGTCATGTCGGCGGTGACGACTTCATCGTGCTGTTCCAAAGCCGCGATTGGCAGGTGCGCTGCCAGCGCGCCTTGGCCCGGTTCGATGCCGAGCGCATGGCCCTGTTCCAATTCGAACACGTCGCCGAGGGCGGCTATTTCAGCGAGAACCGCCTGGGCAAGATGGTCTTTCACCCCCTGGTCAGCCTGTCGATCGGTGCCGTGCCGGTCGGACAGGAAGGCTTCTGCCAGCGCCAGGAGGTCGAGCGCGCCGCCGCCGAGGCGAAAAAGCAGGCCAAGAAGCAGGACGGCAGCAGCCTGTTCGTCGAGCGGCGCCAGTGCGGCAAAGCGGTCGATACGCCAGTCGAAGACCAGCCCGCAGTCTCCCCCTTAGACAATGTCGCGGCGGCCTAGCCTTGTAACCCCCGGTTCGGCCGCTTGTATTACCATCACGCACTGCCTGGCATAAGAGCCTATTTCAGTAGGGCTCATGTCCCGCGTTGCAGGCGGCTCGTGGAGAGTGACTCCACTCCGCAAGGGATACCGCCCCCGGCGCTTTTGGCGCCGGGGACATATTCGCCCCCTGCGCCTTGCCCTGCATCCCGCAGGCGGGCGGCGCGGGGTATGTTCCCTACTGAAATAGGCTCTAAGGCCATGGCGTAGTCAAAAAAGATAGCGAGGTGAGGTGTGCGTGAATTCTGGGATACCTTGTACGGCGACGAGGCCTATGTCTATGGCACCGAGCCGAATGCCTTTCTGGCGTCGCAAAAAAATTGGCTGAAGCCGGGCCAGGAGGTGCTGGCCATGGCCGACGGCGAAGGCCGCAACGGGGTATGGCTGGCCGAGCAGGGACTCAAGGTCCATGCGGTGGATTTTTCGCCCATCGCCCAAGCCAAGGCCGAGCACCTGGCCAAGGCCCGCGGGGTCGAGATCGCCTTCGAACAGGCCGATTTGTTGAATTGGGATTGGGGGGCGGACCGCTACGACGTCATCGTGGCGATCTTCGTCCAGTTCGCCGACTCACGCGCACGGCCGGCCCTGTTCGCCAAGATGCGGCGGGCCTTGAGGCGCGGTGGCCTGTTGATCCTGCAGGGTTATCGGCCCGAGCAATTGAAATACGGCACCGGCGGGCCGTCAAGTGCCGACAATATGTATACCGAAGCGATCCTGCGCGAAGCTTTTGCCGAGTTCGAGATCGTGCATCTCTCCGAACACGACGATTTCATCAGCGAGGGCTACAAGCACCACGGCATGTCGGCGCTGATCGACATGGTGGCGCGCAAGCCGGCCTGAGCGGCCGGCTTGGTGAAGCTTAGTTGCGTGCCGGTTCCGACTTCAGCGTGCTCAGGTGGAACAGCGGCTTGCCCGGCTTGTAGGACCAGGGCAGGCCGGCATTCTTCCAGCCGTTGACGCTGCGCTTGCCCTTGTTGGCGCCGGCATTGGCCATGTCGCCCTCAAAGCCGTCGACCACGCTCCAGACGTTCTTGTAGCCGGCCTCGCTCAGCAGGGTGACGGCCTTGGTGCTGCGGTCGCCCGAGCGGCACATGACCACGATGGCGGCGTTGCTGTCGAGGTTGCGCTCGAAAGCCAGGTTTTCCACCTGGTTGACGAAGTCGGGGTTCAACTCATTGTCGAAATCGCCGAGTTTCTCGTTCCAGCGGTCATAGCGGAAATGGACGATCGGGATGTTGGCGTCGATGCCCTGGGCGAAGCCGATCAATTGCAGCTCCTGCGGGGTGCGGACATCGATGAACAGCACGTTCTTGTTCTGTTGGGCGATGAAGCCGGGCACGTCGGCGGCGTTGAGATACTTGGCCAACACGGTGCGCTTCTTCTCCGGCACGCTGGCGGGGTCGACATCGCCGGCGTGGGCGGTAAGGCTGGCGGCCAGCAGGCCGGCGGCAAGGAGCTTGAGTAATGTCTTCATAAAATTCCTTTCGAATCGTTGATACGAATGGCGCTGCAAATCGAGGCGCAGCCCGCTATGTAGAAAAGAATACAAGAATATAAGAAATTACTAATATGGTTAGTTCGTATTAGGGTGCGTCAGTAGGGATTTAGAGCCTATTTCAGTAGGCAATGTAAAGCGGGGCTAGGGCCGGCGGCGCCAGAGCTTCCAGGCGTCCCGGGGGCGAACTGTGCGTGTGGTCGGCAAGCTGCCGGTGGTATAGAGCCTGAGGCAGGCCAGTCGGCCCTGCTTCAGGGCCGCCAGTGCCGGCGCGAACCACCGGGTTTCGTAGCGAGCCAACGCGGCGGCGCGAGCTGAACCGTTCAAGCCTTGCAGTCCTTTAAGGATCACCACTGTCTCCGCTACGCCCGGGCCGAGTTCGGCGAGTGAGGCCGGCTCGCTTCGGGTCGCCACCGCATCGGCAGCCTCAGCCAGGGCCGCGCCGTAGATCCGTGCGGAGCGAAGCTTGCCCAAAGCGGACAAGCTGCCGCCGCCCCAGAGCCAGATGCTGTTGATCGGCGCCAGGCCACGGCCTTCGCGGGCCTGGTTGATCGGATGATCGTGCAGCAGCATCTGGGCCTCGTTGATGACGCTGCGCCAGCGCCGCGCATCGGCGCCTTGCGGCAGATGCGGGTGGATGCCCTGGCCAATGACTTCAGACAAGGGGGTGGTCTGCATGGCGGGGGCTTGGCCGAGTTTGAGATACCAGCGGTCCGGGGCCAGCGGCAGGAACTCGAGGCCGTCCGGCAGGAAGTGCCCGTTCAAGGTGGTGGTCAGGGTTTCGGCCTCCGCTTGGCTCAGCCCCAGGCCGCGGGGATCGGTCAGGACCAGTTGGTCGATGTTGAGATGCAGATAGACCGGGTCGGCACGCAGCCAATAGGCGTTGCCGGCATCGCCGCCATCGTCGAGCAGGGAGAGCGCGGCGATCGGGCAAGCATCGACGCCAATGGCCCGGCACAGCGCTTGCGGCAGGCAGGCGGCCGGTGATGGATCGGCCTGGCCGCGTGCCAGCAAGGCCCGCAGGGCCGGTGTCAGGCTCAGGTCCGATTCGGCGCTGAGCAGTTCCGGGATGATCAAATGCAGCATGGGCCAAGTGTAACTTGGTCCACGTGATGCATCTCAGCGCATCAGATCGATCATCTGGTCGAACGACTCGCTGAATAGGCGCAGGCCCTCGACCTGGAGTTCTTCGCCCAATTGCTCCGGGGCGATGCCCAGGGTCTGGAGCCGGGCCAGGTGGGTGGCGGCTTCGGCACTGCCCTGTTCGATCGTGCTCTTGGGCAGGGCATGGTCGGCGACCGCGGCCAGGGTCTTGTCCGGCAGGGTGTTGATGGTCTCCGCGCCGACCAGCGGTTCGACATAGAGCAGGTCGCTGTAGGCTGGGTTCTTGGTGCCGGTGCTGGCCCAGAGCAGGTACTGCGGGCGCACCCCGCGCAGTTTCAAGTCGGCGAAGGCCGGGCCGTGAAACAGCTCCTGATAGCGGCGGTAGGCATTTTTCGCCATGGCCACGGCGGTCTTGCCGCGCAGGGACAGGGCTTCCTCGGTGCCAATGGCCTCCAGGCGCTTGTCGGCCAGGGTATCGACCCGGGACAGGAACAGGCTGGCCACCGCCTTGAGCCGCCTGGGGTCGCCACCCTTGGCCAGCCAGGCCCGCGCGCCTCGCAGGTAGGCATCGAATACGCGCAGGGTTTGCTCGATCGAGAACAGCAGGGTGATGTTGAGCCGGTAGCCCTCGGCAGTGAGTTGCTCGAAGGCAGACGCCCCGGCCGGCGTCGCCGGCACCTTGATCAGCAGGTTTTCCCGCCCGACCAGGGCGCTCAGGCGCTTGGCCTCGGCCACCGTGGCCGCGGCATCGTGGGCCAGGCGGGGCGCGACCTCCAGACTGACATAGCCGTCGTCGCCGGCGCTGGCATCGTGCACCGGCTTGAGCAGGTCGCAGGCGGCGCGGATGTCCTCGACCACCAGGGCCTCGTAGCGCGCCTCCGGGTCCGGTTCGCGGGCCTTCAGGCGCGCCAGGTCGTCCTTGTAATAGGGGCTGTCGGAGACGGCCTTGTGGAAGATGGTGGGATTGGAGGTGACCCCGCTGACCCCGGCCTCGACATAGCGGGCGAGGCCGCCTTCCTTGAGCAGGCTGCGGGAAAGGTTGTCCAGCCACAGGCTTTGGCCCAGGCGGTTGAACTCGGCATAGGCGGTCATCGTGTTTCCCTCTCTGCTTGTTGTGGTCTCGGGCGTGGGGCATCCCAAGGGTCTCCGGTCGCTTTGTCTTTATAGACGAGCACCCCGAGTTTGGTATGGATATACCGAGCGCAGGGGTGTTGCCTTCGGCCTGGGCTGCCCCTTATGCTGGCCGGACAATAGCTGGCATAAACGGGTGAACCCCATCGCCCCCATCGTCGAGGAGGAGTGTCATGAATCGTACCGCCGTCTGTCCCAATAGTCCGCACATCGCCCTGCCCTGCGTCTACCGCGTGTCCTGGCATCAGCCGTTCGCCTGGTTGCGCAGCGGCTTTATGGATTTTGCGCGCAACTGGATGTTATCGATCTCATTAGGCATGGTGTTCTCGCTGTTCGGCTATGCCGTGGTCAGCCATTTTCTCTACAAGAGCCATCTGGCCATGGCCCTGACCGCGGGCTTCCTGTTGATCGCGCCGTTCCTGGCCATCGGTTTTTATGGAATTTCCTGCAAGCTGGAGGACAAGCAGGCCAACCAGGAGGAAGACAAGGCCTTCTCCTGCATCCGCAACAACGCGGCCTCCATCGGCCTGTTCGGCTTGCTGCTCGCCTTCATCCTGAGCGGCTGGGAGCGCATCTCCGCCATCCTGGTGGCCTTGATGCTGCAAGGCGACGTGGTCAGCCTCGGGCCATTCAGCTTCAACGTGCTCTGGGTGTCCGAGCACTGGCGGTTCATGGTCAGCTATGTCGGCTTCGGCGCCGCCCTGGCTGCCCTGGTGTTCGCCATGAGCGTGATCTCGCTGCCGATGATGATGGATCGCAAGGTCGATGTGGTCACCGCGGTCATGACCAGTCTGGTCGTGGTGCGCCAGAACCTGCCGGCCATGCTGGTCTGGGCCGCGCTCATCGTCGCCTTGAGTGCCGTGGGCATCGCCACCTTGTTCATCGGCATGATCGTCATCTTCCCCTTGCTCGGCCATGCCAGCTGGCATGCCTACCGCGATCTGGTCGAGGCCGAATAAGCGCCTCCGCCCCTGCACGAAGCCGGCCTCGGGCCGGCTTTTTTGTGCGTGCGCAGTTACAATAACGCCCATGCATCAGCACTCCAGCCAGTTCCAGATCAGCACCCGCGGCAAGGGGTTGTACGCCTTCACCGACCAGGTGGCCGCCTGGTTGGCCGACACCGGCCTGAACCAAGGCCTGCTCACCCTGTTCGTGCAGCACACCTCGGCCAGCCTGCTGGTCCAGGAAAACGCCGACCCGGATGTGCAGGGCGACCTTGAGCGTTTCCTCTCGCGCCTGGTGCCGGAGAACGACCCGATCTACCGCCACACCCTGGAAGGCGCCGACGACATGCCGGCCCATGTCCGCGCCGCCTTGACCCAGACCCATCTGTCCATCCCGGTCGCCGGCGGGCGCATGGCGCTCGGCACCTGGCAGGGCCTCTACCTGTTCGAGCACCGGCGCGAACCGCAGCACCGCCGGGTGGCGGCCCACTTGATAGGCGCATGATGATCCGTCCCTACGAACTTTGGATCGGCCTGCGTTACACCCGGGCGAAGCGGCACAACCATTTCATCTCCTTCATCTCCATGATCTCGATGATCGGCATCGCCCTGGGCGTGGCCGCCTTGATCGTGGTGCTGTCGGTGATGAACGGCTTCCAGGAAGAGTTGCGCAACCGCATCCTGGGCGTGGCCGCGCATATGGAGATCACCGGCCCGGATGGCCGGCTGACGGATTGGCCGGCCCTGGCCGGGCAGGTGCAGGCTCACCCCGAGGTGCGCGGCTATGCGCCTTATGTCTTGAATCAGGCTCTGCTCGCCTTCGGTTCGGAGACCAAGGGCGGTATGGTGCGCGGGGTGCTGCCTGAGCAGGAACGCCACGTGGCCGAATTCGAGGCGCACATGAAGGCGGGCCGCTTGGCGGACTTGCGGCCGGGCGCGTTCGATATCGTGCTGGGCGCCGAACTGGCGAACAGCCTGGGCGTGGGCGTGGGCGACCAGGTCACTTTGATCGCCCCGCAGGGGGTGATCACCCCGGCCGGCATGCTGCCGCGGATGAAGCAGTTCACCGTGGTCGGCCTGTTCCAGATGGGCATGTTCGAATACGACGCCGGCCTCGCCCTGATCCACATTCAGGATGCGCAGAAGCTCTACCGCCTGGGCGATGCCGTTTCCGGCCTGCGGATCAAGCTGGCCGACATGGACCGCGCACCCTGGGTGACGCGCGAACTCGCCCGGACCTTGCAGGGCGATTACTACATCAGCGACTGGACCATGAGTCACGCCAACTTCTTCCGCGCCGTGCAGATCGAGAAGCGGATGATGTTCATCATCCTCACCCTGATCGTCGCGGTGGCCGCCTTCAACATCGTCTCCACCCTGGTCATGGCGGTGACCGACAAGCAGGCCGACATCGCCATCCTGCGCACGCTCGGCGCCAGCCCCAACAGCATCATGCAGATCTTCATGGTCCAGGGCAGCCTGATCGGCGTGATCGGCACCCTGCTCGGCGTAGGCGGCGGCGTGCTCTTGGCGCTCAATGTCGAGACCGTGGTGCCGATCATCGAACGGCTGTTGCATATGGACCTGTTCCCGGCCGACGTCTATTACATCTCGGAACTGCCGTCCAAGCTGGTCTGGTCCGATGTCGCCTGGATCGGCGGCGTCGCCTTGATCCTGTCTTTCCTGGCGACGCTCTATCCCAGCCGGCGTGCGGCCAGCGTGCAGCCTGCGGAGGCGCTGCGTTATGAGTGAGCGGTCAGCTTCGGCACCGGTGCTGGCCTGCACCGGCCTGAACAAGAGCTACTGGCAGGGCCGGCTGGAAGTGCCGGTGCTGTCGCAGGTCGAACTGGCCATCCAGGCCGGCGAGCGGGTGGCGGTGATGGGCGCTTCCGGTGCCGGCAAGAGCACGCTGCTGCATGTGCTGGGCGGGTTGGACCGGCCCGATGCCGTCCAGGTCACCGTGCAGGGCCAGGACATCTGGGCCATGAGCGAACTGGCGCGCGGCAACCTGCGCAATCGCGCGCTCGGTTTCGTCTATCAGTTCCATCATCTGCTGCCGGAATTCACCGCCCTGGAGAATGCCGCCATGCCGCTGATCATCCGACGCGTGGAGCGAGCCGCGGCCTATGCCGAGGCCGAGCGGGTCTTGACCGAGGTCGGCCTGGGCCATCGCCTGGGTCACCGGCCGGGTGAACTGTCCGGCGGCGAGCGCCAACGGGCGGCCATTGCCCGGGCCCTGGTCACGCAACCGGCCTGCGTCTTGATGGATGAACCGACCGGCAATCTCGACCGGCATACCGCCGAGCATATCCAGGAACTGCTGCTCGGCTTGAGCGAGCGGCATGCGGTGAGCTTTCTGGTGGTGACCCACGACCCGAATTTGGCCGGGCGCATGCAACGGGTGTTGCGCCTGACCGATGGCGGGCTGGAACCGATGACAGTTTGAACGCCATAGTGATAAGGTGAGCCTGTGCAGGCTGACTAATAAGGGAGAGCAGCGTGAGCGTGGCTGAGGAAAACCAGGAGCCGATCATCGAGGAGCAGGAACCGCCTCAGGAGGAGGCCGTGGCTGCTCCCGTCGAGGCGCCGCCTGAGCCCAAGACCGTGGTCAGGGAAGAGGCGGCCTTTCATGGACAGGCGCCCAGGATCCAGGAGCGCCGGGCCAATCCGCGCTATCTGGCGCATTGGCGGGCGGCCTTGGTGGACCCGGCGGACGGCAATGTCCGCTACCTGGGCAAGACCGACAATATCTCGATCTGCGGCGCGGCCATCATCAGCGACACCAACGTGCCGCCGAGGCAGGAATACCACGTCTATCTGGAAATTCCGCAGGTATCAGGCAAGGCCCCGCTCATTCTGGAACTGATCGGCAAGGTGGTTTATTGCAATCTGGCCAATAACGCCTTTCGGGTGGGCGTGACCTTCAAGCAATACCACGGCGATGCGGAAAAGGTGCTGCGCTCGATCGTGAGCAGCGGCAAGCTGAAGCAGCTATCCGACCCCGGCTGAGGCTTAGCTCGGAGCGGGCGGCTTGCCGATGCGCCGCTTGCGCCGCCTGATATAGGCCAGCAGATACAGCCGCCAGGCCAGTTGCACCGCGCCGTAGCCCAAGACGGACAGAATAACCCCGAGGATCAGGCTGCCGATCAGATAGGTCTCGCCCAGGCCGAGGAACCAGTGGTAGAGGCTGGGCAGAAACTGGCTCCAGTCACCGCCGGTCCAGTCGAATTCGAAGTCGGTCACGCGGCCCATGGGTTCTCCGGTCACCAGCGAGCCGATGGCATAGGCGCTCACGATCAGCGGGCCCCAGGTGATGGGATTGGTATACCAGGTGGTGACCATGGCCACCGGCAGGTTGACCCGGAAGATGATGGCCAGGATGGCGCCCATGAGCATCTGCACCGGGCCGGGGATGAGGCCGGCGAACATGCCGGCGGCGACACCGCCGGCCACCGAATTGCGGTTCAGGTGCCAGAGGTTGTGGTGCTTGAGCAGCGGCCCGAAGTGGCGCAGGTGCTTGTGTTCGCGGACGGCCTGGTGAGTCGGCAGGAATTTTCTGAAGTGTTTGCGCGGCATCGATAAATTCACAAAGGCCCCGCACAACAAAATAGGGGCGGGTAGGGGAGGTTAGCAAAAACAGCGTGGTGCGTGTCATCGCCTTGGGTTTCGCCTTGGGGGCGGCATGGTTGCAGACCCTTGCCGAGCTGCCGGAGTTCCGCTGGCTTTGGGGCTTGCCCTTGCTGACCCTGCTGGTCGCCTGGCTGCCCGAGCCGGGTCGCTGGCGCTGGCTGCGCCCGCTGGCCTGGTTGTTCCTGGCGGCCTATCTCGGATTCTTCTATGCGGCCTGGCGGGCCGATCTGCGCCTTGCCGATGCCTTGGCAGCGAACTGGCAGGGCCGGGACGTCCAACTGCAAGGCCGGCTGATCGGCTTGCCCGAGGCGACGCCGCGCGGCCAGCGCTTCGTCTTTCAGGTTCAGCAGGTGCTGACACCGGCTGCCCAAGTGCCAGGCCGGGTCGTGCTCAATCAGTATGCGATTGACGCCGCCACGCCGCCTGCGCCGCTGCATGGCGGCGATTGTCTGCGCTTGACGGCGCGCTTGGCGCAGCCGCACGGCAGCATCAACCCCTCCGGTTTCGATTACGAGGCATGGTTGCTGGAGCGCGGCATCCGGGCCACCGGCCATCTGATCGGCGAGGCGGCACCGGCCGCCGGCTGCAGCGGCTTCCCGCGGGCGGCCCTGGACCGGACGCGGGAAGCTTTACGTGCGCATTTGCAGACCGCCTTGGCCGAACAAGCCTATGCCGGGGTCGCCGTGGCCCTAGCGGTGGGCGACCAGAATGCCATCCCCGATGCCCAATGGACCTTGTTTCGCCACACCGGGGTCACCCACCTGATGTCGATCTCCGGCCTGCACGTCACCCTGTTTTCGGCCCTGGCCTACTGGCTGGTGCAGTTCGGCTGGCGCCGAGCGCCGCCTTTGGCCGTGCGCTTGCCGGCGCAGAAGGCCGGGGCCTTGTTCGGCCTGACGGCCGCCGCCGGCTATGTCGCCTTGGCCGGCTTCGGCATCCCCGCCCAACGCACCCTGTTCATGTTGGCCGCCGCCGCGCTGATGCTCTGGCTCGACCGCGCCGGCTCGGCCTCGCGCGTGCTGGCTGGCGCGCTGCTCGCCGTCGTGGTCCTCGATCCCTGGGCGGCCTTGTCGCCCGGCTTCTGGTTGTCCTTCGCCGCGGTGGCGGCGCTGTTGTTCGCGGGCCAGGGCCGCATGGGCCAGCCGGCCTCCTGGCGCAGCTGGCTGTCGGCGCAGTGGGCGGTCAGCCTCGCCCTGCTGCCGGCCTTGCTGCTGATCTTCCACGAGGTTTCGCTGGTATCGCCGATCGCCAATGCCTTCGCCATCCCCCTGATCAGTTGGCTGGCCGTGCCCTTGGTGTTGCTGGCGGCAGTGTTGCCCTGGGCATGGTTGGCGAGCTTGGCGCATGGGGTGATCGCCGTGGTCATGCAGGGCCTCACTTGGCTCGATGCCTTGCCGCAGCCGATCTGGCACGGCGCGGAGCCCAATGCCTGGGCCGTGCTGCTCGCCCTCTTGGGGGCGGCCATGCTGACCCTGCCGCGCGGTCTGCCGGCCCGCTGGTTGGGGCTGTTGCTGCTGCTGCCTTTGCTGTTCCCGCGGTTGGATCGGCCCGGCCCGGGCGAGCTCCGGCTCGATGTGCTCGACGTCGGCCAGGGTCTGGCCATCGTCGTGCGCACCACGGGCCATGTCCTGGTCTTCGACGCCGGGCCGCGCTATGCCTCGGGCGTGGATGCCGGCGCCCGCGTCGTCGCGCCTTATCTTTATGCCCAGGGCATCCATCGCGTGGATGGCCTGATCGTCAGCCATGACGACACCGACCACAGCGGCGGTGCCCTCAGCCTTTCCGCCAGCCACCGGCCGGACTGGATGCTGGCCTCGTTCGCGGCCCTGCCCACCGACTGGGTCAGCCCGCAGGGTCAGGCGGTGCTGCGCCATGTGCCGAAGACTCGGCCGTGCTTGGTGGGTCAGCGCTGGATGTGGGATGGCGTGCAGTTCGAGTTGCTGCACCCGACCACGGGCCACTATCGCAATCGCCATTACCGCGACAATGACCGCGGCTGCGTGCTCAGGATCGAAAGCGCCTATGGCTCGGTCTTGATCCCGGCCGATATCGAGCGGCTGGGCGAACTGAGCCTGCTGGAACGGCTGCCGGCGCGCTTGCATGCCGACGTGTTGCTCGCGCCGCATCACGGCAGCGGCACCTCGTCGATGCCGGCTTTTCTCGCCGCGGTGCAGCCGCGCTGGGTGGTGATCCCGGTCGGCCACCGCAACCGCTTCGGCCATCCCAAGCCGGAGGTGCTGCGGCGTTATCTCGCTTCGGGGGCGACGGTGCTGCGCACCGATCGCGACGGTGCCGTGTCGGTGCGACTGGGAGTCGCCGGGGCTCATCTCATAGCGGCGCGGGAAACCCAGCGACGCTATTGGCATTGACCGTTAGTCTAGGTACCGGGAATGACCTGCCTGGTCACCGCCACCGCCACGATGTAGGCAAACACCGCCAGTGCCGCGATCAGGGCCTTGATGCGGACCGCGCGGGTCTTGCCGCGTTTCAGGGCCACGGTGCCGAGACCGATGTAGGCCAAGAGGCCGACGATCTTGGCGAGCAGCCAGGGCTGGTTGAGGGGATTCACCTCGGCCACGACCAGCATGCCGATGGCGGCGGCGAGCAGGACGGTATCGTTGGCGTGCGGCACGATCTTCACCCATTTGTCCTGAAGCCGGGGCGACTCGCGCAGCATCCAATAGCCGCGCAGCAGGAACAGGCCGAGGCTGACGGCGATGGTCAAGAGGTGCAGGTTGCGCAGGGCTAAAAAATCCATGGTCGGGCGGCTCGCTTGTTAGCTTAGATTTGGTGCACCTGGTCGTAGACATCTTCCTCGAATGCCTGCAGCTCATTCGGCAGGATGCCGAGTTCGTCGAGCACCCGTTCGCGCTCGCCGTCCCAATCGGCATCCTCATGGCCGTTGCGGACGTTGTAGATGTGCATGGCCATTTGCAGGATGGCGACCAAGGTGGCGGCCTTGTGCTCGGCATGGACGATCTCGTGGTGATAACGCACGGCCTGGCAGACGTAGTCCGGTAGTTTCCAGTGCTTGGCCACCAGATAGCCGACCACGGCGTGATCGGTCTGGAATTTGCCGTCTTCCTTGCGGATGTCGGGCCACTGGTAGACCCCCGCCTTCCTGAAGCACTCGTTGTATTTCTTGTTGTGCAGGGCCAGCACGGGAATGCCGCAGTCGTGGAACAGGCCGACCAGGTGGGCATGTTCCGGCAGGACGTTGACCACGGTGCGCTGGGCCCAGGCGATGGCGGCGGCCAGCTTGGAGATCTCGGCCGAGCGTTCCCAGAACCACTCGAAAAAGGGTGAGTCGCCTGACAACACCTGACGCAGGCAGATGCTCTTCACCAGGTCGTGCAGGCTCTTCAGGCCGATCAGGGAGACGGCCTTGCCCAGGCTCTCCGGCGGCTTGCTCAGACCGTAGATCGGCGAGGCGATCTGGCGGAAGATCTGCGCCGCGACGCCGGGGTCCTGCGAGATCAACTCGGCGACGGCCGCGATGTTGATGTCTTCTTCATCCATCAGCCGCTCCAGTTCGATGAGCAGCGTGGGCGGCGAGGGGATCAGCACGCTATCGGGGGTGATGGTAGAGCTTGGATTGGGCGTGGTCATTTCTGCAATCCCTTGTAATGGTTGATCAGGCCGTTGGTGGAGCTGTCGTGGCTGCCGACGCGGGCATTATCGGCCAACTCCGGCAGGATCGCCTTGGCCAGCTGCTTGCCCAGTTCCACGCCCCATTGGTCGAAGGAATTGATGTCCCAGATGGCACCCTGGACGAAGACCTTGTGCTCGTAGAGCGCGATCAGCCGGCCCAGGGTGTGCGGGGTGAGCTTGCGATAGAGCAGGGAGTTGGTCGGCCGGTTGCCGCTGAAGACTTTGTGCGGCACCAGTTTCCTGATCTGCGTTTTGCCCATGGCCTCGGCCGCCAGTTCGGCCTCGACCTCGGCTCGGGTCTTGCCGCGCATCAGGGCCTCGGTCTGGGCGAAGAAATTGGACAGCAGAATGGCGTGCTGGCCGTCGAGGTCGTTGTGGCTCTCGGCCGCGGCCAGGAAGTCGCAGGGGATCAGCTTGCTGCCTTGGTGGATCAGTTGGTAGAAGGCGTGCTGGCCGTTGGTGCCGGGTTCGCCGAACAGCACCGGGCCGGTGGAGACCCGGCTGGGCCGGCCGCTGCGGGTGATGGTCTTGCCGTTCGATTCCATGTCCAGTTGCTGGCAATAGGCCGGCAGGCGCGCCAGGTGCTGGTCGTAGGGCAGCATGGCCCAGCTTTGGGCGTCCCAGAAGTTGTTGTACCAGACGCCGAGCAGGCCGAGCAGCACAGGCATGTTGCGCTCCAATGGCGCGCTGCGGAAATGCTCGTCCATCTCGAAGCCGCCGGCGAGCAATTCCTCGAAGCGGTCCATGCCGATGTAGACGGCGATGGGCAGGCCGATGGCCGACCACAGCGAATAGCGGCCGCCGACCCAGTCCCAGAACTCGAACATATTGGCCGGGTCGATGCCGAAGCGGCGCACCTCGGCCTCGTTGGTCGAGACCGCGACGAAATGCTTGGCCACGACCGATTCGTCTTGTGCCTTGTTGAGGAACCATTTGCGTGCGGCCCGCGCGTTGGAGAGCGTCTCCTGGGTGGTGAAGGTCTTGGAGGCGACGATGAACAGCGTGGTCTCGGGATCGAGCCCCTGCAGGGTGTCGTGCAGGTGGCTGGGGTCGACGTTGGAGACGAAGTGGGCGCGCAGGTCGGGCCGGCCATAGGGGGCCAGGGCCTGGCAGACCATGACCGGACCGAGGTCGGAGCCGCCGATGCCGATGTTGACCACGTCGCTGATCGGTTTGCCGCTGTAGCCATGCCAGCGGCCCGAGCGCACGGCCTCGGAGAAACTGCGCATCTGGGCCAGCACCCGGCGCACCGCCGACATCACGTCCTGGCCGTCGACCATGATGGGCCGACCGCTGCGGTTGCGCAGTGCGGTGTGCAACACCGCGCGTTGTTCGGTGAGGTTGATCTTGTCGCCATTGAACATGGCGTCGCGCTTGGCCTCGACGCCGGCCTCGCGGGCCAGGCCCATCAGGCCGCGCAGGGTCTCTTCGGTGATCAGGTTCTTGGAGTAGTCGAGCAGCAGGTCGTCGAGCGTGAGAGAGAAGCGCTCGAAGCGCTCGGCGTCCTGCGCGAACAGTGTTCGCAGATGCAGCGTTTTCCACGCCTTGTGGTGTTGTTGCAAGGTGCGCCAGCTCGCGTGCATGGTTTTCTCTCTTGGATGGCCTGGTTGCGCGCCAGTATAACGGTTACTCAATAAGAGCCTATTTCAGTAGGGAACATACCCCGCGCCGTTGGCCTGCGGGATGCAGGGCAACGCCGCAGACGCCGATCCTGGCTGCAACGCGGGGCATGAGCCCTACTGAAATAGGCTCTAAGCCTTTGCCAGGCCGCCATGCCGGGGATCGGGTTCAGTCGACGGAGAGGACGACCGCGCCCAGCGGCGGCAGGGTCAGCACCAGGGAATGGGGATAGCCCATCCAGGGCGTGTCCTCGCTGACTACGCCGGCGCCGTTGCCGATGTTGCCGCCGCCGTAAAACTCCGAATCGCTGTTGAAGATCTCGCGCCAGAAGCCGGCGGCCGGGGCACCGATGCGGTAGCCCTCGCGCGGCACCGGGGTGTAGTTGAGGGCGACGATGACGCTGCGGCCGGCACGGTCGCGGCGGATGAAGGCGAGCACCGATTGGTTGGCGTCGTGGCAGTCGATCCAGCCGAAGCCGGCGGCATCGAAGTCCAGTTCATGCAGGGCGGGCAGGTTGAGGTAGAGCCGGCCGAGGTCGCGCACCAGGGTCTGCACTCCTGCGTGCCAATGGGTCTGCAGCAGGCCCCAGTCGAGTTCGCCGCTGGTGGCCCATTCCCGGCCTTGGCCGAATTCGTTGCCCATGAAGTTGAGCTTCTTGCCCGGCGTGGTGAACTGGTAGGTCAGCAGCAGGCGCAGGTTGGCGAACTGCTGCCAGGCGTCGCCCGGCATCTTGCCAAGCAGCGAGCGTTTGCCGTGCACCACCTCGTCGTGGGAGAAGGGCAGCACGAAGTTTTCGCTGTAGGCGTAGAGCTGGCCGAAGGTGAGGTAGTTGTGGTGGTAGCGACGATAGATCGAGTCGAGCTGGAAATAGCTCAGGGTGTCGTTCATCCAGCCCATGTTCCATTTCATGGAAAAGCCCAGGCCACCCAGGTAGACCGGGCGCGAAACCATGGGCCAGGCGGTGGATTCCTCGGCGAAGGTGAGAGCACCGGGGAAGCGCTCGTGCACCATCACGTTCATCTCGCGCAGGAAGTCGATGGCCTCCAGATTCTCGCGGCCGCCGAATTTGTTGGGCAGCCATTCGCCCGCCTTGCGCGAATAGTCCAGGTAGAGCATGGAGGCCACCGCGTCGACCCTGAGGCCGTCGATGTGGAATTCCTTCAGCCAGTAATAGGCACTGGACAGCAGAAAGCCGGCGACCTCGCGCCGGCCGTAGTTGAAGATGTGGGTGCCCCAGTCCTGGTGCATGCCGAGCCGCGGGTCTTCGTGCTCATACAGGGCGGTGCCGTCGAAGCGGGCCAGGGCCCAGTCGTCCATGGGAAAGTGGCCGGGTACCCAGTCGAGGATGACGCCGATGCCGGCCTGGTGGCACTGGTCGATCAGGTAGCGGAGGTCGTCGGCGCTGCCGAAGCGGGAACTGGCGGCGAAATAGCCGGTGGTCTGGTAGCCCCAGGACTCGTCCAGGGGATGCTCGGTCAGCGGCATGAATTCGATGTGGGTGAAGCCCAGATCGCGCGCGTAGGGGATCAGGGCATCGGCCAACTCCCGGTAGTTGTAGAAGCGGCCGTCGTAATGCCGGCGCCAGGAGCCGGCATGCACTTCATAGATGCTCATCGGGGCGTGCAGCCAATCCCGTTTGGCCCGCTCCTGCATCCAGTCGCTGTCGCGCCACTGGTAGCTGCCGATCGGTGGCACCCTGGCCGCGGTGCCTGGCCGCAACTCATAGGCCTGGCAATAGGGGTCGCTCTTGACCCGGATCTCGCCGGTCTGGCGATTGCGGATCTCGTATTTGTAATAGTCGCCGGGCTTGAGGCCGGGAATGAACAGCTCCCAGACACCCGAACTGCCGCGCGCCCGCATGGGGTGGACCCGGCCATCCCAGCGATTGAAGCTGCCGACCACCGAAGCCCGCTCGGCATTGGGCGCCCAGACGGCGAAATGCACCCCCTCGACGCCTTGCAGGGTGCAGGGATGTGCCCCGAGTGTGCGATAGGCCTCGAACAGACGGCCTTCGCCGAACAGGTGGAGGTCGTGTTCGCTGAGGATCGGCTCGAAGCAATAGGGATCGTATTGCTCGAAGGTCTGCCCGCCTTCGCTGAACTTCAGCCGATAGGGCTTGCCGGGCAGGGCGGTCGAGGCCTCGCCATGCCATTCGAACAGGCCGCGTGCATCGATGCGCTTGAGGGGAATCTCGCTCTGCTGGAGCATCAGGCTGACCGCATCGGCATTCGGGCGGAAGACGCGGATGAGTTGTCCGCTGCCCGATCGGTGTAAGCCGAGGACGCTGAACGGGTCATGGCAGCGGGCCGAGAATAGCCGGTCCAAGCTGGTTTGCGGGGTCATGGTCTATCACGAATGCTTACTGTTTTCGAGCTATCATGATAAGTGAAGTCGATTGTTTATGTTGATATTTGCAGGGGGAGCCGGCTGTGCAAAGGGAATATCCGCGATTTATCAGTGTCTTGACCAAGAGCACCGTGGCCCTGATCCTGGCCGGGGGACGCGGCAGCCGACTGAAGGACCTGACCAGTTGGCGGGCCAAGCCGGCGGTGCCCTTCGGCGGCAAGTTCCGCATCATCGATTTCCCGCTGTCCAATTGCATCAATTCCGGCATCCGGCGCATCGGCGTGCTCACCCAGTACAAGGCGCATTCCCTGATCAAGCACATCCAGCGCGGCTGGGGTTTCCTGCGCGGCGAGTTCAATGAATTCATCGAGTTGCTGCCAGCCCAGCAAAGGGTGGACGAGCAGTCCTGGTACAAGGGCACGGCCGATGCCGTGTTCCAGAACCTGGACATCCTGCGCATCTACCGGCCGGAATATGTCCTGATCCTGGCCGGCGACCACATCTACAAAATGGACTACGGCGAGATGCTGGCCGATCACGTGCGCAACGAGGCGGACATGACCGTGGCCTGCATGGAACTGCCGATCAGCGAGGCGTCAGCCTTCGGGGTCATGGATGTCGATGCCGACGGGCGGGTGGTCTCCTTCATCGAGAAACCGGCCAACCCGCCGGCCATGCCGGACAAGCCGGATATGGCCCTGTGTTCCATGGGGGTCTACGTGTTCAATGCGGCCTTTCTCTACGAGCAGTTGATCCGCGATGCCGACGACTCGCATTCCGAGCACGATTTCGGCAACGATGTGATCCCGCATTTGCTGCGCTCGGGTTATCGGGTCTATGCCCACAGCTTCTCCGATAGCTGTGTCTACGCCGAGGGCGAGAAACCCTATTGGCGCGACGTCGGCACGGTTGATGCCTATTGGGAGGCCAACCTCGATCTGGCGCGGGTGATTCCGGAACTCAATATCTACGACAAGGATTGGCCGATCTGGACCGATCAGCAGCAACTGCCGCCGGCGAAGTTCGTGTTCGACAACGATGACCGTCGTGGCATGGCGGTCGACTCCACCGTCTCCGGAGGCTGCATCATCAGCGGCGCCACGGTGCGCCGCTCGGTCTTGTTCTCCAACGTGCACGTCGCCGAAGGCGCCTATCTGGAGGATGCAGTGGTGTTGCCCAGTGCGCGGATCGGCGAGGGGGCGCTGCTGAAAAGGGTGGTGATCGACCGGGGTTGCCAGATTCCCGCAGGCATGACCATCGGCGTCGATCCTGCCGAAGATGCAAGGCGCTTTTTTGTCAGCCCGCAAGGGGTGACCCTGGTGACGCCGGAGATGCTGGGCATGGATATTCATCACGTGCGTTGATGCTCGCAGCGCCGCCGTTTTTCAGGGTCGACCTGAGCTGACATGCTGCATCTGATCCTCTGCTGGCATTTCCATCAACCGGATTACCGAACCGAGAGCGGCGACTACCGCCTGCCTTGGACCTATCTGCATGCCCTGAAGGACTATTCCGACATGGCGGCCCACCTCGAGGCGGCGCCCAATGTGCGGGCGGTGGTCAATTTCGTGCCCAGCCTGGTGGAGCAACTGGATGACTACGCCAGTCAGTTCGCCAGCGGCCATCCGCGCGACCCCCTGCTGGCCTGGTTGATCGAGCCGGACCTGGGACGGCTGGATGAGGCGGCCAAGGCCGAATTGATCAAGGCCTGCTTCCGCTTGAACCTCCCCACCATGGTGGAACCGTTTCCCGCCTATCGCCTGCTGCATGAATTCCAAGAGCGGCTGAAGGATGAAGCTGCCGGTTTCAGCTATCTCTCCGGCCAATATCTGGCGGACCTGGTGACTTGGTATCACCTGGCCTGGACCGGCGAGACCGTGCGCCGGGACCAGCCCCTGGTGTTGGCTTTGATGCAGAAGGGCAAGGGCTTCAGCCTGGATGATCGACAATCACTCTTTAAAATCATCGGCGAGGTGATCGGCGGCCTGATCCCGCGTTATCGCACCCTGCTGGAGCGCGGCCAGGTCGAGCTCTCCAGCACGCCCCACAGCCATCCCATGGCCCCCTTGCTGATCGACTTTCAGGCCGCCCGCGAGGCGCAGCCGAAGTCCCCCTTGCCGGCCAGCCCCGGCTATCCCGGTGGCGAAACTCGGGTGCGGGCCCACATCCAGGCGGCGTTCGATAGCCATCGCAGCCACTTCGGCCATCGTCCGGTCGGCTTCTGGCCGGCCGAGGGAGGGTTGTCCGAACCGGTGCTGCATTTGATGGCGGAGGAGGGGGTGCGCTGGGTGGCCAGTGGCGAGGGGGTGTTGCGCAACAGTCTGCAGGCCTCCGGCATCGACCTCAGCCGCAGGTCGACTTGGGCCTATCGGCCGTATCAATTGCAGGGCGTCGATACGCTGTGTTTTTTCCGGGATGATCATCTGTCGGACCTGATCGGCTTCGAGTACAAGAGCTGGTGGGCAACCGATGCGGTGCGCCATTTCCTGCATAGCCTGGAAACGATTCACCAGGAAGCAGCCGGTTCGGAGGCCGTGGTGACGGTGATCCTGGACGGCGAGAATGCCTGGGAGTACTACCCTTACAACGGTTTCTATTTCCTGGCCGAGCTCTACAAGATCTTGGCCGATCATCCCGATATTCGCACCACCACCTTTGCGGAATATCTGGAGTTGAAGGCGAATGGCGTCGGCAAATTGCCGCAGCTGACCGCCGGCAGTTGGGTCTATGGCGACTTCACCGCCTGGATGGGCGATGCGGCCAAGAACCGGGCCTGGGACCTGCTCTGCACGGCCAAAGAGGCCTACGACCAAGCGGTCTGCGATGGTTGCCTGTCGCCGCGCGCCCGCACGGCCGCCGAGACCGTGCTGAAATCCTGCGAGAGCTCGGACTGGTTCTGGTGGTTCGGCGATTACAACCCGGCCGAGAGCGTCCAGGCCTTCGACCAGCTCTATCGCAGCAAGCTCAAGCAGCTCTATCGCCTGCTCGATCTGCCGAGCCCGGCTGCCCTGGAGGTGCCGATCAGCGGTGGCGGCGGGGCGGCCGAGGCGGGTGGGGTGATGCGCCGCGGCCAGGGCTGAGCCGGCCGGTTTTGCTAAAATGGCCTTTTTTCAGCGGAGCGCGTCATGAGTGACGAGGTAGTAGGCAGGAACAAGGTCGTATTCATGACTTATTCGGTGCTGAGCCAGGATGGCCAGGTGATGGGCCAGAACGACGTGCCGACCGGCTATGTCCATGGCGCCGGCAGCGGCCTGTTCGAGAAGATCGAGCGCAGTCTCGAAGGCCACAGGGTGGGTGATCGCATCGAGGTCAGCCTTTCGCCCGAGGAGGGCTTCGGCCCTTCCGATCCCGACCTGATCATCGTCGAGAACTTCGCCGACGTGCCGCCCTCCTTGCGCCGCCTGGGTGGCGAGGCCGAGGCCCAGAACGACAAGGGCGAGGTCATGACCTTTCGGGTGGTCAAGATCGCCGACGGCAAGGTCACATTGGACGGCAATCATCCCCTGGCCGGCCAGAATGCGACCTGCGTGGTCGAGATTTTGTCGGTGCGGCAGGCGACGCCGGAGGAGATCAAGACCGGCTTCCCTGCCGAACAGGGGCCGCCGCAGTTGCACTGATCAGTTCGGCACAAACAAAAAGCCCGCAGATGCGGGCTTTTTTGTGGCTTGCGCAGGCTTATTTCGCCGGGCAGGCATCGTCGCCGGGCACCTTGCCGGGCAGCAGCAGGAAGGCCTCGAACGGGCCCATCACGCTCATGGCTTCCATCTTGGGGCCGGAGAACTGTAGCCGGCCGAACATCATGGCGCGCATCGGGCCGTATTCGCCGGCACCCATTTCCCGCCAGCGCTTGGTCTCGGCATGCATGACGTAGTCGACGGCGAGGTCCAGGTTGGCGGTTTGCACCTTGCCGCCGTAGGTGCAGATGGCCTTGCCGCCCTGCGGCTGGACCTTCATCTCCACCTTGGTCGCCTCGCCGCAGTCGGTGCGGTACATCTGCATGATCTTGTAGCCACGGCCCTTGTCGTTCTTGATCCACTTGTCGGCGAGTTCGTCGGTCAGGGTGGCGGTCTTGTTCCACTGCTGGCAGGCCTGGGCGGCCCACTCGGCGGACATCAGCGGGGCGGCGAGGGCGGCCGGGGCGGCCAGGATAAGACCGCTGGCGCACAGGGCGGTGAAAAGCTTTTGCATTGTGTACTCCTCCATCGAATAGGGTTGGGCATCGACTGCCCGCGGCTAGGGTAGTGTGAACGTACCACCCTGTAAAGCCCCTTTGCTTTGCAGGGTTCTCAGGGCCGTTGCGACTGGACGGGCAGAGCGGGTTTTCCGGAGAGCACAAGCTCGATCTGCCGCTTGAGTTTCGCCAGGGCGGCACCGTCGCCGGCGGCCTCGGCCCGCTGCGCCAGGACTTGTAGCCAGGCGAGCAGGGGCCGGCGCCAGCCTTGCTCGGAAGCAGTCTGGCTGGCCAGGGCCATGGTCTCCGGCATGATCTCGCCCCGCTTCAACAGCAGGGCGCCGGCAATGAGTCGGGCCACCGGATCGGCTATGGCCTGGGCGGTGCGGTTGCGCTGGCCGGCATCCGTGGCCTTGGCCAGTTCGGCATAGTGGCCCGGCAGCAGGTCCGCATTCAGCCCTTGCCAATCGCCGGCCAGGAAGCGGGCATAGGCCACCTCTTCGGCCGAGGCGTCGGCCGCCAGCTTTTCATATTCGACGCAGGGCGCAAAATCGAGACTGGCGATGCGGGTCCCGCAGCGAATCAGTTCGGCGCGCGCCACCAAGTCGAGCCGGCCGGTGCGGGCCAGTTCGCCGCGAGCCTTGGCGAAGTTCAGTTCCGCCGTGCGGGAATCGCCCTCGAGCCAGCGTTGCTGATAGTTCTCCAACTGACCGACGGCATTCATCTTCCAATCAGGCGGCGGCGAACCGGCGCAGGCGACAAGCAAGAAAAGAGTGCCGAGTAGCGAGTACCGAGTGGCTCGGATCAAGTACCGAGTGACGAGTGCCGAGTACCGAGAGGCCCACCAAACAGGCATAGTGGGTATCTCATTTCTCGCTACTCGGTACTCGTGACTCGTCACAGATTTCATGGCAGCTTCACCTCCACCTCGCGGGCGAAGGGCCATTTGCGGTTGATCTCGTTGATCAGGTGATTGACCTTGCGCACGCTGTCGTCGATCTCGGCCCGCAAGAGGGTCAGGTCGGCGCTGGCCTCCTGGGCGTTGGCCAGGATGGCGTCGGCCTTCTTCAGGCTGTCCCGGGTCTGCAGCAGGATGGCGTTGACGTTGGCCAGGGCCTGGTCGGTCTGATCCATGACCCCGTTCTGGCCGAAGACCCGCTGATCCATCTTCAGCGAGAGGCCGTTGAGCGAGGTGAGCAGCTTGTCGGCCTGATCGACCGCATCGACCACCTTCTTCGCCTTGTCGGCGCTGCCGAGCACGCCCTCGAGCATGCCATATTGCCCGGCCATGCGGCCGGTCACGGTGTTCACGTGGGTGAGGCTCTGGTCCAGGTCGGAGCCTTCATGGGTCATGCGCTCCAGATTGTCGAGCAGGTTCTTGGCGCGGGTGATCAAGAGCGGCAGTTCTTCGGTCACGTCGCCGGTATACAGCGGCGGCACCGCATCGGCGGGCAGGGGTGGGGCACCGAGGTCGGTGCTGAAGACCCGGATATTGGCGCTGCCGACCAGGGATTTTTGCAGGGTGAACACGCTGGTCGTGCGCAGCCAGCGCAAATGCTTGGTCGGCACTTCCACTTCGATCCGGCCCTGGCCCTGCTCGGTCAGGGTGATGCGCTTGACTTGGCCGATCGGGAAGCCGGAGAAGTTGAGCGGCATGCCGATACTGACGTTGCTGACGTCCTCGGCCACCAGGGTGAGGGTGCGGGTCGATTCGAACAGGCCGCGGGCGAACAGGGTATAGACGAAGAAGCCGACGGCGAGGAACACGGTGATGCCGACCAGCAGGCTGACCTTGAGGCCCAGGTGCTTGATCAAATGGGTGGGTAGAGAGGGGCGTTCCATCGATAGTCCACGATCCAGAGCGTATTGATCTCGTCTTCCAGTTTAGTCAGGCAATCGGCCAGAAAGGTCGGATAGGGCAGGTCCGGCAACAGCAGGCCGGGGCGCTCGATCACGATTATAGAGGGCCGGCCGATCAATGCCCGCAGCAGCTTGGCGACGAAGCGCTGCTCATAGTTCAGATCGGGGTCTCGATGGTGGGCGCAGCCGGTTTGGGCCAGCCGTTCCAGCAGGCCCCACGCCTGCTCGCTAGCCTGTTGGGGCGTTGCGTTGTCACGATATTGCGGCACCAGGGCGATGTTTTCCAAGACCGAAAGGTTGGCGCGCAGGGGCAGTTCCGCCGAGATCTGCACGGCGTCGGGATGGGCCTCCAGCCAGGCGCGCCGTTCGGCGTCGCTGTCGACCCAGGCTACAGATAAGTGATCGCTAATGATCCGACCTCGATCAGCATCAGGGCGAAGAACAGCCGTACCATGCCTGTGTGCACGGCGATCGGCGCGAAGAACAGTTTGTGCGGGGCCTCGAGGCCGGCGGCGATGGGGATCACCGTGACCGCCAGGCCGAACATCAGGCACTTGAGCCAGAGGCCGAGCACCTGGAGTGGCGAGAAAACCTGGCCCAGGATTTGGCTGAAGGCGGCCAAGCCGCTGGTTTCCAGGCCATACAGGCTAACATAGGCGATCAGCATGGCGATCAGGCTGACCACTGCGGTCAGGGCCAGCACCGAGAGCACGCCGCCGATCACCCGGGGCAGAAATTCCAGGCGCAGGGCGTCGACGCCGACATCGGCCAGGGCCTGGATCTCGTTGTTGATGTTCATCAGCGCGATCTCGGCATTGATCGCCGCACCCGAGCGCAAGGCGACGAATAGGGCAGTCACCAGGGGCAGCAACTCGATCACCAGGAAGCGCAACACGACCTCGAGCGCCAAATCGCCCAGGCCGTAATTCCGTGCCGCCGTCACGGCGATCTGGATCAGGATCAGGCTGAGCAGGGCGGCGAACAGGCTGAAGCTGCCGAGGATTTGCCAGGCGGTGAAATAGATCTGTTTTTCCACCACGGTGCGGGTGGCACTGTTGTAGAGGCGAGGCGAAAAGATGCCGGCCAGCGCGATGCCGCCGAAGCTCAGCATACGTGCCATGGGGCTGAAGCGGGCGATCAGGATGTCGCCACTTCGGGTGAGCAGTTTGATGAGCCAGCGCATGCTGCGATCATAATGCATCGGTATGGTGCGATGGGTATCATTGTCCAGTGAGCCAAAAGAGAGAATTCGCCATGAAGATATTCCGCAGTGGGCTTGCGCTGCTTTTGCTGGTCGCGCTGCCGGCTTGGGCGGCACCCGGGGTGATGCTGCGCGACGATACCTTGCGCAACGCGCCCTCGGCGACGGCGGCGGCGGTCGGTAGCGTGACCAAGGGCCAAGCGGTCGAGGTGCTCGGCCGCCAAAGCGGCTGGAGCCGGGTACAGGCCCAGGGCAAGACCGGCTGGGTACGCCTGCTTTCGGTGCGCGGCGGCGCGGTGGCGCAGACCGATGTCGGCGGCGAACTGGCCGGTGTGCTCGCCTTGGGCGGGACCCGGCGCGACCCGGGCAAGGTGGTGGCGGTGGCCGGGGTACGCGGCCTGAGCGAGGAGGAGTTGAAGCAGGCGCGTTACGACGCCCGGCAACTGGAGCGCCTGGAAGGTTATGCCGTGACGCTGCCCGAGGCGAACCGTTTCGCCGCCGAGGCCGGCCTGGCCCGGCGTGAAGTCGCCTACCTGCCGGCGCCGCAAAGCGCATCGGGCAGCGGCGAGACCTGGGGAGGGAACCAGCCATGAAGATGCGTCTGATTCTCCTTGCCTGCCTGCTGTCCGGCAGCCTCGCCCAGGCGGCCGATTTCGGCGGCCTGCTGCGCGGCGTGCTCAATGGCGGCGTACAGATCGGCCCGCAGCAGGAGACGCCGCAGGACAACAACGGCGACGCCGTAGGCAACCTGGTCGGCGCCCTGCTCAGTGGCAACACCTCGCCCGAGCAAGAACGCCTGATCGGCCAGCAAATCTCCGGCAACCTCTTGGGCGCGGCGCCGCTGGTGGGCGACGCGGCGCTGCAGCGCTACGTCAACCGGGTCGGCCGCTGGGTGGCGAGCACCAGTGAACGGCCGGACCTGGCCTGGCGCTTCGGCGTGGTCGAGAGCGAGGACATCAACGCCTTCGCCGCACCCGGCGGTTATGTCTTCGTCACCAAGGGTCTGTACAAGAAATTGCAGAACGAGGCGGAATTGGCTGCCGTGCTCGGCCACGAGATCGGCCATGTCGTGCGCCAGCATCACCTCAAGCTCTTGCAGCAGTCGCAGATGGTGGCGGCCGTCGGTGGCCTGCTCGGCCAGCGGCTGGGCAACAAGAACCAGCTTATCCAGAACCTGATCGGCAACGGCGCCGAGATCGTCGCCCGCTCGCTCGACAAGGATGCCGAGTACGAGGCCGATCGCATCGGCATGGTGCTGAGCGCGCGCGCCGGCTACGACCCCTATGCCTTGCCTGCGGTGCTGCAGGAGATCGGCCATGTGCCGGCCCAGGACAGCCGCATGGCCCTGCTCTACAAGACCCATCCGCATCCCGAGGACCGGCTGGCCCGCTTGGGCGAGGCGGTGGAGTCGGCCGAGGCCGGCCTGCCGGAGGGGAACTTGGTGAGTAACCGCTTCTACCGCCTCAAATGACCCAGCGCAGCCGCCGATTTCTCGGGCAATTGGCGGTCAGCCTGGTTTTTCTGTTGATCCTGCTGGGCCATACCGGCGGCCTCTACAGCCTGTATTTCATCGAGAAATTCGATGCCGCCCTCTACGACCTGAAGCTGCGGCTGTTCCGCGAGCAGGGCGTCGACGACCGGGTGGTCATCGTCGACATCGACGAGAAATCGCTGCGCGAGATCGGCCGCTGGCCTTGGCCGCGGCTGCAAACGGCCAAGCTGACCGAGAACCTGTTCGATCAATACGGCGCGGCGGCGGTCGGTTTCGACATCGTCTTCGCCGAGCCCGACCAGAGCTCGGGCCTGCCTGTCCTCCAAGGCCTAGCGCGCGGGCCTCTGGCCGGAGAGGCCGGTTTTGCCCGAATGCTCGAGCGGGTCGCCCCCGGCCTCGATTACGACGCCCGCCTGGCCCATGCCCTGGCCAAGGGCCCGGTGGTGCTGGGTTATTACTTCGGCTTCGGTTCTGCGGCCGGCCGGGTCGGCGACTTGCCGCAGCCGATCCTGCCCTGTGGCCGACTCGATGGGCATGGGGTGCGGCTGCTTGTCGCGAGCGGCTACGGCGCCAACCTGCCGGCCTTGCAGGCCAAGGCGTTCGACGCCGGTTTCTTCAATGTCCAGCCCGATTTCGATGGGGTGATCCGCCGGCAGCCACTGCTGATCGAGCATCAGGGCCAGTGTTATGGCGCCTTGGCCCTGGCACTGGTGCGGGCCGGCTTGGGCCTGGGCCCGGCCGATGTCCTGGCGGCGGGCCAGGCCGGCGGGTTGGCGACCAGCCCGGCCGCCCTGTCATTCGATGGTGTCATGGCGCCGATGGATGAAAACGGCATGGTGCTGGTGCCCTACCGTACAGATCGGGCCTATCGTTACATTTCAGCCACCGATGTCATCCACGGTCGGGTGCCGGCGGCCGAACTGGAGGGCCGGCTGGTGCTGATCGGGGCGACCGCGCCCGGCATCATGGACCTGCGGGTCACCCCGACCGACAAGGCTTTCCCCGGCGTGGAGATCCACGCCAATGTGATCTCCGGCCTGCTCGACGGCAGCATCAAGTGGGAGCCGGCTCAGGCCCGGCGCTGGAACCTCGGCGCGGTGGTGCTGTTCGGCTTGCTGCTGGCGTTGTGGCTACCCTTCGCGGCCCCACTGTGGGCGGCGGCCGCAGTCGCCGGCTTGGTGATGCTGGCGATCGGTGCCGATCTCTACGCCTGGTCGGCCCTGCATCTTAGCCTGGCACCGGCCAGCCTGCTGCTCGCCCTGGCCGGTCTTTTCATCCTCAACATGAGCTACGGCTTCTTCGTCGAGGCCCGGGCCAAGCTGCAGATCACCCGGCTGTTCGGCCAGTATGTGCCACCGGAACTGGTCGAGGAGATGGCCAGGGACCCGGCCCGCTACAGCCTGCGTGGCCAGTCGCGGGAGATGACCGTGCTGTTCTCCGACATCCGCGATTTCACCAGCATCTCCGAAGGCCTGGAGGCGGCCGAATTGGCCGACATGCTCAACGCCTATCTATCGACCATGACCCGTGTGGTCCAAGAGCATCGCGGCACCATCGACAAATACATCGGCGATGCGATCATGGCCTTCTGGGGTGCGCCCTTGAGCAATGACCGGCATGCCCGCGATGGCGTGCTCACGGCCCTGGCCATGCAGCAGGTGCTGGCGGAATTGAACCCGCAGTTGCAGGCGAAGGGTTGGCCGGCGGTGAAGATCGGCGTCGGCGTCAATACCGGGCGCATGAGCGTCGGCAATATGGGCTCGAGCTTCCGCATGGCCTATACGGTCATGGCCGATGCGGTGAATCTGGCCTCGCGCCTGGAAGGGCTGACCAAACAGTATGGGGTGGGGGTGCTCTGTGGCGAGGCGACCCGGGCGGCCTGCCCGGACATGGCCTTCCGCCTGATCGACCGGGTGCGGGTGAAAGGCAAGGCGCAGCCGGTGGCGATCTATGAGCCGCTCGGTCTCAAGGCCGAACTGTCCGAGGCGGCCCAGCGTGCGGCCGAGCGTTTCGAGGCGGCCCTGGCGGATTATCAGGCCCAACGCTGGGATGCTGCTGCATCGGCGTTGCAGGCGTTGAATGCGGAAACACCGGGCAAGCTTTACACGGTATATTTAGAACGGATTGAACACTTCCGCCAACAGCCGCCGGCAGCAGATTGGGATGGCGTGTTTACCTACACAACCAAATAGGCTCCAAGGGGCGGGAGCAAGGAGACAGACGAATGCGGATACGGGTCTTGGGTTGCAACGGGGGTATCGGCGATGGCCGCCACACCACCTCGTTCCTCATCGACGAGGACATCCTGCTCGATGCCGGCAGCGGCGTGACCCGGCTGGCTCTGGAGGCCCTGGAGAAGATCGATCACATCTTTCTCACCCATGCCCATCTCGACCATATCCTGGCCATGCCGCCCATGCTCGACAGCGTCATCGGCCGGCGCGAGCGGCCGGTTACCCTGCATGCCATTCCCGAGGTGCTGGAGGTATTGAAAGAGCACTTGTTCAACTGGCAGATCTGGCCCGACTTCAATCGGATTCCCAGCAAAGAGGCGCCGATCCTGATCTATTCGCCGATCGCAGTAGGCCAGACAGTGCGCATGGGGGCGCGGGAGATCACGCCCATCCCGGCCAATCACGTGGTCCCGGCCGTGGGCTATCACCTGCGCGGCGGCAAGGGCAGCCTGATCTTTTCGGGCGATACCTGCGGCCACGACGCCCTCTGGAACATCGCCGCAGAGGTCGGCGATCTCAAGCACCTGATCGTGGAGTGTTCCTTCCCGAATTCCATGCGCGAGATCGCCGATGCCTCCAAGCATTATTGTCCGGCCACGCTGAGTGCCGATCTCGCCCGCCTGAAGTTGGGCGTGCCGATTTGGATAACGCACATGAAGCCGGGCAGCGAGGTGGACATCATCGTCGAGCTCGACGAGTTGGTGAACAGCCGGCTGGTGCAGACCCTGCGCGAAGGGCACCTGTTCGAAATCTAGCCTGTCCGGTCGACAGGCATAAAAAAGGAGAGGCGATGCCTCTCCTTTTTTTGTTGCTGAAGCTTGAGCTTAGAGCGCCAGGGTATCCGCCCAGATGTTCTTCGCCCAGGACTCCATATAGTGCCACTCGAGTTCGCTCTCCTCCTTGGAGACGCCGGTCGCGCCTTTGGGGGTTTCCCACTTGCCTTCCGGATTAAGCCGCCAGACCGCTGCCACGTGAATGGCGCTGTTGGACGAAGTGGCGGAGAAGCAGGTGTTGGTGATCACCGGTGTGGACTCGGCTTGATTGCCGTTGAGCAGCTCGACGATGGCAGCGGCGCAGACCTTGCCATAGTTGTTGGCCATCGAGCCGGATTTCGGCGTGGGGGCCGAAATCGAATCGCCGATGATGTGTACGTTGGGGGCGACGTTGGACTCCAGGGTGCGGAAATCGACTTTGCACCAGTTGTCGTTGTCGTTGCGTACACCCGCCATGGCGGTGATGCCGTGGGCGCGCATCGGTGGCACCACGTTGAGCACGTCGGCCTTGACGTCCTCGACATCGAGCGACAGGGTGCGTTTGCCGGCATCGAGGCGCACCGGCTTGCTGTTCGGCCGATACTCGATCATGCCCTCGTAGTGCTTCTTCCAGGCCGCCAGGAACAGTCCCTTCTTCGATACGATGTCGGCATTGCTGTCGAGCACCAGAATCTTGGACTTCGGCTTCTTGGCCTTGAAGTAGTTGGCTACCATGCTGACCCGCTCATAGGGTCCAGGCGGGCAGCGGTAGGGCATGCCCGGGATGGACAGGGCATAAACGCCGCCGTCGGGCATGGCTTGCAGCTGCTTGCGCAGGGTCGCGGTCTGCGGGCCGGCCTTCCAGGCGTGCATGATGGTCTTTTGGGCCTTGGCGTCGTAGCCCTCGATCAGGTCGAAGCGCAGATCGATGCCGCCGGACAGCACCAGACGGTCGTAGGCGAAGGTCTTGCCGCTCTTGCACTTGACCATGCGCTTGGCGGTATCGAAGCCGACTACCTCGTCTTTCACCAGCTTGACGCCAGCCTTCTTCAGGCCGTTGTAGCTGAAGGTGAGGTCATCCAGCTTGTTGATGCCGCCGAGCACGGTGTTGGAGAAGGGGCAGGAAACGAACTTGTCGTTCATCTCGATCAGGGTGACATCGATCTTCGGATCCCACAGCTTGAGGTAACGGGCGCAGGTGGCGCCGCCGAAACCACCACCGACCACCACGACCTTGGGCTTGGCACCGGCGATGGCAAAACTGCTCAACGAACCGAGGCTGGCAGCACCGACTGCGCCGGCGGAAACCTTCAGAAAATCACGGCGATTGATTGCCATAGTGTTGTCTCCTTTTGCTTATTTGACGGCGGCGAACCAGGCTGCCAGTTTTTCGATTTCCTCATCGGTATAGCCGAGGGCGTGCTTTTGCATCACCACAGAGGGGCGGGTACCCGACTGGAAGTCCTTCATCTGCTGGACGAAGTAGCCTTTTTCCAGCCCCGCGAGCGAGGGGATGGCGCCGCGGCTCTTCCCTTCCGGGCCGTGGCAATAGGCGCAGTTCGCGGCCATGGTACGCGTGCGGCTATCAGCCTGTGCTGCGCTGACTACGCCGAGCGCACCGACAAAGAGCAAGGTATAGGCAAGTGTGTGTTTCATGTACTCCTCCAGTACGGGTGGGAAAAAAGGGCAGCGAACTGCCCAAGCTGGTTGTTGTTATTTGTAGCCTACGCTAAGTAGCTAACCTAGGCCTAAATTTACCGTGAAGTATGAAATTGTTCCCGTCTATCCGGATTGACGGAGATCAAAGTCCATAAAGCCAGCATTGATATATTTATACCAGCCCCCGTCGGCCGTTACAAGCGGGGCAGCAGAATCAGGCGCTGGCACCCAATTCGCGGGCGCGCTGCAGGCGGCGCGCGAGCAAACCGGCCTCATGCTCGGCGTTCCAATCCTGCGGCAACCAGCCACTGAGGTGATCCAGAGCTAGGTCGCGCAGGGTCTCAATGAAGGCGGCCTGATCGTTGAGTGCCGGAATGTAGTGATATTCCCCGCCACCGGCATTGAGGAAGACGGCCTTGTTTTCCATGGCGATCTCTTCCAGCGTCTCCAGGCAGTCGGCCACGAAACCGGGGCAGACCACATCGACTCGGCGGGTCTTGCGCGCACCCAGATCGGCCAGAGTCTCCGAGGTGTAGGGTTTCAGCCATTCGGCCCGGCCGAAGCGTGACTGGAAGGTCACGCGGTATTGTTCGGCTGCCAGACCGAGGCGTTCTGCCAGAAGGCGGCCGGTCTTCTGGCATTCGCAGTGATAGGGGTCGCCCAGATCCAGGCTGCGCCGGGGCACGCCGTGGAAGCTCATGACCAACTGCTCAGGCCGGCCGTGGCTCGCCCAATGCTGTTCGATCCGCTCGGCCAGGGCGGCGATATAGCCGGGATGGTCGTGGAAATTCCGCACCACCCGCAGTTCCGGCTGGTTGCGGCTGTGCAAGAGTGTCTTATAGACGGCATCCAAGGCCGAGCCGGTGCTGCTGGCGGCATATTGCGGATAGAGCGGCAGCACCAAGAGGCGGTTGCAGCCGGCCGCCCTGAGCTTGGCGATGACCGAGGCGACCGAGGGCTGGCCGTAACGCATGGCATATTCGACCTGGATCGGGCCAGCCGCGGCCAAGGCCTCGCGCAGCAAGGCGGTCTGGCGTTCGGTGAAGACCTTCAGCGGCGAACCTTGCGGGGTCCAGATGCTGGCGTATTTTTCCGCCGACTTTCTCGGCCGGGTCTGCAGGATGATGCCGTTGAGGATCGGCCACCAGATCAGGCGGGGAATCTCGATCACCCGCGGGTCGGACAGGAACTCGCGCAGATAGGGCTTCAGTGCCTGTGCCGTGGGCGCGGCAGGGGTACCGAGGTTGATCAAGAGCACGCCGATGCTGGCCGGCTGGTCGTGGCGGAAGGCCGGTTCGGCCAGGAAACGAGGCATGGTATTCGCTCAGTGGTGGGAGAGGGCGTTGGACAGGAGTCGGGCGGTGATATCGACGATGGGGATGATCCGCTCGTAGGCCATCCGGGTCGGACCGATCACACCGAGGGTGCCGACCACTTCGCCGTTGACCTCATAGGGCGCGGTGATCACGCTGCACTCATCGAGCGGCGCCATGCCGGATTCGGCCCCGATATAGAGTTGGACGCCCTCCGCATTCTGGCCGACGCTCAGCAGTTGCAGCAGATCGGTCTTGCTTTCGAACAGATGAAAGAGCTCGCGCAGCCGGCCCATGTCTGACGACAGCTCCGGCGTCTTCAACAGATTGGCTTCGCCGGCGATGACATATTGCTGGCTGCCGCCCTCGAAGGCGCGGCTGCTGGTATCGATTGCCGCTTGCATGAGCTGGCTGATGTCCGATTGGATGGCATTGAGTTCGCCCATCAGGCGCGGGCGCACCTCTTCGAAGCTCATCCCGCTGTAATGGTGGTTGAAGAAGTTGGCCGCCTGGGTCAGCTGGCTCTGGCTGTAGGCGCGGTCGGTCAGGATGATGCGGTTTTGCACCTCGCCATCGCCGCTGACCACGATGAGCAGGATGCGCTTGTCCGACAGGCTGAGGAACTCGATCTGGCGGAAGCGCTGGCTGCGCCGGTTGGGGGTGGCCACGACACCGGTGAAATGGGTCAGTTCGGCCAGGAGTTGCGAGGCGGCCGAGACCAGCCGCTGCGGATCGTCCGGCAACAGGGTGGCTTCGATCTGGATCAGTTCCGGCCGGGCCAGTGGTTGCACCGTGATCAGGCTGTCGACGAACAGCCGGTAGCCGCGTGCGGTCGGGATGCGGCCGGCCGAGGTATGCGGGCTGGCAATGAAGCCGCCTTCTTCCAGGTCGGCCATGACATTGCGGATGGTGGCCGGCGACAGGCTCAGGCCGGCATGTTTGGACAGCGTGCGCGAGCCGACGGGCTGGCCATCTTCGATATAGCGCTCAACCAGGGTCTTGAGCAGGAATCGGGCACGGTCGTTCAACATGTTGTCACGCAGTATGCAATAGATCACTCGGCCAAAGCGGCCAATGGCTATAATTTCACGTCATGGAAACCAATTTCAAGAGCATTGCCCTGGTCGGCAAGTACAGCAGTTCCAGCGTCAGCAGTTCCATACTGCGTCTGGCCGAGTTTCTGGAGCAGCGCGGTCACGATGTCTGGACTACGGTGCATACGGCCGATAACTGCCAGATCCGAAGCATCAAGACGGCACCCCTGGTGGAATTGGCCGATCGCATGGACCTGGTCATCGTTATCGGCGGCGACGGCACCCTGCTCAACGTGGCGCGCGTGCTGGCCGATCATCCGGTTCCCATGATCGGCGTCAACCAGGGCCGCTTGGGCTTCCTGGCCGATGTCTCCGTCGACACCATGTTGACGACCTTGGACGAGATGCTGGCCGGCCAATACGTCGCCGAAGATCGCATTATGCTGGAATGTCATCTGGAGCGGCACGGCGACCTGTTCGATGCGGGCTATGCCTTCAATGATGTGGTGGTCAGCAAAGGCAGCACCGGGCGCCTGATCGAGTTCGAGGTCTATATCGACGACAAATTCGTCTACAGCCAGCGTGCGGACGGCCTGGTGCTGGCGACCCCGACCGGCTCCACCGCCTATGCCCTCTCGGCGGGCGGGCCTATTTTGCATCCCACGCTCGAGGCCTTCGTCCTCACCCCCGTGAGCGCCCATACCTTGTCGGCGCGCCCCATTGCCGTCAATAGCCGCTCGGAGATCGAGATCAACCTGATCCATGCCGTCGATGCCCGGGTCCATTTCGACGGCCAGCGGCATCAGGATTTGGTCATCGGCGACCGCGTCGTCGTACGCCGGGCCAAAAACACCATTCGCTTGCTGCACCATTCCGAACATAACTATTACGACACCCTCAGGGAAAAGCTCCATTGGGGTGAAAAGCTGTAAAGCGCTGATCGCGCGACTACGTAATTACCCGTAGATTTCTGGCAATTTCTACGCAATGCCCGCTGCCAACACTCGCAATGCCCCCAATTATTTCCCGCCTGGCCTTGGCTTACAGTGCAGTCAAGCGGTTTGAACGTGCAATGTGCCGCAGGGTTGCTTGGTCAGACAATCACGACTCACTGGCCAAGGTTGCTGTAAGCCACTGTTCAGGATTGCAGGCAATCGATGAATTCAGGACCCAGGCATATGTGTATCGTCAACGGAAGCGAATGGACTCCCACCCTATTTGCACGAAAGCTCGACGGCTGTGCAAATAGTTTTGGCCGGCGGCTGTATGGCCGTCGGCCCTCTTCTTTTCCCAGTAGGCGGGGAACCACCTGTCGGTTTCCCGCCGAATCCCATCTCAGGACAGCCGGCTACCGATATCCCTCCAGTTGCAGCCGGTTCAGCCTGGAACCCGGATACGACTGAGCTCCAGTCCCTGCCGATAAGCGGTCGCCGAACCGGTAGCCGTCAGTGGTGCGGCACGGTCTACCCCACGCACTGTTCCATCTGGCAATTCGCCGTCAGGCGCTTTATTCTCGCAGCCTTGCAATAGTCGGAATAAAGCACACTAGACGCATGCTGCGTTCACTCAACATCTCGGACTTCGTCCTGGTCGACCGGCTCGAGCTTGAATTCGGGCCGGGATTTTCCGTGTTGACGGGTGAGACCGGGGCAGGCAAATCGATCTTGCTGGATGCCCTGGGTTTGGCGCTGGGCGGCCGGGCCGAGGCCGGCATGGTGCGCGCGGGTGCGGCCAAGGCCGAGGTGATCGCCGAGTTCGCTTGCGACCAGGCGCCGGACCTGCAAGCCTGGCTGGCCGAACAGGAACTGGAGGGCGACCCCGGCACCTGCCTGTTGCGGCGCACCCTCGAAGCCGGCGGCCGCTCCCGCGCCTTCATCAACGGCCGGCCGGTCACCCTGCAGCAACTCAAGGAGGCCGGCGAGTTCCTGGTCGACATCCATGGTCAGCATGCCCACTACTCCCTGCTGAAATCAGCGCTGCAGCGGCAGATCCTCGACAGCTATGCCGCTGCCGAGAAGCAGGCCCAGGCGGTGGCTGAGGGCTACAAGGCCTGGTTGGAGGCGATGCGGCGGCGCCAGCAGGCCGAGCAGCAATCCCAGGAACGCCAGGCCGAGCGGGATCGCCTGGTCTGGGTGGTCGAGGAGTTGACCGCCTTGCGCTTCAGCGCCGAAGAATGGCAGGGCCTGCAGGAGGCCCATCAGCGCCTGGCCCATGCAGCAGACCTGCTCAGCGGTGCTCAGCAGGTCAACCTGGTCTTGGCTGGGGACGAGGTCGGTGTCCTGGCCCAAGTCAAAGCGGCGCACGGCCGCCTGGCCGGTCTGGCGGAGATCGACCCCCAATTGGCCGAGCCGCTCAAGCTGCTGGATTCGGGTCTGATCGAGCTGACCGAAGCCGCCCATGAGCTTCTGCGTTATGCAGATCGCCTCGAACTCGACCCGGCCGCCCTGGCTCAGGCCGAAGCCCGCATCGCCGCGGTGACCTCGGCCGCACACAAATTCCGGGTGAAACCTGGGGAATTGCCGGAGCTGTTGCAACGCTCGCAGGCGCAGTTGGCCGAACTGGAGCAATTGACCGACCCTGCGGCATTGGCCGAAGCGGAGCGGTCTGCCGAGGCGGCCTACCGCAAGCAGGCGGCCACTTTGACCAGCCAGCGCCAAGCGGGCGCTGAGAAATTGGCGCGGGCGGTGACCCAGGCCATGCAAGGCCTGGCCATGAAGGGCGGCCGCTTCGCTATTGAGTTGCGGGCCAGCGAGCCCAGCGCCCATGGTCTCGAGGAGATCGAGTTCCAGGTCAGTCCGCACAGCGGCCAGGGCTTGAACGCCTTGGCCAAGACCGCTTCCGGTGGTGAGCTTTCCCGCATCGGTCTCTCTCTCCAGACCGTGTTGTCGGGCGTCAGCGGCACGCCTACCTTGATTTTCGACGAAGTCGATGCCGGTATCGGCGGCGGGGTGGCCGAGATCGTCGGCCGCATGCTGGCGGAGCTGGGTGGCAAGCGGCAGGTGCTTTGTGTCACCCATCTGCCCCAGGTGGCGGCCTGTGCCGGCAGCCATTATTCGGTGAGCAAGGCCAAGAAGGCCGGCACCGTCGTCTCCCAGGTACGGCGCTTGAGCCCGGAGGAGCGGGTCGACGAGGTAGCCCGGATGTTGGGCGGTGTGACCATCACCGAGACGACCCGGCGGCATGCCGAGGAGATGCTCGGGGGCTAAGCTTTGCCCGACTTGGAGCGGTAAGGACAGTCCTGCTTCACGCAATCGACGTAGAGATAGAGGGAGTGCTCGTGCAGGGAAAAGCCGCGGTCGGCGGCGATCTTCTGCTGCCGGCGCTCGATCTCCGGGTCGTAGAACTCTTCGACGCGACCACATTGCAGGCAGACCAGGTGGTCGTGGTGGCCACCCTGGTTGAGCTCGTAGATGGCCTTTTCATTGTCGAAGTGATGGCGGATGAGCAGGCCGGCCTGTTCGAATTGGGTCAATACGCGATACACGGTGGCCAGGCCGACGTCGACGCCTTCCTCCTTGAGCAGGTGATAGACGTCGTCGGCCGTGAGATGCCGCTTGTCCGCGGTCTCGAACAGGTTGAGGATCTTGAGCCGGGGCAGGGTGGCCTTCAGCCCCATGGTTTTGAGTTGCTCGGTGCTCATGTGTGTGACGACTCGATGTGTTGCGCGCTATCATAGCGCGCTTAAACCATATCAACTACCCACTCATGCGCTACGCCCTATTGTTTGCCCTGTTACTGAGCGGTTGCAGCTGGACCGAGAAGATCGACCTGAAAAAGCCGATCGAGGCGCTCCAGCCCTACAAGATGGATATCCAGCAAGGCAACGTGGTCACCCAGGACATGATCGCCAAGCTGAAACCCGGCATGTCGCCGTCCCAGGTGCGCTTCGCCCTGGGTTCGCCCCTGGTGGTCGATCCCTTCCGGACCAACCGCTGGGACTATGTCTATCGCCTGGAGAAGGGCGGCAAGCTGGTGGAGACGCGGCGGATTACCGTGGTATTCGAGAACGACAAGCTCAAGGGCATCGAGGGCGACGTCACCGCCTTGCCCGTCTCGACCAAGCCGCAGGAGGGCCAGCCCCAGCCGGCGGCTGCCCCAGCCCCTGAAGCGGAGAAGAAATGAGCCAGGGCATCGTCATTGCCGGCAGTAGCGGCCGCATGGGCCGTGCCTTGCTCGAGGCGGTCGCCGCAGCCCCTGACCTGCGCCTGGGCGCCGCCCTGGAGCGTGCCGGCAGCCCCTATCTGGGCAAGGATGCCGGCGAGCTGATCGGCGGCCACTTCGGCGTCGCCGTCAGCGACGATATCGGCGCCGCGCTGAGGCAGGCCCATGTCCTGATCGATTTCACCCGGCCCGAGGCCACCCTGCAACACATCGACGCCTGCGTGAAGGCCGGCGCCGGCCTGGTCATCGGCACCACCGGTTTCGACGAGGCCGGCAAGCAGGCGATCCGCCGCGCCGCCGAGTCGGTGCCCGTGGTGTTCGCGCCCAATATGAGCGTCGGCGTCAACCTGACCTTCAAGCTGCTCGATATCGCCGCGCGCATCCTCAACGAGGGCTTCGACATCGAGATCGTCGAGGCCCATCACCGGCACAAGGTCGATGCCCCGTCCGGCACCGCCCTGCGCATGGGCGAGGTGGTGGCCGAGGCCCTGGGCCGCGACCTCAAGACCCATGCCGTCTACGGCCGCGAAGGCGTCACCGGCGAGCGCAATGCCAGCACCATCGGCTTCGCCACCGTGCGCGGCGGCGATATCGTCGGCGACCACACCGTGATGTTCGCCGGTATCGGCGAGCGGGTGGAGATCAGCCACAAGGCCAGCAGCCGCATGACCTTCGCCTTGGGTGCCCTGAGGGCGGCCCGCTTCATCGCCGGGCGCAAGAATGGCCTGTTCGATATGCAGGATGTGCTGGGGCTGCGTTAATCAGCTGTGCTGGCCTGCCGCTGGGCCGGCGTGCTGCTGATTTGCGACGACGCCAGCTCAATGAATTGCTCTATGGGCATGGGCCTGGCGAAATAATAGCCTTGGGCTACATCACAGTCGGCCTGTTTCAGAAAATTCGCTTGCTCCAAGGTTTCCACCCCCTCGGCTACCACCTCGTATTGCAAGGTATGGGCCAGCTTGATGATGGCCAGGCTGATGATTCCATCCTGGGCATCTTCCGGAATGCCCTCAATGAAGGAGCGATCGATCTTGAGCGTATCGATGGGCAGTTGTTTGAGATAGCTCAGCGAGGAATAGCCGGTGCCGAAATCATCCACGGCTAAGTGCAGCCCGAGCGACTTGAGCGATCTCATTTGAACCAGGCTGCGCTCGATATCCTGCATTGCGACCGATTCCGTGATTTCGAGGTGCAGCAGGCTGCGATCGATGGGCTGGCGCTCCAGCAGTTTGCTGATCTGTGTGACGAAATCCGGGTTGTTCAGTTGCCGCGCCGAGGTATTGACCGCGATATGCAAATTGGCCAAGGGGCCCTCGCGCCATTCATTCAGTAGCTGGATGGCCTGTTCCAGCACCCATTGCCCGATGACTTCGATCAGGTTGGACTCTTCGGCAATGGGAATGAATCGGCCCGGCAGGACCATGCCCTCGCTCGGATGCTGCCAGCGCAGCAAGGCCTCGGCCCCGAGCAGCCGGGCATCGCCCAGTCGATATTGCGGCTGCAGAAACAGCTTGAATTCATTGCGGCTCAGGGCCGTGCGCAGCGCGTTTTCGATGGCAATCCGCTCGGCCAGGGCGGCATTCAGTTTCTCCGTGAAGAATTGATAGGTGGCCCGGCCCAGCGCCTTGGCGTGGTACATGGCGGTATCGGCGTGCTTGATCAGCTCCCCCATCGAGTCGCTGTCGTCCGGGAACAGGGCGATGCCAATGCTGGGCGTGACATGGAGATGATTGCCATCGATCACATACTCGGCAGACAGGGCATCGAGATACTTCTCGGCCAAGTGGGCGATGTGGGCGATGTTGCGAATATCCTGCAATAGGATGATGAACTCGTCGCCACCTTGCCGGCTGACGGTGTCGTCCTCGCGGATGAGCTTCTTCAGCCGTTCGGCCACTTCCTGCAACAACCGGTCCCCCGTGGTGTGGCCGAGGGTATCGTTGATCAGCTTGAACCGGTCGAGATCGATAAACAGGATCGCGACTTTCGTGCCATTCCGCCGGGAGTGGACGATGGCCTGCTCCATCCGGTCACGCAAGAGCAGGCGGTTGGGCAGTCCGGTCAGGTGGTCATGCTGCGCCAGATATTCGATGTAGGCTTCTTTTTCCTTGTTGCCGGTGATGTCGGTAAAGATGGCGATGTAGTTGCTGATTTGCCCGTTTGAATCGAGCAAGGTCGAGATCGAGAGCCACTCCGGGTAAATGCTGCCATCCTTGCGCCGGTTCCAAATCTCGCCGCGCCAGAGGCCATTTCGTTGCAGACTGCTCCAAAGTGCCTGATAGAAGTCGTGGCCATGCCGGCCGGAGGA
>JACAEC010000010.1 GCA_013389055.1 Hydrogenophilaceae bacterium
ACGGGAGTGGCGCCTTGGAAGGTGAAGGTATAGCCGCCCAGCTCGACGTAATCGCCGATGTTCATGCGCACGTCGCGCTCGGTCTGGTAGTGCGACACCACGGTGGCGCCGGTGACCGCAATGGCCAAGCCGAAGTGGGCCAGCTGCATACCCCAGAAGGCGCGCGGCAAGGCCTTCAACCGTGCAGCCAGGCTGCCTTCGCCATGCTGCAAGCGATCGGCGAAACCGACGGCCACGGTGAAGGCGATCCAGAGGGCAAGGAACAGGCCGAGGCTAGCCGTGAGGTTCATGCCGCCCAAGGTCAGCGGCAGCAGGGCCGCCGTGACCAGGGCAACCGCGAAGGCCCACTTCAGGCGTACCGCCAGTTGGGGCAGATCGGCCTGCTTCCAGCGGGCCAAGGGGCCAACGCCGACCAAGAACAGGGCCGGGGTGATCAGGGGCACGAACACGGCATTGAAGTAGGGTGGCCCGACCGAGATCTTGCCCATGTTCAAGGCATCCATGAACAGCGGATACAGCGTGCCCAGCAGGACCGAGCCCAGGGCCGCGATCAGCAAGGCATTGTTGGCCAGCAGCAGCGACTCGCGCGAGAACCAGCCGAAGCCGCCGCCGGCCGCCAGACGAGGCGCCCGCCAGGCATAGAGCAGCAGCGAGCCGCCGATGACCGCACCGAGGAAGCCGAGGATGAACACGCCGCGCGCCGGATCGGTGGCGAAGGCGTGGACCGAGGAGAGCACGCCGGAGCGAACCAGGAAGGTGCCGAGCAGGGACAGCGAGAAGGCCGCGATGGCCAGCAGCACGGTCCAGCTCCTGAAGGCGCCGCGCTTCTCGGTCACCGCGAGCGAATGGATCAGCGCCGTGCCGGCCAGCCAGGGCATGAAGGAGGCGTTCTCGGTCGGGTCCCAGAACCACCAACCGCCCCAGCCCAGTTCGTAATAGGCCCACCAGCTGCCCAGGGCGATGCCGATGGTCAGGAAGGTCCAGGCCACCGTGGTCCAGGGCCGCGCCCAGCGGGCCCAGGCGGCATCGAGCTTGCCCGAAAGCAGGGCGGCGATGGCGAAGGCGAAGGCGACGGAGAAGCCGACATAGCCCATATAGAGCATGGGCGGATGCACCACCATGCCCGGGTCCTGCAGCAGCGGATTCATGTCGTTGCCTTCCGGCGCCGCCGGCACCAGGCGCAGGAAGGGGTTGGACGTGGCCAGCAGGAAGGCGAGGAAGCCGCTGCTGATCAGGCCCATCACCCCGATCACCCGAGCGGCCATGTCTTCCGGCAGGTGGCGGGAGAACACCGTGACCGCCGCGGTCCATACGCCCAGGATCAGCACCCAGAGCAGCAGCGAGCCCTCATGCGAGCCCCAGGTGGCGGTGAAGCGATAGATCTTGGGTAGTTGCGAATAGGAGTTGCGCGCCACGTTTTCGACCGAGAAGTCATTGGTCAGAAAGGCATAGGCCAGGCAGGCGAAAGCGAGGGCAACGAAGACGAACTGGCCTTGTGCGGCCGGCCGGGCCACCGCCATGAATGAAGCGTTGCCGCGATGGGCGCCGACGATGGGCAGGATGCCCTGCACCAAGGCCAACAGCAGGGCGACGATCAGCGCGAAATGGCCGAGTTCTGGGATCATGGGGATACCTTTCTATTGCACCAGGGTTTTTTGCGCTTTTTGCGCTTGCTCCAGGGCATGGGCGGCTTCGGGGGGCATGTAGTTCTCATCATGCTTGGCCAGTACCTGGGTCGCGGTGAAGACGCCGTTGCTGCCCAGCTCACCCTCGGCCACCGTGCCTTTGCCTTCCTTGAACAGGTCGGGCAGGATGCCCTTGTAGGTCACCGGGATGGTCTTGGCGGTATCGGTTACCACGAAGTGCACGGTCAGGCCATCGGGCTCGCGCTTGAGGCTACCGGGTTCGACCAGGCCGCCGATGCGGAAGGCGCGCCCGGTCGGCGCCTCACCCGCGGCGACCTGCGAGGGCGAGAAGAAGAACACCAGGTTGGAGCGGAAGGCATTGAGCACCAGGGCGGCGACGATGCCGAGACCGGCGACGGCCAAGCCGATGGCGAGCAGTTTCTTGTGGCGCGATTTCATCTAATGCAGTCCCATTTCAATTCGATTCAGCTTGGTTTCGGCCGCTTCGCTTAACGTTCGCGATGCGAACATTAGCCTTCGCCGAAACCTGGATTCGGCTTCGCCTCATCCAGGTTTTCCCATTTGTTAAGTCGCTTGAGTCTTTGCACCGTCTGGCGGCTGCTCTGGCGCAGCAATACAACTTCGATGGCAATCACCAGCGCGGTCACTGCGAACGAGCCCCAGACGTAGAGGCCATAACCGCCCATGGCCCAAAAGGCATCCCAACTCGCCCATTCCATCATGTCGTCTCCAGAACCTGCTTGACCCATTCGGTATGCCGCTCGCGTTCGAGAATGATGCGGCGGACGCGGACGAAGGCCACGGCGATGGCATAGAACCAGGCGGCGAAGGCCATGACCAGCATGCCGGCGAGCATGACCTCGTCCATGCTGGTGCCGCTCGGCTTGATCGAAGAACCCTGGTGCAGGGTATTCCACCACTTCACCGAGAAATAGATGATGGGTACGTTGACCGCACCGATCAGCGCGAGCAGCGCACCGGCCTTGTCGCCGCGGCGCGGGTCGTCGATCGCCGCCCACAGGGCCATGAGCCCGACGTAGAGGAAGAGCAGGATCAGCTCGGAGGTCAGCCGGGCATCCCACACCCACCAGGCGCCCCACATCGGCTTGCCCCAGAGGGCGCCGGTCCAGAGCGCGACGAAGGTGAACATGGCGCCGGTCGGCGCCAGGGCGCGGGCCATCATGAACGACAGCCGGGTGTTGAAGGCCAGGCCGATCGCGGCCCAGCCGGCCATGACCAGATAGATGAACATGGACATCCAGGCCGCCGGCACGTGGATGAAGATGACCCGATAGGCCTCGCCCTGCTGGAAATCGGTCGGGGCGACGAAGAAGCCGAGATAGAGGCCGATGACGGTGAGGATGCCGGCCGCCCAGCCGAACCAGGGCGCGAGCTTGCCGGCCAAGCCGTAGAAGGTGGCCGGCGAGGAATACTTGTACCAGTTGATGCTCATTCCATCGAAACCTTTAGCGCTGCCGCGGATACCCACGGCGTCACGATCAAAGACAACACGAAAAACGCCCCCAGCAGAGACAGGTTCGCCTCGGCCCCAGTTCCCGCCAATATGCCATCGACCGCGCCGGCACCGAAAATCAGGGCCGGCACATAGAGCGGCAGGATCAACAGCGTCAGCAGCACGCCGCCACCGCGCAGGCCCAGGGTCAGCGCGGCACCGACCGCGCCGAGCAGGGACAGGATCGGCGTGCCGATGGCCAACGACAAGACCAGCACGCCGATCGCCTCGGCCGGCAGGGCGAACTGGATGCCGAGCACGGGCGCCACGATCAGCAGCGGGATGCCGTAGATCAGCCAGTGCGCGGCGGCCTTGCCTAGGGCCAGAAGCACCGCCGGCTCGGGTGAGAGCAGCATCTGCTCCAGGCTGCCGTCGCGGTGGTCGTCGGCGAACAGCCGCGGCAGCGACAAGAGCGAGGCCAGGGTGGCGGCCACCCAGACTACGCCTGGGGCGATGCGCTTGAGCAACTCCGGTTCCGGTCCGATGCCGAGCGGGAACAGGCTGACCACCATGACGAAGAAGAACTGCGCGGTCAACCAGTCGCCGCGGCGGCGTGCCGCCAACAGCAGGTCGCGGCGGATCACCGTGAGCAGGAAGCCCAGCATCTCAGGCATCCTCCCGCCGACCGACCTGCATGGCGCGTACCGTCACACCGTCGAGGGTCAGCGGCTGGTGCGTGGTCATCACCACCAGGCCGCCCCGCTTAAGGTGTTCGCGCAATAGATTCTCGACCAAGGCCACCCCATGAACATCGAGGCCGGTCAAAGGCTCGTCGAGAATCCAGAGCAGGGCAGCGGCCGTCAACAAGCCAGCCAAGGCGACGCGGCGACGCTGACCGAAGGACAGCACCCGCGCCGGCAGGTCGAGGCAACGGCCGAGGCCGAGCTTGCGCAGAGTCTCGACCGCCAGCGCCTCGTCCAAGGCTTGACCGGACAGGCCCGCCTGAAAGCGCAGGTTCTCCAGGGGGGTCAGTTCTTCCTTGATGCCGTTGGCATGGCCAAGATAGGCCATTTCGCAGTGGTAGTCCTCGCGCGCCTTGGCGATGGCTCGGCCACGCCAGCGCACCTCGCCGGCCACCGGCACGGACAGGCCGGTCAGCAGCCGCAACAGACTGGTCTTGCCCTGACCGTTGCCACCTTGGACCATGAGCAATTCGCCCGCCCCCAGCTCGAAGCCCAGGCCGGTAAACAGGGTGCGGTCACCGCGAGCGCACTCGAGGCCATGTGCCGATAACAACACGGGGAAGGTCATGCCAAGTTGCTGAATTGAAAGCTTCGAATGATGCCAAAAAGATCATCAAGGATACCGGGAAACGCCTGGTCACGCCATCGGCCGAGCACCTGAAACCCGCGGCCGGAAATGCAAACGGGCGGCCAAGCCGCCCGTTTTCTAAGCAATGCCGATTATGCGGGACGCCCGGCTCGGCTGGCCACCCGCTCGGCCCCGCCGTTCTCGATCCAGCGCTTGATCCGCTGGGCATCGCCGATGCGCGACCACTTGCCCCAGGAGTCGAGCAGGACGATCACCAGACGCTGACCCGCGATCTGGGTCTGCATGACCAGGCAGTGGCCGGCCTCGCTGATATAGCCGGTCTTGGAGATGCCGATATCCCAATCCTTGCTGCGCGTCAGGGCATTGGTGTTCATGTAGGCCAGCTGGCGCGCCCGCTTGCGGCCCGCCACCTCGACGTCGTAGCTGCCGGTGGTGCTGATGGCGTGGATCAGCGGATAGTTGCGATAGGCGACATCGACCAGCTTGGCCAGATCCTTGGCCGTGGAACGGTTGGCGCTGGACAGGCCGGTGCCATCGACATAATGGGTGTTCTGCATGCCCAGGCTGCGCGCCTTGCGGTTCATGGCCTTGACGAAGGCCTCGCGGCCGCCGGGATAGGAACGGGACAATGCCGCAGCGGCGCGGTTTTCCGAGGCGATCAGGGCCAGGTGCAGCAACTCGTGCCGAGTCAGGGTGGCCCCCAGCGGCAACCGGGAGCCGGTGCCCTTGAGCCGGTCGAGGTCCTCGGAACTGATGGTGATCTCTTCATCCAGCAGCAGGCCGGCATCGAGGGTGACCATGGCGGTCATCAGCTTGGTGATCGAGGCGATCGGAGTTTCGATCTCGGGGTTCTTGGTGTAGATCAGCTCGCCCGTGGCCTGGTTGATCACCAGGGCGGAGTTCGAACGCAACTTCAAGTCGCCGTTCGCCACGGCCCGGTCGAGTTCGGCGTCGTATGCCGCCTGATAGCTGCGCTGTTGCCGCTTGGCGATTCTCTTGGTCTTGTATTTCACCTTGACCCGATGCTTGGCCTTGACCGACTTCTTGGCCTTGACCGACTTTTTCACCTTGACTTGGCTGCTGCGGTTCTTGCCTTCGGCCGCCTGCACCTCGGCCAGCGGCCAAGCCACAATCGATAGCGATAACAACAGCGTGAGCAGTGTCTTTCTCATTACCTTTGGTCTCACTCCAAGCCCGCGCGCTCCGGGCACATCATTTATTCGGCAGTTGCAGACGAAACTTTAAGCATTTTCTCAGGAATTGCAAGCCTTGATCCGCGGCAAACCCGCGCCAGTCATTGCGATTGACCAAAAAACATCACGCTCGGCGACCGCCCAACATGCCTTCCAGGCTCTTGAGCAGGTCGGCCGGCAAGACCAGGGTCTTGCTGCTGCCCGACTGGGCCAATTCTTTCAACGCGAAAATATACTTCTCGCCCAGCAGGTAATAGGCCGGCAATTCCTGGTCCGAGATCGACTCCGCGACCCGCTTGATCGCCTCGGCCGAGGCGGCCGCCAGCCGCACCTGCGCCTCGGCGTCGCGCTTGGCCGACTCCAGCCGGGCCTCCGCCTCCAAGATGGCGGCCTGCTTGTCGCCCTCCGCCCGGGTCACCGTGGCCTTGCGCTCGCGCTCGGCTGCCGCCTGCAACTCCATGGACTTCTGCATGGTCGGCGAAGGCTTGATGTCCTGAATCTCGACCGACTTCAGGGTCAGGCCCCAGTCGGAGACGTCGTCGGCGATGGACTCCTTCAGCCGCGCCTTGATCTGGTCGCGGGAAGACAGGGCCTGGTCCAGGTCCATGTCGCCGATGATGGCCCGCAGGCTGGTCTGCACCAGGTTCATCACCGCCAACTGGAAATTGGTGACGCCATAAACCGCGCTCTGGGTGTCGGTCACCTTGACGAAGGCGATGGCATTGGTGATCAGCACCGCATTGTCCCGGGTGATCACCTCCTGCTCGGGGATGTCGAGGATCAGGTCCTTGGTCGTCACCTTGTAGGCGACCCGGTCGATATAGGGCACCAGCACGTGCAAGCCGGGCAACAAGGTGCCGAGATATTTGCCCAGTCGCTCCACCACCCATTCCTCGCCCTGCGGCACGATCCGCACCCCCCTCCACAGGGTAACGAAGAGGAAAACGATCAGGACAACCGAAACGATCTGCATACCCACTGCTCACTCCCCCGCCTGTTCAACTTTCAATATTTGGCCCAGCACATCGACCACTCGCGCCTTCTTGCCGGACTGGATAGGCGTATCGGCGATGATCGGCCAACGGTCGGCACCGAGCACCGGCCGCTGAAATAGGATCTCGCCCTGGCTCATCTCGGTCACCGCCCGGGTCACCAGGCCGGTCACGCCGAGTACGCTTTCCTTGGCTTGGCCCGGCCGAGTATCCGCCGGGTTTTTGAAGTACTTGAGCCAGACCCCCATCATGGCCAGGGAACTCACCGACCACAGCAGGACCTGACCGGCCAGACCCAGCGGCCAGAGCCAGACCGTAGTGCCGGTCAGCAGGGCGCCCAGACCGAACCAGAGCAAAAAGAAGGTGGGCGTGAGCATCTCCAGCGCCACCAGTGCGAGTCCCAAGACGAACCAATGCCACCAGACCAGTTCCATAGCCCCTCCCTGTGGTTGCTAAGAATGCACGGCCTTCGCGATCTGTTCAATTTTGATATGCCACTCCCGCGGGCCTTCCTCATGCACCGAATGGCCTTGGCTGTCGACCGCCACGGTGACCGGCATGTCCTGCACCTCGAATTCGTAGATCGCCTCCATGCCCAGCTCGGGAAAGGCGAGCACCCGGGCCGCGCGGATCGCCTTGGCCACCAGGTAGGCGGCGCCGCCGATGGCGATGCAATAGACCGCGCCGTGGCGGCGGATCACCTCGACCGCCTCCGGGCCGCGCTCGGCCTTGCCGATCATGCCGAGCAGGCCGATCCGGCTGCCCAGCATCAGCTCGGTGAACTTGTCCATGCGCGTGGCCGTGGTCGGGCCGGCCGGGCCCACCGCCTCGCCGTGCACCGGGTCGACCGGACCGACGTAGTAGATGAAGCGGTTATGGAAGTCGACCGGCAAGGGCTCGCCGCGGGCGATGAGGTCGGCGATCTTCTTGTGCGCGGCATCGCGGCCGGTGAGCAGCTTGCCCGACAGCAGCAGGGCATCGCCCGCTTGCCATTGCGCGATGTCGGCCCGGGTCAGGCTGTCCAGATCCACACGGCGGGCGCCAGCCGGGCCCGACCAGGCGATCTGCGGCCAAGCCGACAGCGGCGGCGGCGCAAA
>JACAEC010000091.1 GCA_013389055.1 Hydrogenophilaceae bacterium
CATCCCGCCGCGCAGCGTCTCGGTTTCCGACCGTGATCGCCTGCGCAGCTTGGAGGACGATCTCAAGCTCAGCGTCTTCGGTCAGGACGAGGCGATCCACACCCTGGCGAGCGCCGTGCGCGTCGGGCGCGCCGGGCTGGGGCGGGAGGAGAAGCCGGTCGGCTCGTTCCTGTTCGCCGGCCCCACCGGCGTCGGCAAGACCGAGGTCGCCAAGCAGTTGGCGCACGTCCTCGGCGTCGAGTTCATCCGCTTCGACATGAGCGAGTACATGGAGAAGCACACCGTGTCGCGCCTGATCGGCGCACCGCCGGGCTACGTCGGTTTCGACCAGGGCGGAATGCTCACCGAAGCGATCACGCGCACCCCGCACGCGGTGCTGCTGCTCGACGAGATCGAGAAGGCGCACCCGGATCTGTTCAACGTCCTGCTCCAGGTCATGGACCACGGCACCCTCACCGACAACAACGGGCGCAAGGCCGACTTCCGCAATGTGGTCATCATCATGACCACCAACGCCGGCGCCGAATCGCTGAGCAAGACCGGCATCGGCTTCACCGAGACCAAGGCCGCCGGCGACGAGATGGCCGAGATCAAGCGCCTGTTCTCGCCCGAGTTCCGCAACCGGCTGGATGCCACCATCTCCTTCGCCCCGCTGTCCGAGGCCGTCATCCTGCGCGTGGTCGACAAGTTCCTCATGCAACTGGAAGAGCAGCTGCACGCCAAGAAGGTCGAGGCCCAGTTCACCGAGGCCCTGCGCACTTGGCTGGCCAAGGAAGGCTACGACCCGCTCATGGGCGCCCGCCCCATGGCCCGCCTGATCCAGGAGACCATCCGCAAGGCCCTGGCCGACGAGCTGCTGTTCGGCCGCCTGGCCAACGGCGGCCACGTCACCGTCGATGTCGACGAGGCAGGCAAGGCCAAGCTGGTGTTCGAGGAAGAAGCGGCGGCCGTCGTATAAATCATTTCAGCTGTTCAGCGCCGCGCCGCGCTGAACAGCCGGAAGAAATTCTCCGTCGTCGCCTCGACCACCGCCGCCACCGGCACCCCCCGCAGTTCTGCGATCAATTCCGCCACGTGACGGACGTAGGCCGGCTCGTTGCGTCTGCCGCGGTGCGGCACGGGGGCGAGGTAGGGTGAATCGGTCTCGACCAGCAGGCGGTCGAGCGGCACCTGGCGCGCCACTTCACGCAGGTCGGCCGCGCTCTTGAAGGTGACGATGCCGGAGAAGGAGATGTAGAAGCCCAGTTCCAGGGCCTGGCGCGCGACCTCCCCGCTTTCGGTGAAGCAATGCATGACGCCGCCGGCCTCGCCGGCGTTCTCCTCGCGCATGATGGCCAGGGTGTCGTCCGCCGCGCTGCGTGTATGGATGATCAATGGCTTGCCCGCCTGGCGGGCGGCACGGATGTGGGTGCGAAAGCGGGCGCGCTGCCAGTCGACCTCGTCGCGCGGCAATCGATAATAATCCAAGCCGGTCTCGCCGATGGCGACGACCTTGGGGTGCCTAGCCAGTTCGACCAGTTGCTCGACCGTGGGCTCCTGGCAGTCCTGGTGGTCGGGATGGACGCCGACCGAGGCGAACAGGTTGGCGTGCGCCTCGGCCAGGGCGAGTACCCGCGGGTAGTCTTCCAGCGTCACCGAGACACACAGGGCGTGGCCGACGCCGGCCTCGCGCATATGGGCCAGTAGGGGCTCGGCGCCTTCGGTGAAGTCGGGGAAATCGATATGGCAGTGGGAATCGACCAGCATGTGGCGTCTTCAGCTATGAAACAGGCAAGCAGGTGCGCAATTATCCGCGACCCAATGGAGAAATTACATCGTGTGAGTGGTGCGGGTGGACTTCATGGCGTTGCCGAGGATGCCTTCGATCTTGTTGCGCACCTCGGTCGCCTTCTCGTTGCTGTCGAACTGGACGCCGATGCCCTGCTGGCGGTTGCCCTGGGCGCCGGGCGGGGTCAGCCAGACCACCTTGCCGGAGATCGGGAAGCGGGTCGGGTCTTCCATCAGGGTGAGCACGATGTAGACCTGATCGCCCATCTCGTATTCGCGCGTGGTCGGGATGAACAGGCCGCCGTTTTTCACGAAGGGCATGTAGGCGGCGTACAGCGCACGGCGTTCCTTGATGCTCAAGGAGAGCATGCCGGCACGGCTCGGTGCCTTTGCGCTTGCGTCGGTGCTCATCGTCTCGCCCCCAGTTCGGCATAGCGGATCAGCCATGATTCTAGCAACAACTGGCCGTTGAGCGGGTGCTGCAGCCAGCGGCCGTCGTCCATGACCTGGCGGTAGACCGCCCACAGGCGATTGGCGTCGACCCGCTCGGCCAGCTTGCCCAGGGCCTCGGCATGGTCGGTGAAGAAGCGCACCTGGCCGGTGGTCTGACACAGGCTGAGATCGCACAGCCAGCGGGCGAGCCAGCCCCAGGCCTCGGCCACGCGCTGCTGGTATTCGCCGGCCAGGGCGCTCAGGTCTTCCCGCTCGGCATCGAGCAGGCCTTCGATGAAGCGCTGACGGCGGGCCAGACGTTCCGGCTCGGCATGATCGAGGGCGAGCAGGGGTGCGCCGCCCGCCTCGGCCAGCAGCACCTCGGGCTGGTCCACGGCCTGCTCGCGCAGCCAGGCCAGGGCGGCGGCCGGCTCGGGGCTGGCCACCGGCAGCTTGCGGCAGCGGCTGAGGATGGTCGGCAGCAGCCGGCGCGGCTGGTGCGAGACCAAGAGGAACACCGTGCGCGGCGGCGGCTCTTCCAGGGTCTTGAGCAGCGCGTTGGCGGCCGCTACGCCCAGGGCCTCGGCCGGCTGCAGCACCACGGCGCGCCAGCCGCCCTGGTGGGCCGACAGGGTGAGGAACTCCACCACCTCGCGCACCTGATCGACGCTGATGCGTTTGCCGCCCTTCTTGCCCTCCTCGGCCGTCTCGGATTCCGAGGCCGGCTCGATCAGGCGGAAGTCGGGGTGGCCGCCCTGGGCGAACCACAGGCAGGACGGGCACTCGCCACAGCCGCCGGCGGCGGTGGGCGCTTGGCAGAGCAGCCAGCGCGCCAGCTCCATGGCCAGCGCTCGCTTGCCGATGCCAGCCGCACCGTGCAGCAACAGGGCATGGGGCAGGCGTTCGCGCTCGGCGGTCAGCCGCTGCCAGAGCTCGCCCTGCCAGGGATAGATGCTCACCCCAGGCTCTCCAGGATTTTCGCCAGATC
>JACAEC010000092.1 GCA_013389055.1 Hydrogenophilaceae bacterium
CCGGCCTCTTTCGCCTCGACCTGCTTCTGGAAGCGGGCAGCTTGGTCCTCAGGGTCGTTCAGCTCGGAGAAGCCGTTGGCCACCTCGCGGCCGGCGATGTAGAGCTCGAAGCGCTCGGTGATCTCGGGCCGGGCGTCCGACGCGCGTGCGAGCGGCGAGGTCTCGACCGGGTAGTCGACGATGTAGGTCGGCTGGATCAGCTGGTGCTCGGTGGTCTCTTCGAACAGGGTGAGCTGCAGGCCGCCGAGGCCGTCGTGCTTGCGATAGGCGATCTTGCGCCGGGTGAGTTCCTCGCGCACGAAGGCGATGTCGTCGAGCGGCTTGCCTTCCAGTTCCGGGTTGTACTTGACTGTGGCTTCGAGCGCGGTGAGCCGGGCGAAGGGCTGGGAGAGGTCGATCACCGTGCCCTGGTAGTTCACGGCGGCCGCGCCGGTGGTCTTGATCGCCACCTCGCGCAGCAGGGCTTCGACGAAGTCCATCAGGCCGTTGTAGTCCTGATAGGCCTGGTAGAACTCCATCATGGTGAATTCGGGGTTGTGCCGGGTGGACAGGCCTTCGTTGCGGAAGTTGCGGTTGATCTCGAACACCCGCTCCAGGCCGCCGACCACCAGGCGCTTCAGGTAGAGCTCGGGCGCGATGCGCAGGAACAGCTCCATGTCCAGCGCGTTGTGGTGAGTGGTGAAGGGCTTGGCCGAGGCGCCGCCGGGGATGGGGTGCATCATCGGCGTTTCCACTTCGAGGAAACCGTGGCCGGTCATGAACTCGCGGATGCCCTGGACGATCCGGGAGCGGCGAATGAAGGTCTGCCGGGTGTCCTCGTTGGTGATCAGGTCGAGGTAACGCTGGCGGTACTTCTGCTCGGTGTCGGTCAGGCCGTGGAACTTCTCCGGCAGCGGGCGTAACGACTTGGTCAGCAGGCGCACCGATCGGGCGTTGATGGTCAACTCGCCCTTGCCGGTCTTGAACAGGGTGCCGGTGACGCCCAGGATGTCGCCCAGGTCCCAGTGCTTGAAGGCCTCGTGCACCTCCAGCCCGGTGACGTCGTTGGAGACGTAGATCTGCAGGCGGCCGCTCATGTCCTGCAGGGTGGCGAAGCTGGCCTTGCCCATCACCCGTTTGAGCATCATCCGGCCGGCCAGTTGCACCTCGACCGCCATGGCCTCCAGCTCTTCCTTGGTCTTCTCGCCGTACTGGGCGTGCAGGTCGGCGGCCAGGTGCTTGCGTTCGAAGTCGTTGGGGAAGGCGACGCCGTTCTGGCGCAGCTTGGCCAGTTTCTCGCGGCGCTCGGCGATGATCTGGTTCTCTTCTTGTTGGGGTTGCAGGTCTTGTTCGCTCATGGCGGTCACTCGTTTTTTAGACGCCCTGTTTCAGGCTGGCTTGAATGAAATCGTCCAGGTCGCCGTCGAGCACGGCCTGGGTGTTGCCCACTTCGTAGTTGGTGCGCAGGTCCTTGATCCGCGACTGGTCGAGCACGTAGGAGCGGATCTGGTGGCCCCAGCCGATGTCGGACTTGGCGTCCTCCAGTTTCTGCTGCTCGGCCTGACGCTTCCTGAGTTCCAGCTCGTAGAGGCGGGCGCGCAGCATCTTCCAGGCCTCGTCCCGGTTGCGGTGCTGGGAGCGGTCGTTCTGGCACTGCACCACGATGTTGGTCGGGATGTGGGTCAGGCGCACGGCCGAGTCGGTCTTGTTGATGTGCTGGCCGCCGGCGCCGGAGGCGCGGTAGGTGTCGGTGCGCACGTCGGCCGGGTTGATGTCGATCTCGATGGAGTCGTCGACCTCGGGGTAGACGAAGACCGAGGTGAAGCTGGTGTGGCGGCGGGCGTTGGAGTCGAACGGCGATTTGCGCACCAGGCGGTGGACGCCGGTCTCGGTGCGCAGGAAGCCGTAGGCGTAGTCGCCGTCGACCCGGATGGTCGCGCTCTTGATGCCGGCCACCTCGCCCTCGGACTCTTCCAACAGCTCGGCCTTGAAGCCCTTGCGCTCGCAGTACTTCAGGTACATGCGCTCGAGCATGCTGGCCCAGTCCTGGGCCTCGGTGCCGCCGGCGCCGGCCTGGATCTCGATGAAGCAGGGGCTGGGGTCCATGGGGTTGGCGAACATGCGGCGGAACTCCAGCTCCGCTACCCGCTTCTCGATGTCGGCGAGATCGGCGGCGACCGAGTGCAGGGTGTCCTCGTCGTCCTCCATCCGAGCCAGCTCGAACAGCTCGCCGGTGTCCTTCAGGCCCTGGTCGACCTCTTCCAGGGTGAGCACCACGGCCTCCAACGACTTGCGCTCGCGGCCCAGCTCCTGGGCCTTTTGCGCGTCGTTCCAGAGGGCGGGATCCTCGGTGAGTTTGACGACTTCGTCTAACCGGTCGCGTTTGCCCGGGTAGTCAAAGATACCCCCGTAGCTCATTGGCCCGACGGGCGAGGTCGGCCAGTTGTCCTTCGATCTGATTGAGCTGTTCGGCTTCCATTTGAATTCCTGATTTCCTACGGGGGCGGAAAAAACGCAGAATTATAGCCGTCTTCAGCCATCGGCCCTAGCCACAGCATGTCCAGCCGCTACCAATACTTCGATCACGAGGCCGATATCGGCATCGAGGCCCGGGGCAAGACCCTGGACGAGGCCTTCGCCAATGCCGCCCTCGGCATGTTCGCCATCATGGCCGAGCCGGCCACGGTCATCCCCGAGCAGGAGGTGGCCGTCGAGTTCGATGAGGCCGACCTGGAGCTCGCCCTGGTCACCTGGCTCAACCAGCTCCTGGCCCAGGCCCGGCTGCGCGGCCTGGTCTTCTGCGCCTTCGAGCTGGAGCACGAGGCCGAGCATTGGCGGGGCCGGGCCTGGGGCATGCCCTGGCGACCGGGGGCGGATCGCGGCACCGAGGTAAAAGGGGCGACACTGACTATGCTGAAGGTAGAGCAGGGGCCAAAGGGCTGGCTGGCCCGCTGCATCGTCGATGTGTAGGGTGCGTTCGGCGCACCATTTTCAGGTGCGCGTAGCGCACCCTACGAGGTGAAGCCATGGACATGAGCCGGATCAAGCAGGTCGACGACTACTGCTACACCGTGCCCAAGGCGCCGGGCGAGGTCCGCTCGGAGGTGCTGCTCTACGGCAGCGCGCCACTGCTCCAGACCATGGACGACATGGTGCTGACCCAGATCACCAATGTGGCCAAGCTGCCCGGCTTGGTCGGGCCGGCCATGACCATGCCCGATGCCCACTGGGGCTACGGTTTTCCCATCGGCGGCGTCGCCGCCTTCGACCCCGACCTGGGCGGCATCATCTCGGCCGGCGGTGTCGGCTTCGACATCTCCTGCGGCATCCGCTGCCTGCGGACCAATCTCGACCTCAACGATGCGGCGGCGCATTTTCCCGATCTGGCCGATGCCCTGTTCCAGGCCATCCCGGCCGGGGTGGGCGAGGAGGGCTCGCTCAAGCTCTCCACCCATGAACTCGACCAGATCCTGCTGGGCGGGGCCGAATGGGCGGTGCACCAGGGTTATGGCGTGACGGCCGACCTCGCGCTGATCGAGGAGCACGGCAAGATGCGCGGGGCGGTGCCCGGCAACGTCTCGGAACTGGCCAAGAAGCGCCAGCGCGGCGAGATGGGCACGCTGGGCTCGGGCAATCACTATCTGGAAGTGCAGGTGGTGGAGAAGATCTTCGACCCGCAAGCGGCCCAGGCCTTCGGCCTGCACGAGGGCCAGCTGCTGGTCTCCATCCACTGCGGCTCGCGCGGGCTTGGGCACCAGATCGGCACCGATTACCTGGTCTCGCTGGCCAAGGCGGCCGGCCGCCTGGGCATCCAATTGCCGGACCGGGAGCTCGCCTGCGCCCCGATCAATTCGCCCGAGGGCCAGGAATATCTGGGTGCGATGAATGCCGCCATCAACGTCGCCCTGGCCAATCGGCAGATTCTCGCCCACCTCACCCGCGAGGTCTTCGCCGAGGTCATGCCGGGCAGCCATCTGGCCACGCTCTACGACGTCTCGCACAACACCTGCAAGCTGGAGAAGCACCGGTTCGAGGGCAAGGAACGCATGCTCTACGTCCATCGCAAGGGGGCGACCCGTGCCTTCGGCCCGGGCCATCCGGCGTTGCCGGCCGAATACAAGGCGGTGGGCCAGCCGGTGATCATCGGCGGCAGCATGGGTACCGGCTCCTACGTGCTGGCGGGCACCACTGAGAGCGAGACGCGGGCCTGGTCTTCGGCCAGCCACGGCGCCGGCCGGGCCATGAGCCGCAACGCCGCGCTCAAGCGCTGGCATGGCCGGGAGTTGATCGAGCAACTCAAGGGCCAGGGCATCCTGATCCGCACCAAGTCCCTGCGCGGTGCGGCGGAAGAGGCGCCCGGCGCCTACAAGGACGTCGACCTGGTGGCCGAGGCCACCGAAAAGGCGGGGCTCGCCCGGCGCGTGGCCTTCCTTAGGCCCAAGGTCTGCATCAAGGGCTAGGCGCCTGTCGGACTTGAGACTGATCTACTGCGCCGGTGGGATAGCGGTCCATATTTCCACGCTTTTTCGTTGGATAGGTCCACTATCCGCCTCAAAATCGTGAAAATCTGTCCTCGCTCTC
>JACAEC010000062.1 GCA_013389055.1 Hydrogenophilaceae bacterium
ACCGAGTACCGAGTACCGAGCGATTAAAGCCCACTAGGCACTGTCACTCGGTACTCGTCACTCGGTACTCTCTAACTCATTGCGTCATCCGCCGATACAGCTCGGCGTATTGCTGCGCGCTATGCTCCCAGCTGAAATCCCGTTTCATGCCGGCGACCTGGAGTTGCTTCCAGGCGCCGGCATCGCGGTAGAGGCCGAGGGCCCGGGCGACCGCAGCCTGTAGTGCCACGGCGCTGGACTCCATGAAGACGAAGCCGGTGGCCTGGCCGGATGCCAGGGCCTCCGGCGTGGCATCGATCACCGTGTCCTTGAGGCCGCCGGTGGCATGCACGATCGGCGGCGTGCCGTAACGCTGGCTATACATCTGATTGAGGCCGCAGGGCTCGAAGCGCGAAGGCATCAGGAACAGGTCGGCGCCGGCCTCGATGCGGTGGGCCAGGCCTTCGTCGTAGCCGATCACGGTCGCCACCTGGCCGGGATGCCGCGCGGCCAGGCCATGCAGGGCGAATTCCAGCGTGGCCTCGCCGCTGCCCAGGAAGACCAACTGCGCCCCCTGTTCGATCAGCCAAGCGGCGATGTCCAGCACCAGGTCGAGCCCCTTCTGGTGAGTCAGGCGGGAGATGACGCCGAACAACGGCGCTGTCGCATCGACCGTGAGATTGAGGTCTTCCTGCAGGGTCTGCTTGCAGTGTTTTTTTGCCGCAAGGTTGCGGGCCGAGTAGCTGCAGGGCAAGTGCAAATCGTTGCTCGGGTTCCAAAAGGCGGTATCGATGCCGTTGACGATGCCGGTCAATACCGCGCGGCGATCGGCCAGCAGGCCCTGCAGGCCCATGCCCAGGGGTTCGTGCTGAATCTCCTCGGCATAGGAGGGACTGACCGTGCTCAGGTGGTCGGCATAGAACAGGCCGGCCTTGAGGAAGGAAAGATTGCCGTAATACTCCAGGCCGGCCATCTGGAAATACTCGGCCGGCAGGCCGAGTTGGCCGACGGTGGCAGCCGGGAAGATGCCCTGGTAGGCCATATTGTGGATGGTCATCAGGCTGCTGGCGCCGCCGCCCATGAAGCGCAGCCAGGCCGGGGCCAGGCCGGTCTGCCAGTCGTTGCAGTGCAGCACGTCCGGTCGCCAGTCGAGCGGGCTCGCATCGCTCGCCAGATGGGCGGCCATCCAGGACAGCAGGCCGAAGCGCAGGGCGTTGTCGGCATGGTCGCTGCCGGAGCTGTCCTGGTAAGGGCCGCCCTCGCGCTGGTAATACCGGGGGGCGTCGAGGATGTAGACGGGGGTGTCGGAATCCGGCATCTCGGCCTCGAGCAGGCGGGCCGGGCCGAAGCTCGGCAGGTGCTCGAAGGCCAGGCAATGCCTGGGCTCGCGGGCGCCCTGCAAGACGGCGGGATAACCGGGCAGCAACAGGCGGCAATCGATCTTGTTGCTGCGCAGCGCCGTCGGCAAGGCGCCGCTGACATCGGCCAGGCCGCCGGTCTTGATCAGCGGCCGGGCCTCGGAGGTGGCGAACAAAACCTTCATGGCGGGCAGTGTTTTCATCGGTATCCAGGCCGTATTGTAGTCTGAGCCGCCCTGGTCGATTGCCTCGCTGGCAGAATTCATCAAGAATGGCTGCTGGGAGCCTATATCAAGCAGTACATAAAGGCAGGTAAAGGGAACCGGCGACAATGCAACCGACGACACCCGCTGAATCCGGCTTGTTTTCCGAATGGACGACTCGTGCGCGGGAATTGCAGGCGCTGAGCGAGTCATTGGCAGATCAGGACTGGGATCGGATGCAGGCATTGCATCTGGGGCAGGCCTTGAAGAATCTGGCGGATCTGGCGGCCCTGGCCCAATGGCACCAGCTCGGTCACGATGCCCGGGAGGTGCTGGCGCGCCTGGAAGGATTGTTGCTCGACAAGACCGCGCCCGATGCCGCGCTTTGGCGTGAAGTATTGACCAGTGCGGGGAACCTGGCCGATCTCATTGGCGCCAGCGAGGCGATGCAGGGCGGCAGCTGGGACTATGGGATTCGGCCGTCGACTGTATTGCCCGATGGCTGGCGGCTGTTCGGCCTCGGCAACGACTCCGGGCGCCTGCTCCGGGATCGGGCCGAGCACGATTTCAAGATCGAGCGCTTGTTCGATTCCGTGGCTGACCTGACATCCTGCCTGCAGGCCCCGGCCGGCTGCATCGTCCTGGTCGATGTGGACTGGTTGGCCGGCCAGCCCACCGCCTTGGAGGGGCTCAAGCAGCTGGCAGCGACACCGGCAAACGGCAAGATCGTCTTTGTCGCAGTCACTGCGGGCAAGGGCTTCAGCCACCAGCTCGCCATCCTGCGTAGCGGCATCCGGCTTTTCATGGAACAGCCGGTGACCCCGGAACGCCTGCTGCAGACCCTGGATGGTAACGCCTGGCCGCCGACCCGGCCTTATCGGGTCATGCTGGTCGATGACGATCCCAGTTCGCTCGCCCATACCGCGGCGATCCTGCGCCATCATGGCATGGAGGTGGCGGAGATTGCCGACCCGTTCATCGCCCTGGAGTTCGTCGAGGAATTCATGCCCGATGTCATGGTGCTCGATATCGAGATGCCTGCCTGCAAGGGGACCGAGCTGGCCACCCTGATCCGGCAGAAGGACCGCTATGCCCATATCCCCGTGATCTACCTCACGGCTTGGGCCGATGAGGACCGGCAGTTGGCGGCGCGAGTGACGGCAGGCGACGATTATCTGGTCAAGCCGGTAGATCCGGAGCTGCTGATCACGGCAGTCAGCGCCCGCGCCCGGCGGGTGCGCCATTTGGCCGCCATCGAACGCCTGCGCTATGCGGTGAACCAGCACGCCCTGGTCAGCACGGCGGATGTCGATGGGCGCATCCTCTATGCCAACGCCAAATTCTGCGAGGTCAGTGGCTATAGCCGCGATGAACTGGTCGGCCAGAACCATCGCATCGTCAAATCGGGCCGGCATACCGAGGATTTCTATCGGGAGATGTGGCAGGCCCTGAGCAGCGGCCGCATCTGGCAGGGCGAGATCGAGAACCGGCGCAAGGACGGCATCCACTATTGGGTGAAGTCGACCATCGTGCCCTTCCTCGACGAATCGGGCCTGCCGGAGATCTATGTCTCGATCCGTACCGAGATCACCGAGGCCAAGCTCCAGGCGCGCTTGTTGAGTCTGCTGCGCGAGGGCATGGGCGGCTATGTCGCCACCCGCGATCTGGCAGCCAGCGCCGATTTGCTCTTGCAGGGGCTGCTCGAACTCAGCCAGAGCGCCTATGGCTTCATCGGCGAGGTACTCTACGACGAGCAGGGTCAGCCCTATCTGAAGACCCACGCCTTGACCAATATCGCCTGGAACGAGGAGACGCGCCGCTTCTATGAGGAGCAGGCGCCGCAAGGCCTGGAGTTCCACAATCTGAAGACCCTGTTCGGCACGGTCATGGCCACCGGCGAGGCGGTGATCAGCAACGACCCGGCCAATGATCCGCGAAGCGGCGGCCTGCCGCGCGGCCATCCGACGCTCGACGCTTTCCTGGGGGTGCCGATCTATTACGGCGAGGAGTTGGTGGGCATGTATGGCGTGGCCAACCGAGCGGGCGGCTATGACGAGCGGCTGCTCAACTTTCTGGCGCCGTTCAACGCCACCTATGCCGCGATCATCGAGGCCCATCGGGCCGCCGTTCGCCAGGAGCGAATCCTCGACGATCTGATTCTGGCCAAGGAGCGGGCCGAGGAGGCGAACACCGCGAAGTCCGCCTTCATGGCCGGCATGAGCCACGAACTGCGCACCCCGCTCAACGCCATTCTGGGCTTCTCCCAACTGATGCTGGAGGAGGGCGACGCCAGCAGTGCGGAAACCCGCATCAGTGCCCAGGAGATCAACCGGGCGGGCGGCCATTTGCTGGGCATCATCAACGACCTGCTCGACCTGGCCCGGATCGAAGCAGGCAAGATGGAGCTACAGATCAAGCCGACCCTGGTGGCCACGATCATGCAGGAGTGCCAGGCCCTTGCCCGGCCGCTGGCCAAGGCGCACGACATCCAGCTCGGCTTCGAGTCCGCCGTGCCGGAGGGGCAGTGCATTCAGGCCGACCTGCTGCGGATCAAGCAGGCGCTGCTCAACCTGATCTCGAATGCCATCAAATACAACCGGCCGGGCGGCTCGGTGAAGGTCACCTGCCAGGGTATGCCTTTCGGCAGCATCCGCTTCAGCGTCAAAGACACCGGCAGCGGCATCCCGCTCGACAAGCAGGACCGCCTGTTCTCGTCCTTCGACCGACTGGGCGCGGAGCGTAGCCATATCAGCGGCGCCGGCATCGGGCTGGTGATCACCCGCCATCTGGTCGAGATCATGGGCGGTGAGCTCGGGCTGCACAGCGTGGAGGGGGAAGGCAGCGAGTTCTGGATCGACATGCCGCCGGCGCAGCCGTCGACGGGCGAGGCCGAAGCTCGGCCCCAGCCAGTCGAAAGCAGGAAGTCGCCGCTGCCCGAGGGGGTCATGTATAACGTCCTCTATGTCGAAGACAATTTTCTCAATCAGCGACTGATGCAGAGCCTGTTGGGGCAGCGGCCCGAGATCAAGCTGATCGAGGCGGACACGGTGGAGGCCGGTCTGGCCCTGGCCGAGGTCGTGCGGCCCGACCTCATCTTCATGGACATCAACCTGCCTGGCATGGATGGCTATCAGGCCCTGGAGAAGATCAAGTTCAACCCGCGCCTGAAGGGGGTGCCCGTGGTCGCCGTCACGGCCAATGCCATGATCGGCGAAGAGGATCGCGGGCTGGCCGCGGGCTTTCAGGCCTATCTCACCAAGCCGTTCAAGATCGATGACCTGTATGGTCTACTGGATACCTATCTGATCGCGCGGGGGCCCTGAGTTTGGCTGAGACCACATGAACCCGGACACAGAAAACGAACGTCAGCTCTGGCTCACGCTGGAGTTTCTGCCCTTGGCGATCGCGGCCTTCGGTCAGGATGGCCGCACTCAGTACGTCAACGCCAAGTTCGTCGAGTTGTTCGGTTACGACAAGAACCAGGTCCCGACACTGGAGGCTTGGTGGCAGCGTGCCTCGCCCGATCGCGACAGCTACCTTGCACTGCGGGAAAAATGGCAGGCGTTGCTGTCGAGCGCAAAGCGCCGGCAGGTCGAGGTCGAGCCGATTTCCGGGATGGCAGTCTGCAAGGACGACAGACTGAGGTTTCTCGAGATGCGTGCCGTCATCCTCGGCGACCGGATGGTGACCACGGTGATCGACCTCACCGAGCGTCAGGAGGCCGTGCAGGCAGCCACGGCGGCGGCGGACCGGGCCATCCGGGCAAAGTCCGAGTTCCTTGCCCGGATCAGCCGCGAGCTGCATGGTCAGCTCAACGTCATCATGGGCCACACCCAGTTGCTGGAACTGGATGGCGATTTGTCGGCGGCCCAGCGCAGCCAGTTGCATGAGATCAATGAGGCCGGCGGCCAGATGCTGGAGATGATCAAGGAGGTCATCAGTCTGCCCCAGGCCGCGCCGGTCGAGCCAGCCGAACCCGCGCCGGCCATGCGTTGCCGCATCCTGGTGGCCGAAGACTATGAACCCAATCGCATCCTGCTCGAGCGCCAGATGAGCAGGCTGGGCCATGAGGTGGATTTCGCCCGAGACGGGATGGAGGCCTTGCGGATGTGGCAGGCCGCGCCCTATGACATGATCCTGACCGACTGCAACATGCCGGTCATGGGCGGCATGGCACTGGCGGAGCGGATCCGCGAGATCGAGCGGAGCCGGGGCGGCCACGTGCCGATCGTGGCGATTTCGGCCAACACCATCCAGCAGGACATCGATCAGTGCCTGAGTGTCGGCATCGATGCCTTTCTTGGCAAGCCGGTGCAATTGCAGGACCTGAAACAGCTCATGGTGAGGTTCAACCTGGTGCCACAAGAGCGGGCTGGGCAAATCACCCCGGATCGGGAGGCAAGCACCGCGTTGCCGGTCATCGGCCAGAGCGCTTCCCCATTGCAGACGCTGATGGCGATGCTGGGCGTGACCGAGCCGAGGGAGCTGTTGCGGTTGACCGATATCTTCATCAATTCGATCCAGGACTTGCTGTCCCAGGCCGACAAGGGTTTGCAGGCTGTGGATGTCGACCAGGTCGGTCAGGCCATGCATAAACTGAAATCGTCATTGCGCACGATCGGCGATGAGGCGCTGGCCATGCAGGCGGTGGTGCTTGAGTCTGCGGCCAGGGCCGGCGACTGGTCGGTCATCCGGCCGGGACTGCCGGTACTGAGCGGGGCCATTGCCCAGTCGATTTCAGCGATCCGTGACGAGCTGCAACAGATGTCTATCGATCAAATGCCGGCTATCGGGCAGGCCGTTCCGGTCACCAATGACTGGGCCAAGCTGCAAGTCCTGGTGGTCGATGACGATCCGTTCATGCGGGTGCAGATCAGCAGCATGCTCCAGCGTTTGGGGGTCGGCCAGATTCGCCAAGCGGGCGATGGCATCGAGGCGCTGGCCGACCTGGATGCCCATCCGACCGCGACCGACATCATCCTGAGCGACCTCAATATGCCGGGCATGGATGGGGTGGAATTCATCCGGCACCTGGTGGCGCGCCAATACCTGGGCGGCATCGCCTTCGTCAGCGGCGAGGACAGCCGGGTGTTGAGCAGCGTCCAGGCCTTGGCCAAGGCGCAGAACCTGCAGGTGCTGGGTACCCTGGTCAAGCCGGTCTATAACGCCGCCGTCTATGACATTCTCATGCAATATGGCCGATACGAGGCGGCCGTCTCCAAGGCGGCAAGCGGACCGGCGATCAGCGTGGCCGAACTCCTGGAGGGCCTCGAGCAGGATCAGTTCGTGGCTTACCTGCAGCCCAAGGTCAGCGCCTCGACCTTGGAGGTGATCGGGGTCGAGGCCCTGGCCCGCTGGAATCACCCCCGGCACGGTAGCGTGCCGCCCGGCCAGTTTATTCCGCTGGCTGAGAATAACGGCCTGATCGAGATATTGACCATGGCCATCTTCAGGAGCGCGATCGAAGCGGGCAGCCAATTGCATAGCCTCGGTCATAAGCTCAAGGTCGCCATCAATTACTCGGCACAGTCGTTCGGCAGCCTGGAATTGCCGGAATTCATCGTCACTACTTCCCAGGCGGCTGGGCTGGATCCGCACTACCTGATCATCGAAGTGACGGAATCGGGCCTGATGCATGACCTCACCGTCGCCCTCGATGTCCTCAGCCGTTTGCGGCTGAAAGGGGTCAGCCTATCGATCGACGATTTCGGCACCGGCTATTCCTCCATCGACCAGTTGCGGCGCATTCCGTTCAGCGAGCTGAAGATTGACCAGAGTTTCGTCCGCGGCGCCAACCAGGACCCGATGGCGCGTTCCATCCTCGAGTCCAGCATCGAGATGGCGAAAAAGCTCAATCTCGTCACCGTGGCCGAGGGGGTCGAGACGCAGGAGGATCTCGAGATCGTGCGCAGCCTGGGTTGCGATCTGGTGCAGGGCTATTTGATCGCCAAGCCGATGGCATTGCCGGACTTGATCGCCTGGTTGCAACGTCAGCACTAAGTCGACTTGCCTGCGAGCGGGCTGGATGGCTGCAAAGACGCGGGTTTTGCCTACTATACAAAAGGTTAATAGTCAGGGAGATACAAGATGGCCCAATTGCAGATCGGTTTGTACGGACTCGGCCGCATGGGCGGCAATATGGCCAGGCGCCTCGCCCGTGGCGGCGTCAAGGTCTTTGCCTATAACCGCAGCTTCGAGGTGACCGAAAAGCTGGCGGCCGGCGACAGCAATGTCCAGGCCTGCCGCAGCCTGGAGGAAGTGGTCTCGAGCCTGGCGGCGCCGCGGGTGCTCTGGCTGATGCTGCCATCGGGCCCGGCGACCGAGGCGGCGATTCTGCAAGCGGCCGCCCTGCTCTCGCCCGGCGACATCCTGGTCGATGGCGCCAATGGTTATTACAAGGAGGCCATCGCCCGTTCAGGGCAACTCTCCGGCCAAGGCATCGGCTTCGTCGATGTCGGGGTGTCCGGCGGCATCTGGGGCCTCGACAACGGCTATTGCCTGATGGCGGGGGGCGACGATGCCGCGATCGCGGCGGTGGCGCCCTTCCTCAAGGTCCTGGCGCCGGCGCCGGATCGCGGTTGGTTGCATGCCGGGCCGGTGGGCTCGGGCCATTTCGTCAAGATGGTCCACAACGGCATCGAGTACGGGATGATGCAGGCCTTCGCCGAGGGTTTCGCCCTGATGAGGGCGAAAACCGAGTTCGATCTCGACATGGCCGAGATTGCCGAACTCTGGCGGCACAGCTCGGTGGTGCGCTCCTGGCTGCTCGACTTGACCGCCGACTTCCTCAAGGCCGACCAGAAGCTCGATGCGATCAGTCCGGTGGTGGCCGATTCCGGCGAGGGCCGCTGGACCGCCTTGGAGGCGGTCGAGCAGGGCGTGCCGACGCCGGTGATGTCGCTCGCCCTGATGATGCGCTTCGCCACTCAGGGCAAGAACGATTACGCGGCCAAGATGCTGTCCATGATGCGCAAGGGCTTCGGCGGTCACGCGGTGCAGGGTAAGGGGGATTAGCATGAGCGAAGACATACAGACGCTGCCGCCGTGCAGCTTTGTCATCTTCGGGGCCACCGGCAACCTGGCGACCAAGAAGCTGATCCCGGCCCTGTTTCACCTGGAGCTCGCCGGCAAGCTGCCGGAGGCGCTGAGCTTCATCGCCTTCGCCCGGCGCAACTGGGACAACGCCGCCTGGCGTGGCCATGTCATCGAACTGCTCAAGGCCAAATACCAGGCGGGCGACGAGGTGCTCGAGCGTTTCGCTGCGCGATTCGATTACCTGCGCGGCGAGCTGAACGATGCCCCGTCCTATGCGCAGTTGAAGGAACTGCTGGCCAAGCCGAAGATGGGCGTTTGTTCCCATGTCGTCTTCTATCTGGCGATCAAGCCGACGGACTTCCCCTCGGTGATCAAGGGCCTCGATTGTTGCGGCCTGAACAAACCGCGCGGCCTGCATCGCATCGTGGTGGAAAAGCCCTTCGGCGAGGACATCGAATCGGCCCGGGTCTTGAACGAACTGCTGCACCGCTATTTCGACGAGCAGCAGATCTTCCGCATCGACCACTACATGGGCAAGGAGACCGTGCAGAACCTGCTGGTCTTCCGTTTCGCCAATACCCTGATCGAGCCGCTGTGGAACCGCAACTTCATCGACCATGTGCAGATCACCGTGTCCGAGTCGGTCGGCATCGAACAGCGGGCGGATTATTACGACAAGGCCGGCGCCTTGCGCGACATGCTGCAAAACCACCTGATGCAGTTGTTGACCCTGGTGGCGATGGAGCCGCCGCCGGCGCTGGAGGCCGATGCCCTGCGCGACGAGAAGGTCAAGGTGCTGCGCTCGATCCGCCCGATCTCCAAGCGCTCGATTCATGCCCATGCCTTTCGCGCCCAGTACAAGGCCGGCATGGTGCAGGGCCTGCAGGTGCAGGGTTATCAGGACGAACCCGGCGTGGAAAAAGACTCGGTCACCGAGAGCTTCGTCGCCGCCAAGTTCTACATCGACAACTGGCGCTGGCGCGGCGTGCCCTTCTATCTGCGCACCGGCAAGCGGCTGAAGGACCAATTGTCGATGATCGCCATCCGCTTGCGCCACCCGCCCCAACAACTGTTTCGGGAAACGCCGCTGGAAACGCTGGAGCCGAACTGGATCGTGCTGTCCATCCAACCGGAGGAGAGCATGCACTTGGAGATTCATGCCAAGCAGCCGGGCCTGGGCATGGACACCCGGGTGATCCGGCTCAACGCCAGCTACCGCAGTCCGGAAGAAAGCCCGCTCGATGCCTATGCCGCGCTGCTGCTCGACGTGATCGAGGGTGACCACACCCTGTTCATCCGCTTCGATGAGGTCACCTGGGCCTGGCAGGTGGTCGACCCCATCCTCAAGTACTGGGCACAGGAGCGGGACTTCATTCACACCTACCCGGCCGGCACCTGGGGGCCGCTGGAGGCCAACCGCCTGTTCGACTCGGAAGAGACCGAGTGGCGTAACGAGGTTTGATCTACGCCGGGTAAAGTCCGACGTAGCGCACCCCCTGCCGGGGCTCGGCCATCATCTCGGCCACGGCATCGCGCCAAGCGAAATAGTGTGCAGTCTGTTTGTGGGCGGCGGCATCGGCCTCGCTGGCGTAAGCCTCATAGAGGATGAAACGGCAGGGGTCTTGAGCATCCTGCAGGATATCGAAGCGCCGATTGCCCGGCTCTTGCGTCGAGGCCAGGTGGTTTTCCCGGCAGGCGGCGATGAAGGCGGTTTCGCAACCGGGTTTGATCCGCACATGAACGAGGGTGACGTGCATGGTGGCCTCCTCTCGGTGTGGTGGCATGCCAGGGCCGCTGGCCGGTCCTCACTGGCTGATTTCGGCCTTGAAGGCTTCCAGTTCCTGCTTGAGCTCCGCCATCAGCGTCGCATAGCGCGCTTGCTCATCGGCCTTGGCGGCATGCTCCAGGATCTCGGCCTTTTTCTGCGCCCGGCTGGCCGCGATGGTGCCGAGCGCACCCTTCAGGGTGTGTGCCGCCCGGATGAAATTCGGCCAGTTTTCCGCAGCATAAGACTGGTCGAGGTTGCCGATGTACTTGTCGTATTCGGCCAGGAAGATGTCGAGCAAGGATTGCAGCAATTCCTCGTCGCCGCCGATGCGATCCAGGGCATCGGCACGGTCGAAGATGGGCAGGCCGGTTTCTTGGGCCATGGCATGGGCCTGGCGGCCTTCTTCGGTGGAGGTCGCCGAGAGGACGGATTCGATCTCCTGCTGCAGGGTGTCGAACCGGATCGGTTTGGCCAGATAACTGTCCATGCCGGCCGCCAGGCACTTCTCCCGGTCTCCCTGCATGGCGTTGGCCGTGAGGGCGATGATGGGAATGCGCTTGCCCGTGCCGGTTTCCTCCCGGCGGATCTGCACGGTCGCCTCGAGACCGTTGAGGTTCGGCATCATCACATCCATCAGGATCAGGTCGAAGCCGCCATTGCGCCAAGCCGTGACGGCCTGCTGCCCATCTTCGGCGACGCTGGCCACATGGCCGGCCTTTTCCAGCATGCGCAGGGCGACTTTTTGGTTGACCGGATTGTCTTCGGCCAGCAGGACTTTGATGGGTCTGCTCATGATCGAGGCTGCATGGTTAGCGGTTACTTAATGTTCCGTGGCATCGGGCGGGTTGCCGCGAGCAGGTCGACGGCAGTCAATAATGCCGGGAATAAAGCTTTGCGTTGTAACGTCTTCAAAGGAACGCTCTCAATATTCGGCATTCGCCGAGGTCGGATGAAATTCAACGATGACTAAAGCAATCTTATTGCGAAGTACCCTTCTCTTGGTAGTCATTTTCTTGTCATGGCTGTTCAACCCGGTGCATGCGGCCACCCGCTTGGCCGGCCATGCCTCGCCCTATCTGGCCATGCACGCCGACGACCCGGTCGATTGGCGGGAATGGGGGCCGGCCGCCATGGCCGAGGCCAAGCGGCAAAACCGCTTGTTGCTGGTCTCGGTGGGCTACTTTGCCTGCCATTGGTGCCATGTCATGCAGCGCGAGAGCTACCGCGATGCCGAGGTGGCCCGGCTGCTCAACGCCCACTACATCCCGGTCAAGGTGGACCGCGAGCTGAACGCGGCCTTGGATGCCGCCTTGCAGGCCTTTTCCGAGCGCACCCGGGGCCGTTCGGGCTGGCCGCTCAATGTCTTCATCACCCCGGAGGGTTACCCCCTGTTCGCCATGCAATATGCCCCGCGTGATGAGTTTTTACGCATCGGCACCGCCCTGGCGGAGCGCTGGCGGGCGGACGCGGCCCAACTCAAGGCGGTGGCGCAGGCGGCGGCCATCGTCGCGCCGCAACCGCGCCTGCCTGCCGATTTGCGGGCTGCTTTCATCAGCCGCTCCTTGGAAGAGGCCGACCTCTTGCGCGGCGGCTTTGGCACGGCGGCCAAATTTCCCCTGGCGCCGCAGCTCGCCGTATTGCTCGATTTCCAGGCACGCCAGCCGAATGCCGAGCTCGCCGACTTCTTGAGCCTGACCCTCGACCAGATGGCCGGGCGCGGTCTGTTCGATCACGTGGCCGGCGGTTTTTTCCGCTACACCGTGGACCCCGATTGGCAGCAGCCGCATTTCGAGAAGATGCTCTACGACAATGCCCAGTTGGCCTCGCTCTACCTGCAGGCGGCGCGGGTCTTGCGGCAGCCGCGCTACCGGGCGGTCGCCGAGCGGACCCTCGATTTTGTCCTGGCCCGGATGGCGTTGGCCGATGCCTTCGTCGCCAGCCTTTCGGCCATCGATGCCGACGGCGTCGAGGGCGGGGCCTATCTGTGGCCGGCGGATCGAATCAAGGCCTTGTTGAGCGAGGCGGAGTGGCCGGTGGTGCAGCGGCTTTGGGCGCTCGACCGCGTGCCCGAGTTCGAGGCCGGTCATTTGCCGTTTGCCCAAGGCCCGGTGACGGCGGCGGAAGACCGACTCCAGCGGTCGGCCTGGACCAAGCTGGCTCAGGGCCGCATCAATCGCGTCATCCCGCGCGACGAGAAGATCGTGGCCGGCTGGAACGGCCTGCTCCTGGCCGCCCTCGCCGAATCCGGTCGCGAACTGCCGCGCCATGCCGAAGCCGCCGCCAAGCTGTATCACGTGATCCAAGGCCGGCTCTGGGACGGCCGCAGGCTGCACAAGGGGCTCTCGGCCAATGGAGCCCTGGCCGGGGCCGAGCTGGAAGATTATGCCTATGTGGCCCGGGGCGCTTGGCACTACGCCCAGGCAAGCGGCGACCAGGCAGCTCGCCAATTCAGCTTGCAGGTTCAGCGGCAGGCATGGCAGCGCTTCTATAAGGCCGATGGTTTTCGTCTGGAAGAGCGGGAGTTGGTCATCGCCAAGACGGATGCCTGGGAGGAAGGGCATACCCCGGCGCCGGCGCCGCTGTTGGTGGAATTGGGTCTGATGTCGGGCGAGGCCGATTTGCAGCGGCGCGCCCGCAATGCCCTGACCCAGGCATTGAAATCTGCGCGCGGGGATGTCTTCTGGCGGGCGGGTCTGGTCCGCCTGGCGGCGATTATTCCTGCGCCGAGCGGCGCAGCTGCCCCAGTGCTGCCTGAGGCAGCTACTCTTGCGCCGCCCGGCGCATCAGGGGGCGTTTCTCGGCCCGCACGGTAAGCTGCAGCGCCTGCTGCTGCCGCCGGATCTCCAATACCGCCGATTCGCCCGGAGCCAGGGCGGCGATCAGGCCCAGCAGGGTGGTCGAATCGGTAACCGGCTTGCCATTGACCTTGACCAGCGCGTCGCCCGGACGGATGCCGGCGCGGTCGGCCGGGCCGCCCCGCAGCACGCCGGCGATCAAGGCGCCCTGCGTGGATTGCAAGGCGAAGGATTCGGCGACCTCGGGCGTGATGTCCTGCACCTCGATGCCGATCCAACCACGGGTGACGCCGCCCGTGGTGATGATCTGCTCCATGACCTGGCGGGCGATGGAGACCGGGATGGCGAAGCCGATGCCCATGCTGCCGCCCGAGCGCGAGTAGATCGCACTGTTGATGCCGACCAGGTTGCCCGAGCTATCGATCAGGGCGCCGCCGGAATTGCCCGGGTTGATCGCGGCATCGGTCTGGATGAAATTCTCGAAGGTGTTGATGCCGAGGTGGCTGCGGCCCAAGGCCGAGACGATGCCCATGGTCACCGCCTGGCCGACGCCGAAGGGGTTGCCGATGGCCAGCACGACATCGCCCACCTGCAGGCTGTCGGCCCTGGCGAAGGTTATGGCCGGCAGGCCGGCCTGGCTGACCTTGAGCACGGCCAGATCGGTCTCGGGGTCGGTGCCGACCACCTTGGCCGGCAGGCTGCGGCCGTTGGCCAGGGTGATCTGGATCTCGTCGGCCGCCTCGACCACATGCTGGTTGGTCAGGATATAGCCCTGCTCGCTGACGATGACCCCCGAGCCCAGGTTGGTCACGCGCTGTGGCTGGCTCTCGGGCCGGAAGCCGAAAAAGCGCTGGAACACCGGGTCGTCCATGAACGGCGAGCGCGGCACCCGGATCTCTTTGCTGGTGAAGATGTTGACCACCGAAGGCAGGGCCCGCTTGGCGGCGTCGGCGTAGGTGCCGGCGCCGCGCTGCGGCTGGCCGGTCTCGGCCACTTCGCGAATGCTGATCTGGGTGCTGTTCGGAACCAGGCCGGGGAACAGCCAGCCGAGCGCAGCCAGGGCGGCCAGCACCAGAACGATTGCCGCGACGATCTGAGAGAAGATCAGCCAATGTTTACGCATCATGACCACTTATATGGGGGCACTGGATTGTACCCCAAGGCCTGTATTGGCCGTGCTTGGCGGATTTGGCCGTGTCTGGGGGATTAAATTTGTACTAGCTTTCCTGTACAATCTCGCGATTTGCAAATTCGAGGCCGACGCGGTCAGGCCTGCTTGCTGCAACGCGCAATTCGGGGATACCCGCTGAATCTCTGGTAGGAACGATAAGTTATGAGCGACATGAACGTGGATAAATCCAAACGCCGCTTCCTGGTGATGGCGAGTTCGGCAGTTGGCGGTGTGGCTGCTGCGGGGGCTGCGATCCCCTTTGTGGTCAGCATGCTGCCCTCGGCGCGGGCGCTGGCGGCCGGCGCGCCGGTCGAGGTCGATCTGTCCAAGATCGAGTCGGGCGCCCTGCTTACCGTGGAATGGCGCGGCAAGCCGGTCTGGATCGTCAACCGCAGCAAGGAAATGCTGGACCTGCTGGCCAAGCATGACGACAAGCTGACCGACCCCGCTTCGGACAATTCCAATCAGCAGCCCGAGTACTGCAAGAACCCCACCCGCTCGATCAAGCCCCAGTACCTGATCGCCGTCGGCATCTGCACCCATCTGGGCTGCTCGCCCACCTACCGCAAGGAAGTTGGCGCGGCCGATCTGGGCGGCGACTGGCCGGGCGGCTTCTTCTGCCCCTGCCACGGCTCCCGTTTCGACCTGGCGGCGCGCGTGTTCAACGGCTCGCCGGCGCCGACCAATCTGGTGATTCCGCCGCACAAGTACCTGAGCGAAGCCAAGGTCCTGATCGGCGAAGACGCCAAGGCATAATTCAAAGGGGATTGAACGATGGATAAGCTGTTAGCCTGGGTGGATGCGCGCTTGCCGCTCACCGCCACCTACAAGGCGCATCTCTCTGAGTACTTTGCGCCGAAGAACTTCAACTTCTGGTACTACTTCGGTTCGCTGGCCCTGCTGGTGCTGGTGATCCAGATCGTCAGCGGCATCTTCCTGACCATGCATTACAAGCCGGATGCCGAGCTGGCCTTCGCCTCCGTCGAGTACATCATGCGCGACGTCGAGTGGGGCTGGCTGATCCGCTACATCCATTCCACCGGCGCCTCCGCCTTCTTCATCGTGGTCTATCTGCACATGTTCCGCGGCCTGATCTACGGTTCCTACCGTCAGCCGCGCGAACTGATCTGGATCTTCGGCGTGCTGATCTTCCTGGTGCTGATGGGCGAGGCCTTCTTCGGCTACCTGCTGCCCTGGGGCCAGATGTCCTTCTGGGGCGCCCAGGTGATCGTCAACCTGTTCGCCACCGTGCCCTTCATCGGCGAGGACCTGTCCATCCTGATCCGCGGCGACTTCGTGGTGAGTGATGCCACCTTGAACCGCTTCTTCGCCTTCCACGTCATCGCCTTCCCGCTGGTCCTTCTGGGCCTGGTGGTGGTGCACCTGGTCGCCCTGCACGAGGTCGGCTCCAACAACCCGGACGGCGTCGAGATCAAGAAGCACAAGGACCCGGCCACCCACATCCCCCTGGACGGCATTCCCTTCCACCCGTATTACACGGTGAAGGACATCCTCGGCGTGGTCGTGTTCCTGATGGCCTTCTCCGCCATCGTCTTCTTCGCGCCGGAGATGGGCGGCTACTTCCTCGAGGCCAACAACTTCATCCCGGCCGATCCGCTGAAGACCCCCGAGCACATCGCGCCGGTCTGGTACTTCACGCCTTACTACGCCGTGCTGCGCGCCGTGCCGCCGATTCTGGGTTCCCAGTTCCCGGGCGTGGCCGCCATGGGCATCGCGGTGATGATCTTCTTCGCGCTGCCCTGGCTGGACAGGAGCCCGGTCAAGTCGATCCGCTACCGTGGCGCCACCTACAAGTGGTTCCTGGCTGCCTTCGTGGTCGCCTTCATCGGCCTGGGCTATCTCGGCATCCTGCCGGCGAGCCCGCTGTATACCTGGATCGCCCGCATCCTGAGCGTGATCTACTTCGCCTTCTTCCTGCTCATGCCCTGGTATACCGACAACCGCCGGCCCGGCAAGCCCAATGCCAAGTGGTTCATCATCGCCCTGGTCGTGTCCGCCATCGGCGTCGTGCTCAATGCGGCGCGGGCCAAGCCGGTGCCCTACCTGACCGAGCTACTGTTCTTCATCCACCTTGCCTGCTTTGTGCTGATGCCTTTCTATCTCAAGGGCGATCAGGTCAAACCGGAACCGCAAAGGGTGACTGAGAAATGAAAATGCCTAATGTGAGCTTCGCCAAAAGACTGCTGCAGGCCCTGCTGCTGCTGCCGTTGACCGCTTTTGCCTCCGGCGCGGCGGTCCACCTGGACCGCGCCCCGGTCAACTTCCAGGACCAGGAATCCCTGCAACGCGGCGCCGCGGTGTTCGTCAATTACTGCCTGACCTGCCATTCGGCCTCGGCCATGCGCTATTCGCGGATGACCGACATCGGCCTGACCGAGCCGCAGATCAAGGACAACCTGCTCTACGCGGCAGAGAAGCCGGGCAGCACCATGGCCATCGCCATGCGCACCAAGGAGGCGAAGGCCTGGTTCGGCGCCACCCCGCCCGACCTCTCGGTGATCACCCGCTCGCGCGGCGCCGACTGGGTCTACACTTACCTGCGCGGCTTCTATCGTGACGATTCGCGCCCGACCGGTTGGAACAACACCGTGTTCGACAAGGTCGGCATGCCCCATGTCCTGCACGACCTGCAGGGTCAGATGGTGCCGGTCTACAAGACCGAGACCGATCACGAGGGCAAGACCCACCAGGTGATCGAGCGCCTGGAGCTGGCCCAGCCCGGCAAGATGACCTTGGCCGAATACGATGCCACGGTCGGCGATCTGGTCAACTACATGAGTTGGATGGGCGAGCCGGCCAAGGCCAAGCGTCTGTACCTCGGGGTCGGCGTGATGCTGTTCCTGTTCGTGTTCTTTATCGTGGCCTTCTACCTGAAACGGGAATTCTGGAAGGACATCCACTAAATTTGTAGTGGGGTGACGCTTATGATGATTCTTTATTCCGGTACTTCCTGCCCGTTCAGCCATCGCTGCCGGATCGTGCTGCATGAGAAGGGCATGGATTTCGAGATCCGGGACGTGGATCTGCACGAAAAACCCTCCGAGATCGCCGTGATGAACCCCTACGGCAAGGTGCCCGTTCTGGTCGAGCGGGACTTGGTCCTGTACGAGTCGAACATCATCAACGAATACATCGACGAGCGTTTCCC
>JACAEC010000093.1 GCA_013389055.1 Hydrogenophilaceae bacterium
CGGTGCTGTCGGTGGTGGCGGTGAAGCTGGCGGTCATGCCCTTGATCGTCTTCGGCTTGATTGCGGCGACCGGGCAAGGCTCCGCTGGCGATGGCTTGAGCGAGCAGCAGCGGGCGGCCATCATCGAGGCGGGCATGCCGGCGATGACCACCTCGGTGCTGCTGGCCGACCGCTTCCATCTGGATACCGAGACGGTGGCCTTGCTCTTGGGCTGGAGCACCTTGCTCTTCGCCCTTTTGCTGCCGGGCTGGGTTTGGTTGTTTAGTTAGTTGAATTTGTTGAAGTGGCATGACTTGATGCGCCCTTGGATCGCCACGCCCCCGCTGTGCGTGGGCTCGCGATGACGTCATTGCGAGGCGGCATGGCCGCCGTGGCAATCTAGTGAAAGGGCGCTTAATTCTAGAAACAGCATTGAGGAGATAGACATGGCGAACGTCGCATTCATCGGCATGGGCATCATGGGCAAGCCCATGGCCATCAACCTGCACAAGGCCGGGCACAAGGTCTTCGTCAACGGCCGCCGGCCGGAATCGATGACCGACCCGGTCGCCGCCGGCTGCATCGCCTGCAAATCGCCGGCCGAGGCCGCGGCCCAGGCCGAGATCGTCGTCGTCATGGTCTCCGACACGCCGGACGTCGAGCAGGTGATCTTCGGCGAGGGCGGCATCATTCAGGGCGCCAAGGCCGGCTCGGTGGTGGTCGACATGAGCACCATCTCGCCGACCGCGACCAAGGCCATCGCGGAAAAGCTGCGCGCGCAGGGGGTCGAGATGCTGGACGCGCCCGTGTCGGGCGGCGACATCGGCGCGATCAACGCCACCCTGTCGATCATGGTCGGCGGCAAGCCGGCGGTGTTCGAGCGGGTGAAGCCGGTGTTCGAGGCCATGGGCAAGAACATCGTGCTGGTCGGCGACAACGGCGCCGGCCAGGTGGCCAAGGCCTGCAACCAGATCGTGGTGGCGGTGACCATCGAGGCGGTGGCCGAGGCCCTGCTGTTCGCGCGCAAGAACGGGGTCGACCCGGCCAAGGTGCGCGACGCCCTCATGGGCGGCTTCGCCGGCAGCCGTATCCTCGAGGTGCACGGCAAGCGCATGCTCGACAACGAATACAAGCCGGGCTTCAAGACCAAATTGCACCAGAAGGACATGAACATCGTGATGCAGACCGCCCGCGAGCTGGGGCTTTCCTTGCCCGGCGCCGCCCTGGTCATGCAGCACCTCAACGCCCTGATGGGCACGGGCGACGCCGAGCTGGATTCGGCGGCGGTGATGAAGGTGGTCGAGCGCGCCTCGGGCATGGAACGCTGATGAAACGCCGCATCGTCTTTCTCGATCGCGCGAGCCTGGTCGCCGACATGCGCCGGCCTGGCTTCGACCACGACTGGGTGGACTATGAGCAGACGCTGCCTGCGCAGGTGGTCGACCGCATCCGAGGCGCCGACATCGTGGTCAGCAACAAGGTCAAACTCAGCGGTGAAATCCTGACTCAGGCGCCGACGGTGCGGATGATCGCGGTGGCCGCCACCGGCACCGACATCATCGACCTCGGCTACTGTCGTGAACACGGCATCGTGGTCAGCAACATCCGCGGCTATGCCGTGCACACCGTGCCCGAGCACGCCTTCATGCTGATCCTGGCCCTGCGCCGCAACCTCCTGGGCTGGCGGGAAGATCTGCGCGCCGGGCTATGGCAGCAGGCCGACCAGTTCTGCCTGTTCACCCGGCCGATCAACGACCTTTACGGCAGCAGCCTGGGCCTGATCGGCTATGGCTCGCTCGGCCAGGGCATGGAAAAACTGGCCGAGGCCTTCGGCATGCGGGTGCTGGTCGCCGAGCACAAGGGGGCGCAAAACGTGCGCGAGGGCTACACCGCCTTCGACCAAGTGCTGCGCGAGGCCGATGTCCTCTCCCTGCACACCCCGCTCACGGCCGAGACCCGGCATATGATCGGCGCCCGCGAATTCGGCCTGATGAAGCCCTCGGCCATCCTGATCAACACCGCACGCGGCAACCTGGTCGATGAAGCGGCCCTGGTCGAGGCGCTGCAAGCGCAACGCATCGCCGGCGCCGGTTTCGACGTGCTTTCGGTGGAGCCGCCGCGCGCGGGCAATCCGCTGCTGGCGCTGAATCTGCCCAACTTCATCCTCACCCCGCATGTCGCCTGGTCCGGCCGCGAGGCGATGCAGACGCTGGCGGACCAATTGCTTGATAACATCGAGGCCTTCGTTGCCGGCAGGCCGAGCAACGTCGTTTGAAGTTTCTTAAATTAGGAGTAGTCATTAAATGATCGAATGGTTTAACGATCCCGCGACCTGGACCGGCTTGGTCCAGATCGTCATCGCGGATATCCTGCTCTCCGGCGACAACGCCCTGGTCATCGCCCTGGCCTGCCGCAGCCTGCCGGCGCACCAGCAGAAACGGGCCATCATCTTCGGCGGCGCCGCGGCCATCGGCCTGCGGGTGACGCTGACCGCCTTCGCCGTCTACCTCTTGACCCTGCCGTTCCTGAAGCTGGTCGGCGGTCTCTTGCTGCTCTGGATCGCGGTCAAGCTGCTGTTGCCGGAAGAGGATCACGGCGACGGCATCAAGGGCCAGGGCAATATGTGGGCGGCGATCAAGACCATCGTGCTGGCCGACCTGGTGATGAGCGTGGACAACGTGCTGGCGGTGGCCGGCGCGGCCGATGGCGACATCGCCTTGCTGATCATCGGCCTGCTGCTCAGCATCCCGCTGATCATCTACGGCAGCACCATGATCCTCAAGCTGATCGCGCGCTTCCCGCTGATCATCACCCTGGGTGCGGCCATGCTCGGCTATATCGGCGGCGAGATGCTGGTCGGCGATGCCAAGGTGGTGCCATGGGTTGAGGCCAACGCGCCCATGCTGCATACCCTGGTGCCCATCCTCGGCGCCATCCTGGTGGTGGCCTTGGGCAAAGTGTTCGCCGCCAAGCCGGCGGCCAAGGTCGTCGACCTCGCCGCCGACGACCGCCAGGCCAATTGATTCCATTTCGCGAGAGGTTGTGACATGAAGAAGATACTGCTGCCGGTCGACGGTTCCGACAATTCGCTGCGCGCGGTGCAGGCTGCCATCGATCTGGCCAAGGGTGCCGCCGAGCCGCCGGAAATCCATCTGCTCAACGTGCAACTGCCGATCATCTCGGGCGACGTGAAGATGTTCGTCAGCCACGACCAGATCAACGCCTATTACCACGACGAGGGCATCAAGGCGCTGGCCAAGGCCCGCACGGCCTTGGATGCGGCGGGCGTGGCCTATGTCTTCCACATCGGCGTCGGTCCGGTGGCGGAGACCGTCGCCGCCTATGCCAAGGAAAAGGCCTGCAACCAGATCATCATGGGCGCCCGCGGCCTCGGTTCCCTGACCGGCCTGCTCTTGGGTTCGGTCACCACCAAGGTGGCGCATCTGGTCGATGTGCCGGTGACCCTGGTCAAGTAAGCGGGCCATGCCCACGGTCGTCCTCGCCCCGGATTCGTTCAAGGGGTGCCTGACAGCCGGGGCGGTGGCGGCGGCCATGGCGGCCGGGCTCAAGCGGGCCTGGCCGCAGGTCGAGACGATTTGTCTGGCCATGGCCGACGGCGGCGAGGGCACGCTGGATGCCGTGCTCGCCGTCAGCGGCGGTCGCCGCGGGACCGCGCGGGTGCATGGTGCCGATGGTCGCGAGATCGAGGCGCCCTACGGCCTCGTGCACACGACATCAGGCGAGACGGCGGTGCTGGAGGCCGCCGCTGTGGTCGGCCTGCCCATGGCCGGCGGCGAGCCGGTCGCCAGCCGTACTACTCTGGGGCTGGGCGAGTTGTTGCGGCACTGCCTTGATGCCGGTCTGCGCCGCTTCATGATCGGCCTGGGCGGCAGCAGCACCAACGACGGCGGCGCCGGGGTGCTGGCCGCCCTGGGCGTGCGCCTGCTCGATGCCGAGGGCCAGCCGCTGGCGCCGACGCCGGCGGCCCTGGCCGAACTGGACCGGGTGGATTTCAGCGGCCTCGATCCCCGCTTGAAGGCATGCACGATCACCCTGATGACCGATGTGCAGAACCCCTTGTGCGGTCCGCTCGGCGCCACTGCCGTGTTCGGCCCGCAGAAGGGCGTGAGCGCCGCCGAGATCGCCATCTTCGATGCCCGACTGCGTCATTTCGCGAATCTGTGCGATGCCTGGGCCGGCCGGGCGGTGTCCGAACGGCCCGGTGCCGGCTCGGCCGGCGGCCTGGGTTATGCCTTGCAGTTGCTCGGCGCCGAGAACCGTTCCGGCGCCGAGGTGGTGGCCGAACTGGCCGATCTGGATGCGGCCTTGGGCAGGGCCGATTGGGTCATCACCGGCGAGGGCCGCTCGGATGGCCAGACCCTGCTCGGCAAGGTGCCCTTGGTGGTGGCGCAGCACGCGCGCCGTGCCGGGGTGCCGGTGAGCCTGCTGTCCGGCGCGCTCGATGGCGCGGACTTGGCCGAACTCTCATCGCTGTTCGCCGGTTGTTTCGCCCTGCCCGAGGGGCCGATGCCGCTGGCAGAGGCCATGGCCGAGGCGGAGCGGCTGTTGGCCGACCGCACGGAACAACTGGCGAGGCTGTTTGCTGTGAATCGACCGTCATCCCGCATGGGATAAACGGTTCACTGTTGGAGAAACCATCATGAACGCGCGCGTCAACGTCGCCGGCCTGCAAGTGGCCAAACCGCTCTACGATCTGGTCCGGGACGAGATCGCGCCGGGCACCGGCATCGCCGCCGACCGCGTCTGGCAGGGCTTCGCCGACATCGTGCGCGAGCTGACCCCGAAGAACCGCGCCCTGCTGGCGCGACGCGACGAGTTGCAGGCCCGGATCGACGCCTGGCATCTGGAGCGCAAGGGCCGGCCGCACGATGCCGCGGCCTACAAGCAGTATCTCTACGACATCGGCTATCTGTTGCCCGAAGGCGAGGACTTCCAGATCGCGACCGAGAACGTCGACGCCGAGATCGCCCGCATCGCCGGCCCGCAACTGGTGGTGCCGGTGAACAATGCGCGCTACGCCTTGAATGCCGCCAATGCGCGCTGGGGCAGCTTGTTCGATGCCCTCTACGGCACCGACGTCATCTCCGACGAGGACGGCGCCGAGCGCAAGGGCGCCTTCAATCCGGTGCGCGGCGCCAAGGTCATCGCCTATGCCAAGGCCCTGCTCGACGAGGCCGCCCCCTTGCGCGAGGGCAGCTATATCGATGCCATCGCCTATGCGGTGAAGGACGGCCAACTGGCGGTGACGCTGTCCAGCGGAGCCCGCGTCGGCCTGCGCGAACCGGGCCAGTTCCAGGGCTACCAGGAAAAGGACGGCAGGATCACGGCCTTGCTCCTGATGCACCACGGCCTGCATCTCGATATCCGCTTCGACACCGACCACCCCATCCGCGCACTGCATCCGACCGGCATCCGCGACATCTATCTGGAGGCCGCCCTCACCACCATCATGGACTGCGAGGACTCGGTGGCCGCGGTGGACGCCGAGGACAAGGTGAACGTCTACCGCAATTGGCTCGGCCTGATGAAGGGCGAGCTTGCAAGCAGTTTCGAAAAGGCCGGCAAGACCCTCACTCGCAGCCTGAACCCCGACCGCCGCTATCTTTCGCCCGAGGGGCGCTATTTCGAGATTCCCGGCCGCAGCCTGATGCTGGTGCGCAACGTCGGCCACCTGATGACCACCGACGCGGTGCTCGATGCGCAGGGCAACGAGGTGTTCGAGGGCCTGCTCGACGGCCTGATCACCAGCTTCTGCGCCCTGCACGATCTCAAGGGCAGCAGCCCGTTGCGCAATAGCCGCGCCGGCAGCGTCTACATCGTCAAGCCCAAGCAGCACGGCCCGGACGAAGTGGCCTTCACCGTGGACCTGTTCGCCCGCATCGAGGCCGTGCTGGAACTGCCGCGCAACAGCCTGAAGCTCGGCGTCATGGACGAGGAGCGGCGGACCACGCTCAACCTCAAGGCCTGCATCCGCGCCGCGCGCGAGCGGCTGATCTTCATCAACACCGGCTTCCTCGACCGCACCGGCGACGAGATCCACACCTCGATGGAGGCGGGCCCGGTGCTGCGCAAGGGCGAGATGAAGGCCGCCGCTTGGCTCAAGGCTTATGAAGACTGGAACGTCGACATCGGCTTGGCCTGCGGTCTCTCCGGGCGGGCCCAGATCGGCAAGGGCATGTGGACCATGCCCGATCTGATGGCCGCGATGATGGCGAGCAAGCAGGTCCACCCCGAGGCCGGCGCCAACTGCGCCTGGGTGCCGTCGCCGACCGCCGCCACCCTGCACGCCATCCACTATCACCGGGTCGATGTCTTCGCCCGCCAGGAGGCGCTGAAGAAGCGCGCCCGCGCCTCGTTCGACGACCTGCTCGCCATCCCGGTGGTGGAAACGCCGAACTGGAGCGCGGAAGCCATCCAGCAGGAACTCGACAACAACATCCAGGGCCTGCTCGGCTATGTCGTGCGCTGGATCGACCAGGGCATGGGCGCGTCCAAGGTGCCGGACATCGATAACGTCGGCCTGATGGAAGACCGCGCCACCCTGCGCATCTCCAGCCAGCACATCGCCAACTGGCTGCACCACGGCGTGATCAGCGAGAACCAGGTGATGGAGACGCTCAAGCGCATGGCCAAGCTGGTCGACCGGCAGAACATCGGCGAGCGCAACTACATCAACCTGGCGCCGCACTACATCAGCCTGGCCTTCCAGGCCGCGCAGGACATGATCTTTCACGGCCGGCGGGTGCCCAACGGCTACACCGAGCCGACCTTGCATAGGCGGCGCAAGGAATTCAAGGCGGCCTTGCGCGGCGAGTGAGCGGCAGCGGACGCCCGCCTAGGGCAGTTGCAGGGTAAACAGGGTGCCCAGGGCCGCGCGAATCTCGGCCAGGGTCAGGTGGCGCGGGATACCGATGCCGGCGGCATACTGGTCGTGCTGGCAGGTCAGGCGGCGCACATTGGGTTGCCGTTCCGAGCGCAGGAAGAATTCGGTCTTGTAGAACATTTGGCTGGGCAGGTCGCTGTCGGCAAGGGCACTGCGGATGAAGAAGCCGGGTGCCGCGGCTAGATCGCTCACGCTGCGGCGGACGCCGACGATGGCGAAGCTGTCGGGTTCGATGCGCTGTGCCTGGGGCCGCACGGTCGCGATCTCGAAGATGCAGTGCGGTTCCTGTTCCTGCACGGCACCGAAGGCCACGGTTCGGCCTAACTGCAGTCTGAGCGTGGCCCAATCGGCGGGGACCTCGAGGGCGGTGTTGAGGATGAGCCGGCTGCCCTCGGGGTAGCGGTAATAGGGCGATGCCGGGCCGTAGGTCCGCTCGCTGGTACAGCCCAGCGCGAGCCAGATTGCCGCAAAGCCAAGCAAGATCGGTTTCATGGCTATTCCTTCAGCACGCATTTCGCGTAGAGATCCCTGAAGCGATTTTCCGGGTCGTATTTGCGCTTGAGCCCCTGGTAGGCAGGGCCGTTATAGATTCGCCAGAAGGTCTCGGGTTCGAAATAGCTGTCCGAGTAGAGCGACTTGATGCCGTTCAACTCCATCACCTTGGCCTCGATCCGGCGGTTGACGAATCCCGGCGGCCGCGGCGTGCGGCTTTTCACCGTGTCCCAGAAGCCGAAGTTGACGTAGAGGGCATCGGCGCGCAGCGGGTAGAGGCTGAAGCGGGCGTCGGATGCCTTGACCGGGCAGAGCCAGATCGGCAGCAGGCCGACCTGCTTGAACAGGAAGTCGAGAAATTCCGCCGCGTGATCGAGTGGGATGTCGACGTCCTGGATCACCGATTCGGTGTGCCAGCCGAGCAGGCGGTCGAGCGTGCGGGTGAGGCCGACCCGGCTGTTCCAGCGCATGAGCTTGGTGTAGGTCACCGAGTTGAGTCGCTTGCGGCCGTAGAGGCGCCGAATCAATGGGTTCTGGGCGTAGAGGTTCTTCGAGCACCAGAACCAGTCGGTGTCCCAGCGCCAGAGATAGTCGCGAGTGCTCAGCCAATCCTCGCTGCGTTCGCGCAGGGAGCGGTAGTAGATGCGCTGGTAGTGGTAGTCGCTGGCGTAGGGCGCGGTCTTGGCGAAGCGGCCGACGCTGATGACGATCTCATTCGGGCCGAACACCACGCCGTCGACGAAATCGGCATCGCCAGTGCATTGCGCGGCGAGATCGGCGAAGGCGGCTGCGGCACTGGCGTGGCGCCGATGCTCGACCTGGACATAGGGCTTGACCGGGATGGTGCGCTGTTTGAGCCTGAGCGCATAGCCCAGGCTTCCGTAGGAATTGGCGAAGCCGTAGAACAGGTCGCTGTATTCATTGTCCGGCGTGCAGGTGAGCACCCGGCCGTCGCCGACCAGGATGTCCATCTCCAGCAGGCCGTGATGGACCAGGCCCTGTTTGAACGAGGTGGCCTCGATGCCGACGCCGGCGGCCGCCCCACCCAGGGTGATGGACTTGAGCTGCGGCACCACGGCCGGCATGATGCCCTGGGGCAGAGCGGCCTCCACCAGCGCGGCGAAGGGGGTCATGCCCTCGGCCTCGATCCAGCCGGCCGCGGCGTCCACCGCCAGGACCTGGTCGAAGCCGCGCACGTCGAGTTTGCGCTTCGCTACCGCCGCGCGGTCGCGAAACAAATTGGAGCTGTCCTTGGCCAAGCCCACTTGCGCACCGTTGGCGCGGAACTCGGCGACCAGGCGGTCGCGCTTTTCGCCATAGCTCGTCATGTCTCCTCCCGGTAGAGGAAACGCCGGCTCATCGGATAGCTGGCGTCGCTGATGTTGCCCTTGCTGTAGACGATCTGGAACAGGTGGGTATAGGCCTTGGGCGAGCGGAACATCTCGGCGCAGGACAGCAGGTAGACCCGCCATCTGCGCCGGAAGTGCTCGGTGAATCGTTGGGGGTCGAGTTGCTGAATCTCGGGCCAATGGGCATCGAAGCGCTCGGCCCAGGCATCCAGGGTGTGGGCGTAATGGCGGCGCAGGTTCTCGACGTCGATCACTTCCAGGCCGCAGTCCTCCATCGCCTCGATCGTCTCGGCCAGGCTGGGGATCCAGCCGCCCGGGAAGATGTGCTTGCGAACCCAGAACTCGGTCTCGAAGCGGCCGACGTGGCCGATGAAATGCAAGACCCCCAGGCCGCCGGGCTTGAGCGAATCGGCATGGGCCTTGATCACCTCGCGCAGTTGGTCGCGGCCGGCATGCTCCAGCACGCCGATCGAGATCACCTTGTCGAACTGGCCTTGCACGGTACGGAAGTCGGCCTCGACGGCATGAATCTGGCCCTCCAGGCCGCGGCGCACGATCTCCCGGCGCATGGCCGCCACCTGCTCGCCGGTGGTGTTGACGCCGATGCCGGTGATGCCGTGGCGTTCCTGGGCGTAGAACAGGAAGCCGCCCCAGCCGCAGCCGATGTCCACGACGTGATCGCCCGGCTGCAGGAGCAGCTTGCGGCAGACGTGCTCCATCTTGGCGATCTGCGCCTGCTCCAGGCTGGTCGTGCCTTCCTGCCAGTAGGCGCAGGTGTACATCATGTATGGCGCATCCAGCCAGAGCCGATAGAAATCGGTGCCGAGGGCGTAGTGGTATTCGGCATTCCGCTTGGCCTGGAGCGGATCGCGGTTGCTGCGGCGGAATTCGTGCCAGCGGTTGCGCAGGCGTACCGGCAGGGTGGGGCGGTTGTCGAGGCCGGCCGCGATACCGGCCCGGATGGCCAGCCGCAAATTGCCCTCGACCTCGATCGACCGATTGAAATAGCCCTCGATCACGCCGATGTGACCGAAGGTGACGACAGCCGACTCAGCAGCGGCGCTGCGGAAACGCAGGGTGAAGGCAGCCTCGCCATCGCGGTTCTGGTAATGGCTGCCGTCGGCGAATTCCACCCGGAAGCAATCGGGGATGGAGGCGCTGAGCCGATGTAAAACGGGAGCGAGCAGGCCACGCATGGGCTCAATGTACACGAAGCATGCAGGCAAGGGGCATGCTGCGTTACGATTTGCTCATGCAAGCTGAAATCGAACGACTCCGCATCGACAAGTGGCTTTGGGCCGCCCGTTTCTTCAAGACCCGCAGCCTGGCCAGTCAGGCGGTGGAGGGCGGCAAGGTCAAGCTCAACGGCGAGCGGGCCAAGCCGAGCAAGGAGCTGAAGCCGGGCGACCGCCTGCTGGTGCAGATCGGCGGCTACGAGTGGGATGTCGTCGTCGCCCAACTCTCCGACCGGCGCGGCCCGGCCGAGCTGGCGAGGACGCTGTATGTCGAGGATGCGGCCAGCCATGCCCGGCGCCAGCAACAGGTAGCCGAGCGCAAGGCCGCGGCCGATCCCGGTCAGGCGATCAAGGGCCGGCCGACCAAGCGCGACCGGCGGCTGATCCATCGCTTCACCGATAGTTGACGCGTTGCCAAGCCGGCCTGGCCGCGTTACCGTTGGCCCATGACCCACTATGACCTGATCGTAATCGGCGGCGGCGTTTCCGGCCTGACCTTTGCCCGCCGCGGCGCCGCCCAGGGCTGGCACACCTTGTTGTTGGAAGCGGATGGCCGCTTCGGCGGCTGCCTGGCCAGCCATCGCTACGGCGGCGCCGCCGAAGGCTTTTGGACCGAGCTGGCGGCGCATACCGCCTACAACTCCTACGGCGCCCTACTCGAATTGTTGGATGAAACCGGCCTGGGCCGCTTGCAGACCAGGCGCAAGGCGCCTTGGCGCGTGTGGGACGGCAAGTGCCTGCAATCGGTGTTCGCCCGCATGCATTGGCCCAGCTTGCTGCCGTCCTTGCCCAAGCTGCTGTTCACGCCCAAGCTTGGTCTGAGCTTGCGCGACTATTACGGTCGGGTCATGGGCCGGCGCACCTACGACGGTCTGTTGCGCCACGCCTTCAGCGCGGTGCTCGCCCAGCCGGCCGACGACTTTCCCGCCGACCTGCTGTTCCGCAAGAAGCCCCGGCGCAAGGACCTGCCGCGCAGCTACACCTTGAAGGGCGGCCTGTCCGGCCTGGCCGAGATGCTGGCGGCGATGCCCGGCCACGAGGCGAAGACGGGCATCGCGGTCGAGCGCATCGAGCGCGTGGCCGAGGGCTTTCGGGTTCATGCCGGCCAGGACCAGTGGACCTGCCGGCGCCTGGCCCTGGCCGTGCCGGCCTGGGAGGCGGCGCGCTTGCTCGATGGCGAATTTCCCGACCTGAGCCACCATCTCAAGCAGATCGCTGCGGCCGAGGTGGAGAGCCTGGCCGTGGTCGTGCCCAAGGAGGGTCTCGCACTGCCCGAGCTGGCCGGGGTGATCGGCATCGATCAGGACTTCTATTCGGTGGTCTCGCGCGATGTCGTGCCCGATGCGCGGTTCCGCGGCTTCACCTTCCACTTCCAGCCCGGTCGGTTCAGTCGGGAAGAGAAGCTGGCGCGCATTGCCTCCCTGCTGGAAGTGCCGATCGATCGGTTCGTGCAGACCGCAGAGCGGACCAGCCGCCTGCCGTCCCTGAAGGCGGGCCATCTGGCCTGGGTGTCGGAGGTCGACCTGCTGCTTTCCGGCGAGCAGTTGGCCTTGGTCGGCAACTATTTCTACGGGGTTTCCCTCGGCGACTGCGCCGAGCGTTCGAAGGCGGAATTCGATCGCTTGTGTAGGAGCGCGTCATGAACAAGGTATTGGTTCCATTGGCGCCCGGCTTCGAGGATCTGGAGGCGATTACCATCGTCGATCTCCTGCGCCGGGCCGGCATCGAGGTGGTCACGGCCGGGCTGTCATCCGGGCTGGTACAGGGCGCACGCGGCACGCGGGTGCAGCCCGACGCCGGGCTCGACCAGGTGCTGGACCAGCCCTTCGACATGATCGTCCTGCCGGGCGGCATGCCCGGGGCGGAAAACCTGAAGAACGACGCCCGCATCCAGGCCTTGCTGAAGCAGATGGCGGCGGCGGGCAAGTACACCGCCGCCATCTGCGCGGCACCGATCGCCCTGGCCGAGGCCGGTCTGCTGGCCGGAAAAAAGGCCACCAGCTACCCTGGTTTTCTGGATAAACTGAGCCTGCCGGGCACCACTTGCTTGAGCGATGCGGTGGTGGTCGATGGCCGGGTGGTCACCTCGCGCGGCCCGGGCACGGCGATGGATTTTGCGCTGGAATTGATCGCCCTGTTGGCCGGCGAGACCACGCGCGAGCAGGTCGAAGCCGGCCTGGTGCGGCCGAAGCACTAAAAGATCAAGATAGGAGACAAGCATGTTGATTCGCGAAATTCTCGCCGTCAAAGGCAGCACCGAGATCTACAGCGCCAAGCCGAGCGAGACGATTGCCGATGCCGTCAAACGCATGGTCGAGCACAACATCGGCTCGCTGGTGGTGCTGGATAAGGGCGTGATGATGGGTTTCATCACCGAGCGCGACGTCATGCGCGGCATGGCGGCCAAGGGCTGCTCCCTGGCCGAGATCAAGGTCAGCGAGATCATGGGCAAGGAGCCCTTCGTCGGCTCGCCGGAAGACTCTATCGACTACGCCCGCGACGCGATGACCAAGAACCGCATCAGCCACCTGGTGGTGATGGAGGCCGACAAGCTGATCGGCGTCATCTCCCTGCACGACATCGCCAAAGCCTCCCTCAAATACGCGCATTATGAAAACGAGTTGCTCAAACGCTATATCAAACACTGGCCGGAGTAAGCATCTCGGTAGTGTTGGCTAAGTACCATAAGCAACTCGTTTCAGTGAAGGCTAACCTGGCGCAGCCGGGTTAAGCGCGTAGCGCGGCCGAAACTAAAATGAGCTACTCAAACGATACATTAAACATTGGCCTGAGTAGCTCATTCCGGCGCAGGCTAACCTGCGCCAGCAGGTTAAGCCGCGAAGCGGCGGCCGTAGCCAAAATGACCTCAAATATCAAGCACTGGCCCGAGTAAGCCTGCCGGTGCGGAACAAAAAACGCCCCAGTCGGGGCGTTTTTTATTTGTGCAGCTGTTCTGCTGCCAAGCGTTCCTCGACCAGCACCTGATAGGCCCGCAGCCGCTCGGGCAGGATGGCGCCGGTCGCCGCCGCGGCGGTGATCGCGCAATCCGGTTCCTTGAGGTGGCGGCAGTTGTAGAAACGGCATTGGCCGATGAGGCGATGGAACTCGGGGAAGGCGGCTTGCAGGCCGGCGAGGTCGAGGTGGTGCAGGCCGAATTCCTGCATGCCGGGCGAGTCGATCAGGGCGCCGCCCTGGGGCAGTTCATACAAGCGGGTGTGGGTGGTGGTGTGGCGGCCGGCGTTGAGGGCGCGCGAGATCTCGGCGGTGCGCACATCGGCCTCGGGCACCAGGGCGTTGACCAGGGTGCTCTTGCCCACGCCGGAGGGGCCGATGAGCACCGAGGTCTTGCCGATCAGTCTGGGCAGCAGGGGCGTGACGTCACGCTTGGCCGAGACCAGGATGACCGGGTAACCGATCGCCTCGTAGGCCTTGAGGTAGGCGTGCAGTTCCTGGGTCTGCGGCAGGTCCGCCTTGTTCAGCACGATGCAGGCCGGGATGCCGGCAGCCTGGGCGGCGACCAGGCAGCGGTTGATCAGGTTTTCGTTCAGGCCCGGTTCGACCGCGGTGACTACCAGGACCTGGTCGAGGTTGGCAGCGAAGTATTTGATCTTGAACGGGTCGGAGCGATAGAGCAGGTTACGCCGGGGCTGCACCCGCTCGACCACGCCGTGGCCGGGGCTGGTGAGCTTGAACTCGACTGCATCGCCGCAGGCGATGTCGGCCTTGCGGCCGCGGCTGACGCAATCGACGATGGCCTGGTCGGCCTGGACCAGGCAGTGCTTGCCGAAGGTGGCGACGACCCGGCCGCTATTCAAAGCGGTCACTTAGAGATCGAACAAGGCATCGATTTTGGCGGCGCAGATGAAATCCGATTGGCCTCGGCCACCGCTACGCGGCTTAACGGGCACTGCGGCCCATTAGCCTTCACCGAAGCGATTTCCCTTTGCCTCAAGCGTCGCATCATAGTTCGAACAGCGCATCAATCTTAGCGGCGCAGATGAAATCGCTTTCCGACAGCCCATTGATCGCATGGGTGATGTATTCCACCCGGCAGGTGTTGTAGCCGACGGCGAGGTCGGGGTGGTGGCCTTGCTGGTGGGAGACCCAGGCGATGGCGTTGACGAAGGTCATGGTGATGTAGTGGTCGGCGAACTTGAAATCGCGTCGCAGCTTGCCTTCGACCACTTGCCAGCCCTTCAGCTTGGGCAGCAACTGGTCGATTTCCGCCTGGGTCAGCGGCGGCACGCCGCCTTCGCAGGGCTTGCACTTGCCGCGGGCCAGGTCGCAGAACACTTCACTCATGGGGCCTCCTTATCTGCGCGCTTGCCGCGCCGGCTTATTTGAACTTGTAGAACTGCTGGTTGAGGTGGGCGCCGATGTTCCGTTCATCCTCGGGGAATAGCTTGTTGCCCAGGTTGGCGTTGCAAGTGGTGATCTGCTGGGCCAGTTGCTGGGCGCTCTTCATCCTGCGCTCGGCACGGGTGTAGATCTTGCTGCCGTCGCCGCCGAATTTTGCGGCATGGCAACTCACGCACTGCTTGTCGTGGATGGCCTTGCCGGCCGCGGCCGAGGCGCCGGCGAAGGGGGCGGCCGATAGCGGCAGGGATAACAGGCAGAAAACGGCGGCGAACAGGGATTTCATCATGGTCATGACCTCCTCGTTATTCAGGCGTGCGCCAGGGTTCCATTATGAGTCTGCAAGCGGCCGATGCGTTCCGCCGCTTTCGGGTGGCTGTCGTAGAACAGCGAATAGATCGGGTCCGGCGTCAGGGTGGTGGCGTTGTCGCGATAGAGCTTGACCAGGGCCGTGACCAGTTGGCTGGCCTCGGCCTGGCGGGCGGCATAGGCGTCGGCCTCGAACTCGTGCTTGCGCGAGTAGAGGCTCATCAAGGGCGTGAGCGGGAACAGGAACACCGGCGAGACCAAGAGGAACAGGGCGAGAGCGGCGGCATCGGTCTGCACCAGCATGCCGAGGTCTTGATAGAACCAGGGTGCGGCCTTGAGCTGGGCCAGCACGAAGAGCAGGCCCAGACTGAAGGCGGCGAGCAGGGCGATGCGCTTGGCCACGTGCTTCAAGCGATAGTGGCCGAGTTCGTGGGCCAGCACGGCCTCGATTTCGCCCGGCGCCAGTTGCTTGAGCAGGGTGTCGAAGAAGACGATGCGCTTGGCCGCGCCCAGGCCGGTGAAATAGGCGTTGCCATGACTGCTGCGGCGGGAGCCGTCCATGACGAAGACCCCTTGCGCGGCGAAGCCGCAGCGCGCGAGCAGGCCTTCGATGCGGCTGCGCAAGCTGCTGTCGTCGAGCGGGCTGAATTTGTTGAACAGCGGGGCGATGACGGTGGGATAGGCGGCCAGCATCAAGAGGTTGAAGCCCATCCAGGTCAGCCAGACATAGAGCCACCAGTGTTCGCCCATGGCGCCCATGAGCCAGAGCACGGCGAGGATCAACGGCCCGCCGATGAGCAGGCCGAGCAGGCTCTGCTTGGCGAGGTCGCCGAAGAAACCGGCCAGGGTCTGGCGATTGAAGCCGAACCGGACCTCGACCCGGAATTGGCGATAGAGGCCGACCGGCAACTCGCTGATCGCGAGCAGGGCCATGAGCGCGAGCAGGAAGGCGGTGCCGCGCAGCAGTTCGCCTTCGATCCAGCCGGTGACGCCGGCATAAAGTGCCTGGAGGCCACCGCCGAGGGTGAGGGCGAGCAGCACACCCGCTTCGATGGCGAGCTGCACCAGGGCGGTGCGCATCTTGGCCAGGGTGTAGGCGGCGGCCTTTTGATGGTCGGCGACCCCGATCTCGGCGGCGAAGGCCTCGGGCGGTTGTGCGCGATGCAGCCAGACATGCCGCATCTGGCGCAGGGCGAGCCAGATGCGCAGACCGAAGGTGAGGATGACCGCGACAAGGAAGAGTTTCGTGAAAGGCGCCATGAAATCCCGCTGAGATGACGTAATGACGCCGATTATGCCACAATGGCCGACTCTGATTTTCGGATGGTTTTATGGCACAAAACGCAACGCATTTGGTCTGGGTCGACATGGAAATGAGCGGCCTGGACCCGGACAAGGAACGCATCCTGGAGATCGCCTTGATCGTCACCGACGCCCAGCTCGAGGTGGTGGAAGAGGCACCGGTCCTGGTGGTGCACCAGCCGGATGCGGTGCTCGATGCGATGGATGCCTGGAACAAGGGTACCCATGGCAAGTCCGGCCTGATCGACAAGGTCAAGGCCTCGACCCTGTCCGAGGCCGAGGTGGAGGCGCAGATGCTCGCCTTCATGCAGAAACACGTGCCGAACCGGACCACCCCCATGTGCGGCAACTCGATCTGTCAGGATCGCCGTTTCCTCGCCCGCTACATGCCCCAGTTGGAGGCCTATTTCCACTACCGCAATCTCGATGTCTCGACCCTGAAGGAATTGGCCCGACGCTGGCGGCCCGGCCTGATGGAAGGCTTCGTCAAGCAGAACAACCACACGGCCCTGGTGGATATCCGGGAGTCGATCGCGGAGTTGCGCTATTACCGGGAGCATTTCATCCGGGAGTCATAAGCTTCGCTGAAGATTGCCGGCAGGGTTGATCGAGGGCTTGCTGGGTTGGCCTGAATTTTGCCGGATTGTGCTGTGAGAAATTGTCGAGAAAGGACACCAAGATGTTGAAGCCGGGCACTGACTATGTCGTCGAGGTCAATCCGCGCATTCCGGAGCGGTTGGCGCGACTGAGCGAATTGGCGGACAACCTCTGGTACAGCTGGGATCGGCCCTCGCGCACCTTGTTCGCCCGACTGCACCCGGGCCTGTGGGATGCGGTGAGTCACAATCCCAAGGCCTTTCTCAAGCGGGTGGACGAGGAGCGGCTGAACGAGGCGGCCGAGGACCATGTCTTCCTCGGCAGTTACAAGCGGGTGCTCTCGGCCTACGACACCTATCACGGCGAGCCCTTGCGCCTGGAAATGCCGATCGGCCTGAAACCCGGTGACCTGATCGCCTATTTCTGCGCCGAGTTCGGTTTCCACGAAAGCTTTCCCATCTATTCCGGCGGTCTCGGCATCCTGGCCGGGGATCACTGCAAGGCGGCGGCCGACATGCGCCTGCCCTTCGTCGCCGTCGGCCTGCTCTACCGGCAGGGTTATTTCTCCCAGCGCATCGACAACGACGGCAATCAGGTGGCCACCTACACCGACTCGGACTTCGAGGACCTGCCGATGGAGTCGGCCCGGCGCGAAGACGGCAGCGAAGTCCATGTCCATGTCGAGATGCCGGGCCGTCTGGTCGCGGTGAAGGTGTGGGAGGCCGAGGTCGGCCTGAACAAGCTGTATCTGCTGGATACCGATCTGCCGGAGAACACCGCGGAAGACCGTTACATCACACATCAGCTCTACGGCGGCGACAAGCAGACCCGCATCCAGCAGGAAATCGTGCTCGGCGTCGGCGGCGTCCGGGCGCTGGAGGCGCTGGGCATCAAGCCGACCACCTACCACATCAACGAGGGCCATGCGGCCTTCCTGGTGCTGGAACGCGCGCGCAGCCTGGTCACCGACGGCCTGCCTTATCGCGCCGCCCTCGAGGCGGTGGCGGCGAGCACGGTGTTCACCACCCACACGCCGGTGCCGGCCGGCCACGACCATTTCGCCGAGGAGATGATCTGGAGTTATTTCGCCTCTTGCTGCTCCGAACTCGGCATCAGCCGCGAGGATTTCCTCAGCCTGGGCGGCGCCGGTCATGGCAACGACTTCAACATGACCAAGCTGGCCCTGCACGGCTCGCGTCACCACAACGGCGTCTCCCGCATTCATGGCGATGTCTCCTCGCGCATCTGCGGCGACATCTGGCCCCAGGTGACGCCGGAAGAGTCGCCCATGGACTACATCACCAACGGCGTCCACGTGTCGAGCTTTCTGGCCCAGGAGTGGCAGGACCTGTTCGACAACAAACTCGGTTATGAGTGGCGGCGCCGCTTCTGCGACCCCGAGTTTTTCACCAAGGTGGAGTCCATCCCGGACCACCAATTCTGGTCGGTGCATCAAGGGCTCAAGGCGCAGATGCTGCAGACCCTGCGCTCGAGGATGACCCAGCAGCACCTGCGCAATCACGGCTCCGAGGCGCACCTGGACCGCATGCTCAAGCATGCCAATCCGCTCGATCCCAATGTGCTGGTCATCGGTTTTGCCCGCCGCTTCGCGACCTACAAGCGGGCGACCTTGCTGTTCGAGAACATGGACTGGCTGCGCACCATCATCGGCGAGAGCCACCGGCCGGTGTTGTTCGTCTTTGCCGGCAAGGCCCACCCGGCCGACCGGCCCGGTCAGGAGCTGATCCGGCGCATCCACGAGATCTCCCGCCTGCCCGAGTTCGAGGGCAAGTTGTTGATGGTGGAGGGCTACGATCTCGGCCTGTCGCGCCGCCTGGTGGCCGGGGTCGATGTCTGGCTCAACAACCCGATCTATCCCTTGGAGGCCTCGGGCACCTCGGGCATGAAGGCCGGCATGAACGGCGTGCTCAATCTGTCGGTCACCGACGGCTGGTGGGACGAGGGTTACGACGGCACCAACGGCTGGGCGATCAAGCCGGCGCCGGAGTACTACGACGATGCCCGGCGCAACCGGGAAGACAGCCAAACCCTCTATGAATTGCTGCAGGACCAGGTCATCCCCATGTATTACCGGCGCAATGAGCTGGGCTTCTCGCCCGAATGGGTGAAGATGGCCAAGCGCTCGATCGCCACCTTGCTGCCGCAGTTCAACTCCACCCGCATGGTCATGGAGTATGTGAACAAGTTCTACATGCCGGCCAGCCGGCAGGCGCGCCGCTTTGCCGAGAACAACTATGCCGCGGCCCGCACCCTGGCCGATTGGAAGGCGAAGGTGCGGCAATGCTGGGGCGGGGTCAGCATCCGCCGGCTGGATGCCCCGCTGAAGCGGATTCCCTTCGGCGAGGCCATGCATATCCAAGCGGCGATGAACCTGAACGGCTTGAAGCCGGAAGACGTCCGGGTGGAGCTGCTGGTCGGCCGCGCTTCGCGCGGGGGCAAGGAAAGCGACCGCAAGGTCGTCCAGTTGCAGCCCACGAAGAGCCATGGGCCTGAGTGCGAGTTCAGCCTGGAGTTGACGCCGGATCTATGCGGCAAGCTGGTCTATCGCATCCGCGCCTATCCCCACCACGAGTTGCTGACGCATCCCTTCGAGACGGGGCTGATGATCTGGGTTTGAGAGGGAGCGAGTGACGAGTACCGAGTACCGAGTACCGAGTACCGAGTACCGAGTACCGAGTACCGAGTACCGAGCGATTAAAGTCCACTAGGCACCAGTCACTCGGTACTCGTCACTCGGTCCTCTCTAACTCATTGCGTCATCCGCCGATACAGCTCGGCGTATTGC
>JACAEC010000011.1 GCA_013389055.1 Hydrogenophilaceae bacterium
GCCCGGCATGGCTGGACCGTGGACTATGTCGCCATCCGCAGCCAGGCCACGCTGCTGGCGCCCCAGCCCGCTGAAACCGCCCTGGTGATACTCGCCGCGGCCCGGCTGGGCGGCACCCGGCTGATCGACAATATCGAGGTGGGCCTGGCAGGCTGACGGGGGTATAATTGCCGCCCTTTCAAGGAATCAGCCGCCCATGCAACGGACCTTGCTCAAATCCAAGCTGCACCGCGTGCACGTGACCGCCGCCGAGCTGGAGTATGAAGGCTCCTGCGCGATCGACGAGACGCTGCTGGAGGCGGCCGACATCCGCGAGTACGAGCAGATCCAGATCTACAACGTCAGCAACGGCGAACGCTTCACCACCTACGCCATCCGCGGCGAGCGGGACAGCGGCATGATCTCGGTCAACGGCGCGGCGGCGCACAAGGCCGCTGTCGGCGACGTGCTGATCATCGCCACCTATGCGACCTACAACGAGGTCGAGTTGAACGCCTACCAGCCCAGGCTGGTGTATGTGGACGAGCACAACCGCATCAAGCGCATCGGCAACGAGATTCCCGCCCAAGCCGCTTAAGCCACGGCCGGCCAGTCGGCCAGCGCCCTGAATTTTCTCCAATCGAAGTGCGGCCCCGGGTCGGTCTTGCGCCCCGGCGCGATGTCCGAGTGCCCCGCCACGTTCAGCAAAGACGGGTAGGCCTGCCTGAGCACGCGAGCCAACTCCGCCAGGCTTGCATACTGGGCTTCGGTGAAGGGCGCGGTGTCCGTGCCCTCCAACTCCACCCCGATCGAAAAATCATTGCAGCGCTCGCGCCCGACCCAACAGGAGGCCCCGGCATGCCACGCCCGCTGGCCGCAGGGCACGAACTGGATCAATTCGCCGTCCCGGCGGATGAAGAAATGGGCCGAGACCTTGAGGTCCCGGATGGTCGCGTAATAGGGGTGCGCCGCCGGGTCGAGCCGGTTGGTGAACAATTCGATCACACCGGGGCCGCCGAATTCACCCGGCGGCAGGCTGATGTTGTGCACGACCAGAAGGCTCAGCGCCTCGCCCGCAGGCCGCGCGTCGCAGTTGGGCGACGGGATGCGCCGCGCCCCGCTCAGCCAGCCCTCGGCATCCACCGCCAACCGCTCACTGTTCACTGCCCACTCCTCACCGTCTAAGGCTCCTCTTCCGGCGGCCTGGCCAAGGCCGACTCGATGGCCTGGCGCAATTTGTCCGGCGTCACTTCGCATTCGAGCTTGGCATGGTAATGGCCATCGCGGAACAGGAACAGGGTAGGCAGATGGAAGACCTCGTACTGACGGGCCAGCGCCGTGCTTTTCTGGACGTCGACCTTGAACAGCGCGATGCCTGGGCCAGCGGCAGCCGGCAGGCGGCGCTCCGCCTGGCGGCAGTTGCCGCAATCGGGGCCGGAAAACAGCACCAAGGCATTGCCCGCTGTCTGCCTCAGCTTGGCGTGAAAGCCGAATTCGTCGATCGGGGTCAAGGTTGCCGGGTTCATGATCGGAAGTGATCGGCAGACTGATAAAATGCCCGGCCTTGTCGAGGGATGTGCCTCATGTTGCTGCTCGAACTCCTGTTTTTCCTCTTTCTCATTCTCATCGCTGCCGAGGTTTTCGTAAACGCCCTTGAACATCTGGGCGAGCGGCTGAAGATTTCCGAAGGCGTCACCGGTTCCCTGTTCGCCGCAGTCGGCACCGCCCTGCCCGAGACCATCGTGCCGCTGCTGGCCATCTTCGGCGGCACCCAGAACCAGCAACTGAACGAGGAGATCGGCGTCGGCGCCATCCTTGGCGCGCCTTTGATGCTGTCCACCCTGTCGCTGTTTCTGATGACCCTGGCGGTGTGGAAACGCCGCGGCAGCCAGGGCCATCTCAGCCCGGAGCGCACCGGCCTCACGCGAGACCTGAATTTCTTCCTGGGCGCCTTTGCCCTCTCCTGCGTGGCCCTGTTCGTGCCCCACGAGACCGGCGGCATCCGTGCCGTGCTCGCCTTCGTCATGGTCACCATCTACTTCTTCTATGTCTTGCTCACCATCAAGGCCTCGGCCAGCCTGGTCAAAGATGGCCATGCCACCGAGGCGGACAAGCCGATGCTGCTGACCAAGCTGGGGCTGGCCGACGGCTGGCTGGCGATCTTCCTGCAGCTCGGCCTGGGCCTGGGGCTGCTGGTGGGCGGGGCCAAAGGCTTCATCCATGGCATCGAGCAGGCCGCCCCCCTGCTCGGCATCTCCGCCCTGCTCTTGTCGCTGATGGTGGTGCCGATCGCCACCGAACTGCCGGAGAAGGTGAACTCGATATTGTGGATTCGCAAGCACAAGGACACCCTGGCCTTCGGCAACATCACCGGCGCCATGGTGTTCCAGGGCACCCTGCTGCCCGCCATCGGCATCCTGCTCACCCCGTGGGCACCGCAGAAAGAAGTGCTGGCCGGCGTGGTCATCACCCTGGCGGCCGCCCTCTGGCTGCGTTTCATGCTCTCCCGCGGCCAGTTGCGGGTTTGGCACTTGGCCATCAATGGCGGCCTGTATATTCTGTATCTGGCGATTGCCCTGGCCTGACCGGGCCTGATAATTCAAGATATGTGGAGGAGAGGTGCCGATATGATTATGATTTCGGCTGTCTGCATACCATCGACAGAGGAACTGTTTTAGCCCATGAAAAACCCGACCATCCAAGCCACCCCGGTCGAGCGGGTGATGCGGGAAGACGATTTCATCGTCTCCAAGACCGACCTCAAGGGCCGCATCACCTACGGCAACCGCATCTTCATCGAGTTTTCGGGGTACACGGAGGAGGAGTTGCTGGATAGCCAGCACAATATCGTGCGTCACCCGGATATGCCCCGGGCTGTCTTCAAGCTGCTCTGGGACACCATCCAGGCCGGCAACGAATGCTTCGCCTACGTGAAAAACATGGCCAAGGACGGCAGCTTCTATTGGGTATTCGCCAACGTCACGCCTTCTTACGACTCGACTGGCAAGCTCATCGGCTATCTCTCGGTGCGCCGCAAGCCCAAGCCGGAGGCGGTCAAGCTGGTCAGCAGACTCTATGCGACGATGCTGGCGGCAGAAAAGCAGGCCGGCAGCCGAGACGCCATCGCCGCCTCCAGCCGTATCCTCACGGACCTGCTGGCGGAGAAGGGCCTGAGCTACGAAGAATTCGTTCTTTCACTGTAATCCCGCAGACCAGGTGGCCCCATGAACAATCTGCCCTTGCGCACCCGTTTCACCCTCTTCGCCACGGCCTTCAACGTCCTGCTGCTGATCTCCATCGTCGTTCATATAGTCATGCACGGCTTCGAATGGCTGCCGATCGGCGTCCTCACCCTCGGCTTCATCGTGGCCGGGGTCATGCAGGTCAAGGCCCGGCAGTGGATGACCCCGCTCAACCAGCTCAACGAAATCGTGCAAAAGGTCAGCGCCGGTCAGTTCGACAGCCGCATCAGCCGGATCGACGAAACCAACGAGATCGGCAAACTCTGTTGGCACATCAATGACATGTTGGATCAGTTGGAGACCTATTTCCGGGAGGTATCCACTGCCTTCAAGTACCACAGCGATGGCAAGTATTTCCGCCATACCCTTCCCACCGGCCTGCATGGCGATTTTCGGGACAACCTGGACAAGATCAACGTCTCCTTGCAGGCGATGGCCGCCCACAGCCGAGATCAGATGCGCAACCAGCTGCTGTCCATGGTGCAGGAGCTCAACTCGCGTAATCTCCTGGCCAATCTGGCCTCGTCCCAACGCGACCTGGTCCAGATCAACGAGCGCATGAAGGTGGTCGCGGATGAGGCCACCCGCACCCATACCGATGCCGATGCCAGCCAAGCCTCGGTGGCAGCAGTCGTCGACAGCCTGAGCGATATTACCGGCCGTGTCGACCATGCCTCTGAAACCATCACCCAGCTCAATGCCCGCGGTGCCGAGATCCAGCAGGCCGTCAACCTCATCAACGGCATTGCCGACCAGACCAACCTGCTCGCCCTCAATGCCGCCATCGAAGCGGCCCGTGCCGGAGAGGCGGGCCGGGGCTTCGCCGTCGTGGCGGACGAGGTCCGCAAACTGGCGGAGAACACCAAGAACGCCTCGGTCTCCATCGGTCAGACCATGGACGACCTCATGCGCGAGGCTGCTGCCATGCTGGAGGATTCAACCGCCATGCGCGAGATGACCCACGCCTCACGGGAAGTGGTCGGTGAGATGGCGGCGCGTTTCAACCAGTTCGCCGCAGCCGCCAAGAACACCTTGAACAAGACCCAGCAGGCCCTCGATCAGAGTTTCGCCTCATTGATCAAGGTGGATCACATCATCTACAAGCAACACGCCTACATGGCCTTGATTACCCACGGCGACGAGCAGCATGTCGAGCCGGTGCATATCGATGGCCATGGCTGCCGCCTCGGCAAGTGGTACTACGAGGGCGATGGCAAGGCGCTATTCAGCAAGACCCCTTCCTATCCAGCCATGGAAGCGCCCCACATGCTGGTGCACCAGAGCGGCCACGAGATGTTGCACCTCCTCGACAAGGGCTGGGAGCACGACACCAAGATCCAACGGTCCATCCACGCCAAGCTGGAAAAAATGGAGGAAGGCAGTCTCGGGGTGATGGAAGTCATCGACCGCATGGTCCAGGAAAGGCATGGCTGATGTGGCCAACAGCGCAGGCCAAGGCCTTGATCGTCAATCGATGCCCAAGCGCTCCAGGCGATAGCGCAACGAGCGGAAGGTCACACCCAACTGCTTGGCGGCGGCGGTCTTGTTGCCGCCGTTTTTCTCCAGTGCGGCGAGCACTACCTCACGTTCCACCGCATCCAGGTAATCCTGCAAGGGCTGATCGGCGCGACCGGCAGCGTCGCTGCCAGTGGCCGGCTCCGGCGCCAAATTGAGATCCTCCGGGCCGATCTCGCCCTCGCTCAGGGCGAAGGCCCGCTCCAGGATGTTTTCCAACTCCCGCACATTGCCGGGAAAGGCATAACGCATCAGGGCCGCAGTGGCCGCCTCGGTCAGCCGGGCAGTGCCTTGGTTCAGGCCGTAGCGCGTCAGGATATGCGCAACCAAGGCCGGGATGTCCTCTTGCCGCTCGCGCAACGGCGGCATCTTCAACTCGATGACGTTGAGCCGGTAGAACAGGTCATGACGGAAGCGGCCCACCTCGACGGCGCGGGCCAGATCCTGGTGCGAGGCGCTGATCAGGCGCACATCGACCGGATCTTCCTGGGTGCCACCGACACGACGCACCCGCTTTTCCTGAATGGCGCGCAGCAATTTGACCTGCATGGACATGGGCAGATCGGCCACCTCGTCGAGAAACAGGGTACCGCCGTCGGCGGCTTGGAAGAAGCCGTCCCGATCGGCCTCGGCGCCGGTGAAGGCGCCCTTGCGGTAGCCGAAGAACTCGCTCTCCATCAGGTTTTCCGGAATGGCCCCGCAGTTCACTGCCACGAAGGGCTTGCCGGCCCGATGGCTCTTGCCATGGATCAGCCGTGCCGCCACTTCCTTGCCGGTGCCGGTCTCGCCGTAGATGAATACCGGGGCCTGGCTGCGTGCCACTTTCTCGATCAGGCTGCGCACCTGCTGCATGGCCGGCGACTCGCCGACCAGGCCCCTATCCTGTTCCGCCGCATGTTCTAGATCGGGGGTCTTGAGGGCCGTGCGCACCAAGGCGCGCAACTGCTCCAGGCTCACCGGCTTGGAGACATAATCGAAGGCGCCGGCCTTGAGGGCGGCCACGGCATTGTCGGCCGAGCCGTAGGCGGTGATCACCGCCACCGGCGTGGCCGGGCTGGTCTCGGCGACATGACGCACGATCTCCAGCCCCTCGCCATCGGGCAGGCGCATATCGGTCAGGCACAGATCGAAGCGTCGGCCTTGCAGGCGGGCCTTGGCCTCCGAAACGCTCTTGGCCCGATCCACGTTCAAGCCCATGCGCACCAGGGTCAGTTCGACCAGGTCGAGCAGGTCGGGCTCATCATCGACAATCAGCACAGTCGGCACGGCCATGGCGGGCTTCCTCAACAGATCGACCTTGGGCAACTCAGGCGGAACAGGGCACCGTCCGCTCGATCAACATAACGCAACTGGGCCTGGTTGGCCTCGGCCAGTTCCCGCGAGATATAGAGGCCCAGGCCGCTGCCCTTCTGATCCGTGGTGTAGAAAGGCTCGAACAAGTGCAGCTGCAACTCGGCACCGACCGGGGGGCCGTCGTTGAAGATATCCAGGTCTGCCCCTTGCTCATAATGGCGCACGCTGATTCGGATGCTGCCGGTCTGCTTGCGGCAGTAGCGCCAGGCATTCCGGCAAAGATTCCACAGAATCTGCTGCAAATGCAAGCGATCGAAACAGAAGCCGCTATCCGGCTCGATCTCGACCTGGATCGCGCCCTCCGGCACCCCTTCGTTGCGCCGGAACTCATCGACAAAGGCCGGAATGATCTCGGCCGCCAGCAAATCTTCGCAATTCAGCCGGTCGCGCCGGTTCAGGCTGAGCACGTCGTCGACCAGCCAGTTCAGGCGATGGGCGTTGTCTTCGATGATCTTGCACAGGCGCGCACGCACCTCGGCATCCGCTTCTTCCTTGAGCAGTTGGGCCGCGTGATTGACCGCCGACAGCGGGTTGCGGATTTCGTGGGCCAGGTTGGCGGTCAGCCGGCCCAAGGCGGCCAGTTTCATGCGCTGGGCCTCGGCCTCGAGTTCGGTGACATCCTCGATCACCACGATGGCACCGGCCTCGCGCTCTGGCTCCAGTTCGATGAAGCGTGCCCGCAAACGCGAGCCTTCGCGGGTGACCTGGAAGGGGTGGCTCGGCACCCTGCCCGCGCGACGCCAGCCCGCCCAGAGTTCGGCCAGGGGCGGTGAACAGCGATCAAGCGTGCACTCGGTGTGGAACTGGCCGCGCAGTTGTTCCTCGGCCTGGGAATTGGCCAACAATATGCGCCCGGTGCGATCGACCACGAGCACGCCGAAGGGCAACTCCTGAATGACCCGGGCATTGATCCGGGCCAACTGCTCGGCCAACTGGGCCTTCTCGCCGGCGAATTCGGCGGCGCTGCGCGCACCCTTGGCCAGCACATGGGACAGCAGCGCCACCACGAACAGGCCCATGGACAACAGGCCGGTACGCACGAAGCCACCGAGACCCAGTTCGCTGCCGAGCGCCCGCCAGGCCTGCTCGAACAACATCACCAAGGTGGCCAGCGAAGCCACCGCCAGCACGATGCGGATGGACGGCAGCATGCCGGCAGCGGCCACCGGCAGGATCAACAGCAGACCCAAGCCCCCGGCAATGCCGCTGCTCAAATGCATCAGCCAACTGATGGCGATGACATCGACGCCGACCTGGGCGTAGAGCTGCTTGTTGAATGCGATCTGGCGCATGCGCTCCATGCCCGACAGCAGAATCGCCGCCGTGCCGTAGAGCACGCCGCTGGCCAGAAACAGCTGGATATGGTCCTCGGCGATGGGGGCATACTGGGGAAAGGCCCAGACGCCGATGGTCATGCTGAAGGCGAGGAACAGGCGATACTGGTTGAGGTGGCGCAGGGAGCGCCAGAAACTTTCGGGGAGCGTTGCCGCCTCGGTCACGGAATCAGCCGTGGTCCTGTTGTTTGTGCTCCGGGCTGCAGTAGAAGCGGCCACGGCTCATGATGGCCTCGGACCGGGGCAGGTTCACGCCGCAGACCTGGCAACGCACCATATTCTCGACCTCGGGCGGGCGCTCGGATGGCGGGGCCACCTGCTTGCGCTTCGCGGCCCGGAACCAGAAAACTGCCAGAAGGCCGACAGCCAGCCAGATGAGAAGCTTAAGCAACGTCGAGTCCGTTCTTGTGAGTGTCGTTGATCAGGACCAGCAGCCGCTGAAAGGGAATCAGGCGGCCGAACTTCACCACCAGCGGCATATAGGGCAGATCCTCGCCCATGCCCCACTGGTAAGTACCGGCCACCATGTCGTTATATACCTGGCGCACCATGGCATCCAGTTGCTCCAGGAAGGGACCGAACATCTCGGCGTTTTCCGGCTCGTAATCCATGCTGGTGCGAAACTCATCGACCTCATACACCGCCTGGTGCACAAGGTCGACATACTCATCGACAGTCTTGGGTCGTTTCATGGCAATTCTCAGCTAGTAGCTTGTAGGGGGTAGCTTGTAGCAGAAAATGACAACGCGGCCAATGGCCGCGTTGTCTCGCTACCGGCCCCCGGCTACCGGCTACTTGCCGGCAAACTCCTCCAGCTTGCGGGCGCGGATGACGTTGCCGGCAAGGCCGGCCTCCTTGGCCGAGCCGCCGTAGGCCAGGGTCATCAGTTGGCTGTAGTAGAGCACCGGCATGTTGAACTTGGTGCCGTACCTCTTGTTGATCTGGCCCTGATAAACC
>JACAEC010000094.1 GCA_013389055.1 Hydrogenophilaceae bacterium
GCCTATCTCAAGGCCCAGTATGCCGCCGGCGAGAAGCTGCCGAAGAAGGGCAACGCCTGCCTGTCCGTGCGCAACCCGGAGCATCCCCATGTGGTCGAGATCGCCCGCGAACTGCATGAGATCGGCTTCAAGCTGTTCGCCACCCGTGGCACCGCCGCGGCAATTACCGCTGCCGGCCTGCCGGTGACGCCGGTGAACAAGGTGGCCGAGGGCCGGCCGCACCTGGTCGACATGATCAAGAACCGCGAGATCGATTTCATCGTCAACGTGGTCGAAGACAAGCGCGCGGTGAAGGATTCCCACTCCATCCGTGCCGCTGCCCTGGCCGGCGGTGTGCCCTATTTCACCACGCTGGCCGGTGGTCGCGCCGCTTGTATGGGCATGAAGGACCGTCGTGGCATCAGTGTCTACGATCTGCAGTCCCTGCATCAGCGGCTAAACTGAGTCAGGGAAGGAGAGTCCATGAGCAAGATTCCATTGACCGTGCGCGGCGCCGAACTGCTGCGCGAAGAATTGCAGCGGCTGAAGTCGGTCGATCGTCCGGGTGTCATCGCTGCCATCGCCGAAGCCCGCTCCCATGGCGACCTCTCGGAGAACGCCGAATACGATGCGGCCAAAGAGCGGCAGGGCTTTATCGAGGGGCGGATCAAGGAATTGGAAAGCAAACTGTCCAACGCCCAGATCATCGACCCGCGCCATCTGGATGCCGAGGGCCGGGTGGTGTTCGGGGCGACGGTGGAATTGGTCGACGCCGAGTCCGGCAGCGAAGTGCGCTACCAGATCGTCGGCGACGACGAGGCCGACATCAAGGCCGGCAAGATATCAGTCAGTTCGCCGATCGCCCGGGCACTGATCGGCAAGTACGCCGGTGATGTCGCCGATGTCCACGCCCCCGGCGGCATCCGCCATTACGAAATCGTCGACGTCCACTACCTCTGAACATCGTGAAGAACCTGCCCGATCTCTTTGCTGGTTGGCTGCTCGCCCTGTGGGTCGGCGGTACCTGGGCCGTCGGCTACCTGGCCGCGCCGGTGCTGTTCTACAACCTGGACGACAAGATGCTGGCCGGCCAGTTGGCGGGCGAGATGTTCAAATGGATGGCCTATGTCGGCATGGTGGCCGCGGCCTATCTATTGATTTTCCGGCTCAGCCGCTTCGGCGGCGGCGCCTTCAAGCAGGCCTTCTTCTGGATTGTCGTGCTGATGCTGCTGATCACCCTGGCCGGCCGCTTCGGCATCCAGCCCATCCTGGAGCAGCTGAAGGACCAGGCCCTGCCGCAGGATGTCATGCAGAGCCTGATGCGCGACCGTTTCCAGGCCTGGCACGGCGTGTCCAGCGTGCTCTACCTGATTCAAAGCCTCTTGGGCTTGGCGCTGGTGGCCAAGGCCAATTCAAGGTAGTTTGATCTGCGGTTTCTCGGCCGGCTTGTAGACCAGGAGCAGCTTGCCGATATGCTGGACCGGGGCGCAGCCGACCGCCTCGCAGATTGCCTGGAGCCAGGCCTCCCGCTCTTCCCGGTTGTCATTCAGCACCCGGATCTTGATCAGTTCGTGCGCCGCCAAGCTCTTGCCGATTTCCTTGAGCACAGCCTCGGTCAGGCCGGCGTTGCCGATCATGACCACCGGTTTGAGGTTGTGCGCCAGGCCCTTCAGGTGTTTGCGCTGGGCGGGATTGAGTTCAAGCATGATAGTCGCTGCCAAAAAGGGCGAATAGTACATGATCCTGGAAACCTCAGTTGACCGCTCATTAGGCGGACCAACCCCATGAATGTGCAGGCAGAATCGGTTTTTCCCACGCCACCTGGCCGGTGGACCGCTACAGGGCGCATCGCACGTCCCTCACGTCGCATGGCTGCGTTGCGAAACTTGCAAATGGAACAACCATTTGCAGCGTTTCTCGCCTTGCCCTGCGCCGCGATGAACGCACGCTGCATCCCTGTCCAACTGAGGTTTCCAGGATGAAGCGTAGCAGCAAGACCCGGGCCTGGCACCACCGCCACGTCCACGATTTCTATGTTCGCGAGGCCCAGGCCCAGGGCTACCGTTCCCGTGCCGCCTTCAAACTCATGGAGATCGACGACCGGGACCGGCTGTTCCGCCCCGGCTTGACCGTGGTCGATCTCGGGGCCAGCCCGGGCGGTTGGTGCCAGGTGGCGGTCGAGCGGATGAAGGGCCAAGGTCGGATAGTGGGCTTGGACTTGCTGGAGATGGCCCCGATCGCCGGGGTCGACTTCATTCAGGGTGATTTCACCGAAGACGCGGTCTTGCAGGAACTGGAGACGGCCCTGGCCGGCCGACCGGTCGACCTTGTGATTTGCGATATGGCCCCCAATATCACAGGTATCGACGCGGCCGATCAGGCCAAGAGTTACTATCTGGCGGAACTGGCGCTCGATTTCGCCGCCGCCCGATTGCAACCGAAAGGGGTGTTTCTGGTCAAAGTTTTCCAGGGCGCAGGCTTCGAGGATTTCATGAAGGCCATGCGCGGCCGGTTCAAATCGGTGGCGGCCCGCAAGCCCAAGGCCTCCCGGGAACGCAGCCGCGAGGTCTACCTGCTCGGGCGCGAAGTCATTGAAGCGGCGTAGAAGTTGGACTAAGTTACGGTTTTGCCGGTGCCGAAAGCACAAAGGAGTACGTTTTGAATAACCTTTTCAAGAACATAGCCATTTGGATGGTGATCGCGCTGATCCTGATGACGGTGTTCAACCAGTTCAGCAGTCGCCAGGCCGCCCAGGCCCAGGTCGACTATTCCCGGTTCATCGAGGAGGTGCGCCAAGGCCAAGTGGCCAAGGTGACCATCGAGGGCCATGTCCTGCGCGGCGTGCGCACCGATGGCGCCCGCTTCAACACCTATGCCCCGTCCGACCCCTGGCTGGTCTCCGACCTGCTCAAGAACGGCGTCGTGGTCGAGGCCAAGCCGGAAGAAGAGCCGTCGATGCTGATGAGCATCTTCATTTCCTGGTTCCCGATGATCCTGTTAATCGGCGTCTGGATTTTCTTCATGCGCCAGATGCAGGGCGGTGGCAAGGGCGGTGCCTTCTCCTTCGGCAAGAGCCGTGCGCGAATGCTCGACGAATCGAGCAACCAGATCACCTTCGCCGACGTCGCCGGCTGCGACGAGGCCAAGGAAGAGGTCGGCGAGTTGGTCGAGTTCCTGCGCGATCCCTCCCGCTTCCAGAAACTGGGCGGCCGCATTCCCCGCGGCGTGCTGATGGTCGGCTCGCCCGGTACCGGCAAGACCTTGCTGGCCAAGGCCATCGCCGGCGAGGCCAAGGTGCCGTTCTTCAGTATTTCCGGTTCCGACTTCGTCGAGATGTTCGTCGGCGTCGGTGCCGCCCGGGTGCGCGATATGTTCGAGCAGGCCAAGAAGAGTGCGCCCTGCATCATCTTCATCGACGAGATCGACGCGGTCGGCCGTCAGCGCGGTGCCGGCCTGGGCGGCGGCAACGACGAGCGCGAGCAGACCCTGAACCAGTTGCTGGTCGAGATGGACGGTTTCGAGGCCAACTCCGGCGTCATCGTCATCGCCGCCACCAACCGGCCCGACGTGCTCGACCCCGCCTTGATGCGGCCGGGCCGCTTCGACCGCCAGGTGGTGGTGCCGTTGCCCGACATCCGTGGCCGCGAGCAGATCCTCTTGGTGCACATGCGCAAGGTGCCGGTGGCGCCTGATGTCAAAGCCGACATCATCGCCCGCGGCACCCCGGGTTTCTCCGGCGCCGATTTGGCCAACCTGGTCAACGAGGCCGCGCTGTTTGCCGCCCGCGGCAACAAGCGTCTGGTCGACATGGACGATTTCGAGCGGGCCAAGGACAAGATCATCATGGGCGCCGAGCGCCGCTCCATGGTCATGCCCGAGGAAGAGCGCAAGAACACCGCCTATCACGAGTCGGGCCACGCCGTGGTGGCCAAGCTGCTGCCGAAAACCGACCCGGTGCACAAGGTCACCATCATTCCGCGCGGCCGCGCCCTGGGCGTGACCATGCAGTTGCCGACCGAAGACCGTTACAGCCAGGACCGCACCCGTCTGCTGTCGACCATCGCCGTATTGTTCGGCGGCCGCATCGCGGAAGAGGTGTTCATGGGCCAAATGACCACCGGCGCCTCCAACGACTTCCAGCGCGCCACCGATCTCGCCCGGCGCATGGTCACCCAGTGGGGCATGTCCGATGCCCTGGGCCCCATGGTCTACGGCGAGGAAGAGGGCGAGATCTTCCTCGGCCGTTCGGTCACCACGCACAAAAGCGTGTCCGACGAGACCCTGCGCAAGGTCGATGCCGAGGTGCGCCGCATCATCGACGAGCAGTACAACCTGGCGCGCAAGCTGATCGAGGACAACCGCGACAAGGTCGAGGCCATGACCCACGCCTTGCTGCAATGGGAGACCATTGACGCCGAGCAGATCGACGACATCATGGCCGGCCGCGAGCCGCGGCCGCCGAAGCCGGTGACGCCGCCGACCACGAACAATTCGGGCAGCACCCCGAGCGCTCCGGCGCCCACATCCACCCCGGCGGAAGAGACCTGAGCGCGGCGCCAGTCATGCCAAGGGCAGCCGAGCGGGGCGTGCTAAAC
>JACAEC010000108.1 GCA_013389055.1 Hydrogenophilaceae bacterium
GCACCGCGAGGTGCTCGCCGGCGTGCGCGCGATCCTGGGCGACCAGGTGCCGCCGCCCTACCAAACCGACTGGGTGGCGATGAAGCTGCTCGAAGGCGACAGCGAAGTCAACACGCTCGCCCGGGCCTGGCTGCCCGACGCCGCCTGGCGGCAGATCGAGGCGATACTGGCCGCCCACGAGGACGCCATAGCCGACATCGCCGCCGGCCGCTACGAGTGGATCGGCCGCATGGTGCGCGCGGCGGTCAAGCGGCCGCGCCTCGGGCAGGTGAGCCTGACCGACCGCCTGGACCGCTACGCCCTGCACCCGGTCTGGGGGCTGGTGATCCTGCTCGCCGCCTTCGCCCTGGTCTTCGGCCTCACCTTCCAGATCGCCGCCCCCGTTCAGGCCTGGCTCGACACCGGCGTGGTCGAGCCACTGCGAGCCTGGGTCTCCGGTGCGCTCGGGCGCGCACCGCCCTGGCTCACGGGACTGCTCGCCGACGGCGTGCTCGGCGGCGCCGGGATCGTGGTTACCTTCCTGCCCATCCTGCTGATGTTCTTCATCGCCCTCGGCCTGCTGGAAGACACCGGCTACTTCGCGCGCGCCGGCTACGTCATGGACCGCCTCATGCATTTCCTCGGCCTGCACGGCAAGAGTTTCCTGCCGCTGTGCCTCGGCTTCGGCTGCAACGTGCCGGCGGTGATGGGCGCGCGGGTGATCGAGTCGAGGAGCGGCCGCCTGCTCACCGTCCTGCTCGCGCCCCTGGTGCCGTGCAGCGCCCGGCTGCTGGTGCTGGCCTTCCTGGCCGCGGCCTTCTTCGGCGAACGGGCCTTGCTCGTGGCGATCGGCTTCGTGCTGGCCAACCTCGTCGTGCTGGCCATCACCGGCGTCGTGCTCAGCCACACCCTGTTCCGCGGCGAGCGCATGGCCTTCATCATGGAGCTGCCGCTGTATCACGCGCCCAATGCGAAATCCATCCTGCGCTTCGCCTGGGCCAACACCTGGGCCTTCCTGCGCAAGGCGGGCAGCCTGATCCTGCTGATCTCGATGGTGATCTGGGCCCTAGGCTATTTTCCGGGAGCGAGCCTGGAAGAGAGCTACCTGGCGCGCTTCGGCCGCAGCCTGGCCCCGGCCGGCGAGGTGCTCGGCCTCGACTGGCGCCTGCTGGTCGCGCTGCTCGCCAGCTTCATCGCCAAGGAGAACGCCATCGCCGCGCTGGGCATCCTCTACGGCTCGACAGCAGGCGCCGGCCTCGCCGAGACCCTGGCCGCCACGGTGCCGCCCGCCTCGGCCCTCTCCTTCATCGCCGCCACCATGCTGTTCATCCCCTGCGCCGCGACGGTGGCGGTGATGCGCCAGGAGACCGGCAGTTGGGGCTGGACCCTGTTCGGCGTTGGATTGTTGCTGGTCATCGCCCTGGGCGGGGCGGCACTGGTCTATCAGGTCTGCCGGCTGTTGGGGTTCGGCATGGGTTAGCTGCGATGACTAGCGCGATGCGGGATGATGGCGAGTGAATTGCGGAGGACAGATGAGCGCACCCTGGGCCTTCGGCCGGCCACTCCCACGTCCATTCAACAAAAACCCCGCCACGGGGGCGGGGTTTCGGGGCCATTAAGCCTAGGTCAAGATAGGCGGCCAGCCTATTCCATAGAAGGGTTCCAAACCTTCCAGACATTGCCGACCAGTTCGGGCCCCGGCTTCAGCGTCTCCTTGCCCGGTTCCCAGCCCGCCGGCGTGGCCTCCTTGCCGCCCGTCGCACGGATGTGCTGGAAGGCTTGGAACTGGCGCACAGTCTCGGCGAGCTTGCGCCCGACCGGTGGGGTCATGACCTCCATGGCCTGGATCACGCCGTCGGGGTCGATGATGAAACGACCGCGCATCTCGATCCCCTGAGTCTCGTCCCAGACACCATAGGCGCGACCGACATTGCCTGCCTGGTCGGAGACCATATGGAAGCGGACGCCGCCATCGACCATCTTGACCAATTCATTGTCGTTCCACATCTTGTGGACAAAATGGCTGTCCACGCTGACCGAGAAGACCTCTATCCCCAACTTCTGCAGCGCATCATACTGTGCCGCGACCGCGGACACTTCTGTTGCTCAGACAAACGTGAAATCACCGGGATAGAAACAGAGCATCACCCATTTGCCAAGATAATCCGACAACTTGACGCTGGTGAAGCCACCCCGGTAATAGGCCGGTGCGGCGAAATCGGGGGCTTTCTGCCCGACACGTGCGGTCATTTTGCTTACCTCATGTTTCGTGGTGGGTTCGGATGGAGTCTGTGCTTCCGGCGGTGGGGCACCGACGACCGAGCCCGACACCCGCGCACATCCTTGGGGTTGTTCTTCCATGCTGCTTCCTTTCGTTTAGGCAAGAATTTCACCTTATTGAAAGGTAGGCATTGCGCGGAATCGCGTCAAGGTCGCTTCCGAAAGGAGCGGGGCCTTTTCGTCGACGGCGGCAGGAGGGGCAGCCTGCTTGGCATCCCCTTGAGGCAGCGGCACTGGTCTGTTGGGCTTAGGCGTGGGCTAGCGACCATTGGTCACATGGCCGTGGGAGGATGACGGGGCACATTGCGGCGGGCAGGGCACGGTCTATCATGAAATTGGTTTCAGGCTCGCACTGAATCAGTTGAGATTTTTCCTTACTTTTTTTCATTGGAGGCGCATATGAAACTCATCAAACAACTCTTGCTTGTTCTGCCCTTGATCATCGGCAGCATGGCAATGCCGGTGCTGGCAGGGGATAAAGATCCTCTATTCATCAACCTATCGACCGACAACACCCCCCGAGTTGATCACGCCCTTCACTTTGGCAACGTTCACTTTTCGAAAGGGCATCCGCTGACGATCTTCCTCAATGGAAAAGGCGTGTTGTTGGCTTCCAAGGGGCATGCAGCAAAATACGCCGGTCAGCAGAAGGCGCTCGCCGAAATGATGGACAAGGGTGCAGTGGTCATCGTCTGCCAATACTGCATGAAACAAGTCGGCGTCAAAGAGTCGCAGCTGTTGCCCGGATTCAAGGTGGGCAACCCTGAGCTGACCGGCGGCGCCTTGTTCAAGGACAACACCAAGACCCTGTCGTGGTGAGTTCGGCTCGTTGCGTCACGGCTGAAGCCTCGCGCTTGCGGGGGCTCTACGAGTCCCCGTCATTCAAGGCACCACCCTGGAGGCCAGGCGGCGCGAAATCCTCCACCCGCGCCAGCCCCCGCGCATAGTCCTCGTGCCAACCCGGCCGCACCGGCATGGCCGCGTAGAGTTCCCGCCGTTGCGCCTCCAGCAGCCGGCGGGGACGGCCCATGAAATCGGCGGCGCAATAGACCCGTCTGCCCATTTCCAGCGAGAGTTTTGCCAACCAGGCTTCGCCTTCCAGGGAGCGCATCAGGTGATGGTCCAGGATCAGGGTGCCGACTTCTGCCGCAAGGTAGCGGGCGTTGTTCCAGGCGCGGGCACGTTGCTCCGCATCGAGGCCGCGGTGATAGAGGGGCGGGCCGGCGGCCAGCACCCAGTCCGGCTCCCAGTCGAGAATGCAGTCGATGGTGGCGTCGTCGAGCAGCTGGATGTCGGAAGCATGCACGAAGACGCGGCCACCGAGGTCGACGCGCGTCAGCATGACGCTGCCGAACGGCAGCCCGCCGGTGCCGTGGGGCATGGCTGGGGAGAAGCATAGTGGGCCGTCCTCGATGCCCTCCGCCACCCGTAAGCGCGGACCCAGCAGCTCCATGAGATCGTAAGCGCGGCCCTGGCTATTGAGCGTCTGGCCTTCGGGGGACAGGCTCCAGGCGCGCAAGTGATTGAACCGGGGCGGCAAGTGTGAAAAAGCAAGCTGGTAGGGATTGGCATCGATGAGCGGCACATGGTCGCCGTGGAAATGGCTGAACACCACGTCGCTGGCGCCCGCCAGGGCCTCGACGATGCGCCGCCGGGCCGCCCTGCCCAGCGCGACCTGCAACGGATGGGGCGGCAAGCCATAGCGCCGCTCGCCGAGGGCGATGCCCGGGTCGATGACGATCACCCGGTCCTCCGCCTCCAGCCTACAGCACAGCCCGCGAACTCCCAGCGATTCGGCGGCGAGGATTTCCAGCCTCACCGCAAGGGCACCTCGATCACCGCGCCCAGACCACCCTCCACGAAATCCTTGCCCCATGCCTGGCGGAACTGGGCGATGGCCGCTTCCCCGGTGCAGTGGCTGGGGGCGACCTTCTCCACTCCCAGTGCCCGAAGCCGGCCGATGATGGCCTGGATCTCCGTGCGATCAGTGCCCCCCAGATGGAAGCCGCCGATCAAGAGACGGATCCGTTTGCCCGTCAGCCGACCGGCTGTCTCGGCAATGCGGACGATGCCGGGATGGGCGCAACCGGTGATGACCACCAGACCTTGCGCGGTGTCCAGGATCAGCGCCTGTTCGACTATGCCGTCAGCCAGCGGCCCGGTACTCCAGGCCTTGCCGAACAGCCGGCCGCCTGCGCTGACGGGCCTGACGCGCGCACCCTGCTTGGCAATCGCCCGCTGGAAACCGGCCGGGAATTCGGCGGGCAGCCAGACCTCGAGGTCGGCGTGCTTGGCGAGAAACTCATCGAGCCCGCCGGTGTGGTCGGCGTGGATGTAGGAGAGCACGATGGCCTCGACGGCCTTGGGGCTCAGGTCCAGGTGGCGCATGTTCGCAAGCAGCACGGCACCGTCGGCCCCGGTATCGAACAGGATCGTCTTCTCAAGCCCTTCGATGAGACAGGCAAAACCCCAGCCCGTGGTCAGACCCGGCCGCTGCGGGACATTGTTGAACAGGACCGTGATCCGCAGCTCGAGCGGCTGAGTGGAACGCGGGTAAGCCGGCTCCGGCTGGCTCAGGGCCAGGGCGGCAAAGAGGAGGCTCATGAGCTTGCGAGGCATGCCGGACTCCAGTCGCGGTAGATATTTTCAGGATAGCTCCATGCGCCGGCATGCTCTCCTGCTATGCTGGAAACGGGCAGACAAAGGGGCTTCTATATGTATACACGCATCTTGGTAGCGATCGACGGCAGCCCTCATTCAGAGCGCGCCCTGGCCCACGCCATCGGCCTCGCCAAGGGCCTGTCCGCCGCAATGCGCATCGTGCATGTCATCGACACCGCCTGGATCGGAGTGGGCATGGAACTGGCCATCGACTTCGTGCAGCTCAGCCAGGTCCACCACGAAGCGGGTGAGAAACTGCTGGCTGGAGCGCGGGCATCTGCCCAAGCTGCCGGGCTGGAAGCGGAGACCCGGCTGGTGGAAACGGCCCTGCCGACCGACCATATCGCCGCCGTGATCGCCAAGGAGACATCGAACTGGCCCGCCGATCTTGTGGTGCTCGGCACCCACGGCCGTCGTGGCGTGGAGCGCATGCTGCTCGGCAGCGTCGCCGAGGGGGTGGCGCGGCTGTCCACCGTGCCGGTGCTGCTGATCCCGTCCTGAGCGGGGATCAGCCCCGCCTCAATCCGGATTCACCCAGACCTGCCCACCTTCGATCTTGACCGGATAAGTACGAATCGGGCAATCGGCCGGCTCGTTTTCCGGCTGGCCGGTCGCCAGGTTGAAATAGCTGCCGTGCAGCGAGCACTTGATCGAACGGCCCTTGATGCAGCCGAAGTAGAGCGAGTAGTCCTCGTGGCTGCACATCTCGTCCACGCAGAAATACTCACCTTCGGCATTGCACAGCAGCAGGCGCTTGCCACCCAGCTCCACTCGTTTCATCTGGCCCGGCTTGAGTTCGCCCTCTTGGGCGACGGCGATGAAGGGCGCCTGCATTATTTGACCCGCTTCGCCGCTTTGCCCGAGTCCAGCGCGGCGCGGGCCTTGTCGGCCGCCTCGCTCAAGGTCTTGGCCCGGCCGAGATGGTGCAGGATCAGCGCAGCGCCGAGCACCAGCGAATCGTAGGTCGCGCCCCGGTTGCCGCAGAGCGCCTCGAGTCCCGCCTCGGCCGCGGCCTGGGCGGTAGCCTGGACGTCGACCATGATCGCCACTTCGTCGCCCGCGCGCTCGGACTTGGGCAGATCGGCCGGCAGCGGCACCGCGCGCACGGTCTGCTGGATGCCCAATGCCTCGGGGTTGATCTCGAACTCGGCCTCCTCGCCGCGGTCCTGGTAGGCGTGGGCCTTGCCGGCCTGGCGCAGGCTGGGAATGACGCCACCCTCGACGCCGCGGATGATCAGGCCGGAATCGAAGCCGGCGTGCCGTGCGAGCATGGCGTAGATCGGCGGATACGGCTTGTGCACATAGCCGGTGACGAAATGGGTGCGCTTGCGGCCGACGATGGGCTTGGCCAGCACCTCGACCGTGGTCATCGCCTGGCGCTTGATGATGCGGCTGCGCAGGGCAACCAGGTCGTGCAGCTTCGGGCAATAGCGAGCCTGGTCGACATAGGCCCAGCCGAGGGCCGGGTCGGCCAGACGCTTGGCCGCCGCCTCGGGCGAGAGATCGACGTCGACGCCGGCCGCCTGCAACACGTGGCGGGCGGTGACGCCGTACTTGGGGCCGACCGCGTCGACGCTGTGATTGATCGCGGGCACGCCCAGTTCGGCCAGCAGGGCCGGCAGGAAAGGCGCAGCCGGCAGGCAGCGGTTGTAGCCGTCATAGGGGTCGGCGATGTCGACCACCTCGTCGACCTCGGCGGTCACCCGTTGGGTGCTCGCCAGGATGGCATCGAGCACGCCCTTGTTCTCTTCGTCGGTTTCCCGCTTCATGCGCAGGGCGATGAAGAAGATGCCGGCCTGCACCGGATCGACCGCGTCATCGAGGATGGCCTGCATGCCCAGGCGGGCCTCTTCCTGGCTGATGTCCTTGGACAGGTCGGGACCGGTGGCGATGCGCTGGATGATGGAATGCATGACCTGTTTGGGGTCGGTAGCAACAACGGACATGGAATGCTCCAGAGTGATCTCGGTAATAGCCGAGTATTTTAGTCAGCCATAAGCCGCGCTACAATGCGGCCTTCTGAAAAATTAGCCTTTTCTAATATATTCGGCGGCAAGATGCAAACCCATTACCAACGCATTGGCGGCGACGCCCCGATCCGGGCCCTGGTCGACCGCTTCTACGACCACATGGACGAACTGCCCGAGGCCTACGGCATCCGCAAGATGCATGCCGAAGACCTGGGCCATGCCCGGCAGAAGCTCTATGAGTTCCTCTCCGGCTGGATGGGCGGCCCGCAGTTGTATGTCGAGAAATATGGCCACCCCATGCTCCGCCGGCGCCACCTGCACTTCCCCATCGGCGAGGCCGAACGCGACCAGTGGCTGCATTGCATGGACCAGGCCCTGCACGACGTGGTGAACGACGAGGCCTTGCGCAAAGAATTATTTGCCGCCTTCGTCAAGGTCGCCGACCATATGCGCAACCAAGCGCCGCTCAACATCGGCCCTGCCCACTCCCAAGAAAGCGCCTGACCATGACCGAGACCCCGACTCCGCGCCTGCAACATTTCCCCATCGCCTGGTTCGCCATGATCATGGGCCTGGGCGGCCTGACCCTGGCCTGGAACCGGGCCGAGGCCCTGCTCGGCCTGCCGCTCGCCCTCAGCCCTTATCTACTGGTGCTCACCACCCTACTGTTCGCGCTGCTGGGGCTGGCCTATGCCCTGAAGGTCATCAAATACCGCGCGGCGGCGGCCATGGAATGGAACCACCCGGTGAAGATGAGCTTCCTGCCCACCTTCTCCATTGCGCTGATCATCCTGTCCATCGGCTGGCTGCCGGTGAGCGAGTCTTACTCCAGGCTGCTCTGGACCCTGGGCACGGTGCTGCATCTGCTGCTCACCCTGCACATCATGACCCAGTGGATACACCAGACCAAGTTCGAGATCGTCCACCTCAACCCGGCCTGGTTCATTCCCGTGGTCGGCAACATCCTGGTGCCGCTCGCCGGCGTCCAGCACGCCCCGGCCGAGGTCTCCTGGTTCTTCTTCAGCATCGGCATCGTGTTCTGGCCGGTGCTGCTCGCCAGCATCTTCTATCGGGTGATCTTCCACGGCAGCCTGCCCGAGCGCCTGCTGCCCACCCTGTTCATCCTGATCGCGCCGCCCGCGGTCGGCTTCCTCTCCTATCTGCGCCTGACCGGCGAGGTCGACGCCTTCGCCCGCATCCTCTATTTCAGCGGCCTGTTCTTCACCTTGCTGCTGCTCTCGCAGGCGGCGTGGTTTATGCGGATCAAATTCTTCCTGTCCTGGTGGGCCTATTCCTTCCCGCTCGCCGCCATCACCATCGCCACCCTGGCCATGTACCACCACAGCGGCACCCCGTTGTTCCTGGTGCTCTCCGGCGTACTGCTCGGCGTCACCAGCGCCGTCATCGCCGGCCTGTTCGTGCGCACCGCCATCGCCGTGGCCCGGCGCGAGATCTGTCTGCAGGAATGATTCGAGGGAATCAAAAACGAACGGCCCGCTTGCGGGCCGTTTTTGTTTTGGCGGAAGAGGTGGGATTCGAACCCACGAAGGGTTGCCCCTTGCCGGTTTTAGTTCCGACTAACGCTTGCTCTGCAAGCATAAGTCTGCACTAGGGCCTACGGCCCCAAGACCGGTGCCTTAAACCGCTCGGCCACTCTTCCAACTTATGCTGCTTGCCGATTTGGCAAGCTGCGCATTGTAGCCGCAGGGCTTGGCCCTGAACACCTCGCCGGCAGCGTCAGGCGCCTTGGCTGCCGCGGCGGCGGGCAGCCCATTTGCCGACCATGGCGACCAGGGCGTCGCGTGAAATGGGCTTGGACAGATAGTCGTCCATGCCGGCGGCAAGACACTTCTCATCATCGCCCTGCATGGCATTGGCGGTCATGGCGATGATCGGCATGCGGGCAGCCTCGGTGCTCATATTGCGAATGGCTTGGGTCGTTTCGTAGCCATCCATCTCCGGCATCTGCACATCCATGAACACCAAGTCGTAGGGCAGCCGCTTGAGGGCATCGACCGCCTCCATGCCATTGGCCGCCACGTCGACCCGATGGCCGAGCCGCTCCAGCATGGCCACGGCGACGCGCTGATTGACCGGGTTGTCCTCGGCCACCAGGATGCGCAGGCGCGGGCCGGTGTTGACGGCCGCGCTCGGCGCAGCGGCGGCGGCCGGGGCCGACATGAGACCTGCCTTGTGGTCGAGCGTATGCAGGGTATCGAGCAGGGTAGCCTGGCGCAGGGGCTTGAGCAGGAAGGCATCCAGGCCGAACGTTTCGAGGTTCTGCTTGACCTCGGACAGCGGCACCGACGACAGGATGATCACCGGCAAGCCGGCCAGCTCCGGGCTTTGCCGGACCTCGCGCAGCAGGTCGACACCGCTCATCTCAGGCATGCACTGGTCGGTCAACAACAGCTCGAACCCCTTGCCTGCGGCCTGGGCCTCGCGCAGCTTGGCCAAGGCCGCGGGCGCGTTGGCGCAGACCTCGACCGACAGGCCCCAGCTCGCCAGCATCCGCTGCAGGATTTCCCGGTTGATCGCGATGTCATCCACCAGCAGCACCCGACGCGGCCGCAATTGCGAACCCGGCAGGCTGGCGATCGAATAAGCCCGCGGTTCGATCCACTCCAGCGGCAGCTCGAACCAGAACAGGCTGCCCTCGGCCACCCGGCTTTCGACCCCGATCTTGCCCTGCATGGCCTCGACCAGGCGCTTGCAGATGGCCAGCCCGAGGCCGGTGCCGCCGTAGCGGCGGGCCGTCGAGGAATCCACCTGGCTGAAGCTGACGAACAGCCGGTCCATCGACTCGGGCGGAATGCCGATGCCGGTATCCTTGACCTCGAAGCGGATGCGGCCGTCCACCCCGCTGCCGACCGGCAGCACCTGCACCAGCACCGTGCCCTTCTCGGTGAACTTGACGGCATTGCCGACCAGGTTGAGCAGGATCTGCCGCAGCCGGCCGGCATCGCCGCGATAGATGCCATGGACGGCGGGATCGACATAGCAGACGATCTCCAGGCCCTTGCCATGTGCGCGCGGCGCCAACAGTTCCGGCACGCTTTCCACCAGATTGAGCAAATCGAACGGGCCCGACTCCAGTTCCAAGCGGCCGGCCTCGATCTTGGAGAAGTCGAGGATGTCGTTGATGATCTCGAGCAAGGCCTCGCCCGATTCCCGGATGGTCTCGGCATAGTGGCGTTGCTCGCCATCGAGCGAGGTTTCCAGAAGCAGGCCGGTCATGCCGATGACGCCGTTCATCGGCGTGCGGATCTCATGGCTCATGGTGGCCAGGAATTCCGACTTGGTACGATTGGCCACCTCGGCCGCGGCGCGCGCCCGCTCGTTCTCGGCTGCCAGGGCCACCAATTCCGCTTCCTGTTCTCGCCGCACCCGATCGGCTTGCCAGACGACATAGATCAAGCTGGCATAGACCGCATAGAACAGCGGCGCCAAAAGCAGCGCCAGGTTCTGCATGGCGCGATCGGCGCGCTCGATCGAAGCGGTGCGGTCGGTATAGGTCTCCAGCACCGCCTCGATGCCCGCCTCGGTCTTGGCCGGCAGGTAACTGCTGATCAGGTTGCGGTCGTGCACCTCACCATCGAAGGCGCCGAACTTGCCGCGGAAGGTCAGCTCGCTTTGCGGCACGCCGATCCGGGCCGAAAGAAAGCCGGCATTCTTGGCCTTGCTCTCGCCGATCTGCTTGGGGTCGGACGAATACACCGTCAAGCCGTCCATATCGTAGATCTTCACCTTGAGCAGGTCGGTGCCGGCGCTGAAGTGGCGCACGATGTCGTCGATCGCCTGGTTCTCGGGTCGCGCCCGCAGCTGTTCGGGGTCGGTCATGCCGCGCGGCGGCAGCAGGGTGCGGATGTTGCGCCACTCCTGGTTGGCCAGCACCTGGGTGAACGCCATGTTGGCGGCCTCGGTCGAATCGATGATGCCCTGGCGTGTCATCTGCCAGGACAGATACACCGCTGCCACCAGCGCGGCGGTGACCACGACGAAGCCGATCAGGCCGAACACCGCCACCAGGTGTTTCAGATACAACTGGCGCAACCACTGCTTGAAATACGAAAGCATGCTCCCGGCAGCCCTTTCCTAAACCATGGCAGACAGCCTAACCCCATTCGACCCGGCCAGACACCGGCCGATTACTTACGAAACCGGCGCATGGCCGTGATCGCCCGGCATTTTAGGCGATTTCTCGGCCATTTGGCTACAAATCAGCCGTTATGCTTGGGGCCGGCCAGCTTGCCTGAGGTTTTCCGCCCAGGCCGACCGCCCCGGCGCATGCCAGCCGCTGCTGGTCCTGCTCTGCCTGCCCTTCGCCCTGGTCGGCGGCTTCTGGCTGGTCTATGCGCTGGGCTACCAGCTATCGGTCGCGGTCGCCGTCGGCCTGATTGCCCTCGCCGGCGTGGCCGCGGAATTCGGCGTCGTCATGCTGCTCTACATCGACCAGGCCGTCGCCCGGCGCCGGGCCGAAGGCGCCGCCCTCAACGCCGCCGTCCTGCGCGAGGCCATCGTCGAGGGCGCCTTGCTGCGGATTCGGCCCAAGGCGATGACCATGGCCGTCATCGTCGCCGGCCTGCTACCCATCATGTTCAGCGACGCCGCCGGCTCCGACGTGATGAAGCGCATCGCCGCGCCCCTGGTCGGCGGCATGATCACCGCGCCGCTGTTCTCGCTGTTCATCATCCCGGCGCTGTATGCCCTGCTCTATGGGCGTGCGTCTGCCAAATCGAGCCTGGCCAATCAGGCGGGCTGAGGCAGCTTGCCGTCCAATAGAAACGGCTCGATCGGGAAATCGTAGAGGGTGCGGGCACGAACCTTGCGGAAGCGGACATGGCTGGCAGTCAGCTCGCACAACCACGGCTCCTGGGCCATTGGCGCCTGGCTGGCCAGCGCCTCCGGCGTAAACAGGGCAACGTTGACGCCCGCTTGCGGATCGCGGGCGGAGATGAACTCGAAGGCCTGGATGCCGACCGCGCGCAGCTTCGAACCCAAGGCCTGGCTGGCGGTGTAATCGGCGGGATCAGTGAGCACAGCGCGGTGCGCGGCGAACGGCGGCGCCTGCAATCGCAAACCGCGGCGGGTCCGATACTCGGCCTCGAACAAGGTGTGCTGGGTGTCGATCTTGCCGGCCGGCGGCTTGGCCATGCCCTGCCAGAACACAAAGCGGTAGTAGGCCGCCTCGGCCAGCACGGTGCCGACGCCGAGCGAACCATAGAACAGGCTGGGCTCGCTGCGCGCACCGAAACGCGAGCCGTGTTTCAGCGGGGGATAGCGAAACGGCGTGGCCAGCAAGTAATGCAGGCCTTCCGTGCCTTTGCGCAGGGGCGGCTTGGTCGCCTCCAGCAGCTCTTCCAACACCGCCTGCCGCTCCAGCGAGCTGACCAAGCGATGGGTCGCTACCTCTTCCTGAC
>JACAEC010000051.1 GCA_013389055.1 Hydrogenophilaceae bacterium
AACCTGCTCGGCGTATTCATCGCGGCCAGCCTGTACTTCGTCTTCGTCTACCACATCACCAATCTGTACTTCACCAAGCATCACGGCCTGGAAGCCTTCATCCTGATGGACGGCGGCATCCATACCCTGTTGTTCTGGGTCGGCCAGGTGGTGCTGGGCTACCTGTTGCCCATGGCGATCCTGTTCCACCCGGGTCTCGGCAACAACCGCGGCTGGATCGCGCTGGCCTCGGTGCTGGCCATCCTCGGCGGCCTGGCCCAGATGTACGTCACCATCATCGGCGGCCAGGCCTACCCGATCGAGATGTTCCCGGGCTACAAAGTCAGCAGCAGCTTCTACGACGGCGTGGTGCATGCCTACAATCCGAGCCTGCTGGAAGTGATGCTGGGCCTGGGCGGCGTCGCCGTGTCCCTGATCATGGTGGCCTTCGCGATTAAGGTGCTGCGCTTCCTGCCCGAGCGGCTGGACGACGAGACCGTCGCCGCCCTGCACGGGGCCAAGTAACCCGCCACCCGGCGGGTGCTGGTGCACCCATGCAGCAGTTCGACTCCCTTCGCAAAACCGACCAAATTGGTCGGTTTTGCTTTTTGGCCAGCCCGCCAGGGAACTAGGCCATGGCCCACGTCTACATCTCGGCCGCCCACAAATCGTCCGGCAAGACCACGCTGACCCTGGGCCTGGCCCGCGCCCTGAGAAACCAGGGCCGCCGGGTGCAGGTGTTCAAGAAGGGCCCGGATTACATCGACCCGGTCTGGCACTCCCATGCCGCCGGCCGGCCCTGCTACAACCTCGACTTCCACATGATGCAACAAGCGGAGATCGAGGACTTGTTCGCCCGCCATGCCAGCACCGCCGAGATCAGCCTGATCGAGGGCAACAAGGGCCTCTACGACGGCATGGACCTCGAGGGCAGCGACAGCAACGCCGGCCTGGCCAAGCTGCTTGAGGCACCGGTGGTGCTGGTCATCGATTGCCAGGGCATCACCCGCGGCATCGCGCCCCTGCTGGTCGGCTATCGGGCCTTCGATCCGGCCGTCCGCTTCGGCGGCGTCATCCTCAACAAGGTGGCCGGTCCCCGCCACGAGCAAAAGCTGCGCGCCGCCATCGAGCGCTATACCGATTTCAAGGTGCTGGGCAGCCTGCCGCGCGATGGCCGCCTGGAGATCGTCGAGCGCCATATCGGCCTGATCCCGGGCAACGAATCGGCCGAGGCCGAGGCCAAGATCGAGGCCATCGCCGCCCAGGTCGCCGAGCGGATCGATCTTGCGGCCCTGGTCGAGATCGCTCGGCAGGCAGCGCAGCCGAAGCCGCCCGCCACTGCGACGACCAGCCCGGCCGCGCCGATCCGGATCGGCATCCTGCGCGACCGCGCCTTCGGCTTCTACTACAACGAGGATCTCGACGCCCTGAGCGACGCCGGCGCCGAACTGGTGCCGGTCGATGCCCTGCACGATGCCCGGCTGCCCGAGGTCGACGGCCTAGTCATCGGCGGCGGCTTCCCCGAGGTATTCATGGCCGAGTTGAACGCCAATGCCAGCCTGCGCACCGATGTCCGCCACGCCGCCGAGGCCGGCCTGCCGATCTATGCCGAATGCGGCGGCCTGATGTACCTCGCCCGCTCCATCCACTGGCAGGGCAAACGTGCCGAGATGGTCGGCCTGATCCCGGGCGATACGGTGATGGGCGAGCGCCCGGTCGGCCGTGGCTATGCCGAGGTGCGCACCACCGGACAAGGGGCCTTCCTGCCGGCGGCCGGCACCACCCTGCCCGCGCATGAATTTCATTATTCGCATCTGGAAAACCTCGCCGGCGACCCCATCTATGCCTACGATGTCAGCCGTGGGCACGGCATCGACGGTCGCCATGATGGTATCGTCTACAAGAACGTGCTGGCCTCCTACTGCCATTTCCGGGGGGCGGGTCCGAACGGGTGGATCAAGCGTTTCATCGAACACGCACGCCACATCGCCCGCAACAAATCTGCCGCCCGTGCGGCCTAATTTCGAGTTCAACTTCAAGAGGACAGCAAGATGATCAACGTGACCAAGGAAGCTGCCGAGCAGATTCGCCAGGCCGCTGCCCAAAACGACTCGGAGAACCTCGGCCTGCGCATCGCAGCCAAGGTCAACGACGAAGGCATGCTGGAGATCGGCATGGGCTTCGACCAGGAGCGCAGCAACGACTCGGTGAACGAAGCCTGGGGTGTGACCGTGCTGGTCAATGCCCAGAGCGCCCCCTACCTGCAGGATGTGACCCTGGACTTCGCCGAGGTCTCCCCTGGCCAGATGGGCTTCGTCTTCTCCATGCCCGAACCGCAAGGCGGCGGTGGCGGTGGCTGCGGTTCCGGTGGCGGCGGTGGCGGCTGCGGTTCCGGCGGTTGCGGCTCCGGCGGCTGCGGCAGCTAGGTCCAGACCGACCGTTGCGCCATGCCGGCAATCGCCGGCATGGCGTTTCATGTCAACGCTTGTCAGGCAGTTTAGTTAGAAAGCTTCATCGATCAGGGTATGGACTACTTACCGATATTCATGGATGTCCGCGGCCGTAGAGGTTTGGTGGTCGGCGGTGACGAGGTGGCTGCACGCAAGGCATCGCTGATGCTGAATGCCGGCGCCCAGGTGACCGTGCTCAGCCCCACCCCGCTGAGCTCCGCCTTCGGCCAGTTGACCGGCGCCGAGCGCCTGCACCATCGTCAAGCAGCGTTCTCGCCGGCAGAGCTCGACGGCTTCGACCTGGTCTATGCCGCGACCGAAGACGACGCGCTCAACCGCCAGGTCCATGAGGCCGCCCGCGCCCGCCACCTGCCGGTGAACGTGGTCGACACCCCCGAGCTGTGCAGCTTCATCATGCCCTCGATCATCGACCGCTCGCCGATCCTGGTGGCCATCGCCAGCGGCGGCGAGGCGCCGGTGCTCTCGCGCCTGCTGCGCGCCCGGCTGGAAACCCTGATCCCCTCCGCCTACGGCCGCCTGGCCCACTTGGCCGGCCGCTTCCGCGACAAGGTGCGCGAGCGCTTCCCCACCAGCGCCGAGCGGCGCAAGTTCTGGGAACGGGTGTTCCTGTCGCCGGTGGCCGAGATGGTCTTCGCCAGCCGCGAGCAGGATGCCGAGGTCGCCCTCAACCGCCTGCTGGAAAGCGAATCGGCCGAGCTGCCGACCGGCGAGGTCTATCTGGTCGGCGCCGGCCCGGGCACCCCCGACCTGCTCACCTTCCGCGCCCTGCGCCTGATGCAGCAGTCCGACGTGGTGGTCTACGACCGCTTGGTGGCGCCGGCCATCCTCGACATGTGCCGGCGCGACGCCGACCGCATCTACGTCGGCAAGGAACGCGACAACCACGCGGTGCCGCAAGACCAGATCAATCTCCTGTTGGTGCGCCTGGCCCAGGAGGGCAAGCGGGTGCTGCGCTTGAAAGGCGGCGACCCCTTCATCTTCGGCCGCGGCGGCGAGGAGATCGAGACCCTGACCGAACACGGTGTGCCCTTCCAGGTGGTGCCAGGCATCACCGCCGCGAGCGGCGTCGCCTCCTATGCCGGCATCCCGCTCACCCATCGCGACTATGCCCAATCGGTCGCCTTCGTCACCGGCCACCTCAAGGACAACACGGTCAATCTCGACTGGGCCTCGATCGGCCGGCCGAACCAGACCATCGTCATCTACATGGGCTTGAAGGGTTTGGCTTCGCTTTGCCAGGGCCTGATGCAGCACGGCTTGCCGGCCGACATGCCAGCCGCCATCGTGCAGCAGGGCACCACGCCCAACCAGCGCGTGGTCACCGCCACCCTGGGCACCCTGACCGAAGTGGCTGAGAAGGCTCAGTTGAAACCACCGACCCTGATCATCGTCGGCCACGTGGTCAAGCTGCATGAGAAGCTGGCTTGGTTCAAACCCGAAAGCCGCACCGCTGCGACGCCGCTGGATCAGCCGACCCACCTGTAACGCCCAGCCGGCGGCCGACGGCCGCCGTCAAAGTTCGCGCTGGATGCGCCGCACGCTCGGGTCTTCCGGGTGTGGCTCGCTGCGGAAGCCGAGCCTGCCGACCAGGCTGAGCATCTTGCGGTTGCTCGCCAGCACCTCACCCTCGATCAGCCGCATGCCCTTGGTCCGGGCAGTATCCATCAGCACCTCCATCAGCTTGTAGCCGATGCCCTTGCGCTGCCACTGGTCGGAGACGACCAGGGCGAACTCGCAGGATTCCGCATCCGGATTGATGGCATAACGCGCTACTCCCAGCTCGACCTCCTTGCCGTCCATCTCGGTCACCGCGATGAAGGCCATTTCCCGGTCGTAATCGATCTGGGTGAGGCGCACCAGCGTGTCCTGCTTGAGCTCCTGCAAGGTGTCCATGAAACGGAAATACTTGGTCTCGGGCGACAGGTTGCGCACGAAGGTCTGCTCGATCTCGGCGTCCTCCGGCCGGATCGGCCGGATGATGACGTTGCGGCCGTCGGCCAACTGCCACTTGGAGACCAGGTGGGCCGGGTAGGGATGGATGGCCATGTGGCCGTATCGGTCGGCGCCGGAAGGCCGCGCGGCGATGACGATGCGGGCATCGGCCGCCAGCACGCCATGCTCGTCGGCCAACAGCGGATTGATGTCGAGCTCCTGGATCCAGGGCAACTCGCAGGCCATTTCCGACACCTTGAGCAGCACCTCCTTCAGGTCCTCTTCCGCCACCGCCGGCAGATTGCGGAATTCGCCGAGCATGGGATAGATCCGCGTCCGCTGCATCAGGTCGCGCGCCAGGTAGGAGTTGAGCGGCGGCAGCGCGACCGAGCGATCCTTGAACACCTCGACGGCGACGCCGCCGGCACCGAAGGTGATGACCGGGCCGAGCACCGAATCGGAAGCGATGCCGATCAGCAATTCGCGCGCGTTCTGCTTGACCACCATGGGTTCGATCACCACGCCTTCCAGCCGCGCCTCCGGCCGCACCTTGCGGACATGATCGATCAATTCCTGATAGGCGCTGCGCACCGCGTGTCCCGTGGTCAGGTTCAGGCGCACGCCGCCGACATCGGATTTGTGGCTGATGTCGGGCGAGTTGATCTTCATCGCCACCGGAAAGCCCAGCTGTTCCGCCATCAAAATGGCCTCCGACGGCGAGCGCACGATCATGGTCTGGGCGACCGGAATGTGGAAGGCGGCCAACAGCGCCTTCGATTCCACCTCGGTCAAGACATGGCGGCCCTCGGCCAGGGCGCCCTCGACGATCAGCTTCGCCCCCTCGGCGTCCGGCTCCGCCTGCTGCGACACCGGTCCCGGCGTCTGCATCAATTGCCGCTGGTTCTCGTAATAGGCGGCGAGGAAGGAGAACACTTCCACCGCAGGCTCCGGCGTGGTGAAGCTGGGAATATGCGCCTCGCGGAAGAGTTCGCGCGCCTCCTTCACCTGAATCTCGCCCATCCAGCAGGCGAGCACCGGCTTTTGCGAATCCTTGGCCACCGCCACCAGGGCCTGCGCCGCCTGCAAAGGGTCGGTCATCGCCTGCGGCGTGAGCATGACCAGCACGCCATCGACTGCGGCGTCGTTCAGGCAAGCCTGCACGGCCAAGCGATAGCGCTCGGCCCCGGCATCGCCCAGGATGTCGACCGGGTTGCCGTGCGACCAGGTCGCCGGCAGTCCGGCATCGAGCGTTCCGATCGTCTCCGGCGAGAGTTCGGCCAGGCGCACGCACAGGTCGCCCGTGCGGTCGGTCGCCATGACCCCCGGCCCACCGCCATTGGTGACGATGGCCAGCCGGTTGCCGCTCGGCTTGATGTGGCTGGACAGCGCGCGCGCCGCGGCGAACAGTTGGGTAATGGTGTTGACCCTGACCACGCCGGCCCGCCGGACCAGGGCATCGAACACCGCGTCGGAGCCGACCAAGGCACCGGTGTGTGACTGGACCGCCTTGCTGCCCACCTCGTGTCGGCCCACCTTGACCAGGATCACCGGCTTGAGCCGGGCCGCCGCGCGCAAGGCGCTGACGAAACTGCGGGCATCGCGGATGCCCTCGATATAGAGCAGGATGCTGCGGGTGGCCGGGTCCACCGCCAGGTAATCGAGAATCTCGCCGAAATCGATGTCGGCCGCCGCCCCGCTGGAGATGATGCTGGAAAAGCCGATGTCGTTCGCCGCCGCCCAGTCCAGCATGGCGGTGCAGATCGCCCCCGACTGGGAGACCAGGGCGAGATCGCCGCTGCGGGCGGCAGCCGGGCCGAAAGTGGCGTTGAGCCCGATCGCCGGCCGCTGGATGCCCAAACAGTTGGGGCCGATGAAGCGGATGCCGTGGCTCTTGGCGGCCTCGCGCACCTGCCGCTCGAGCGCGGCGCCCTGCTCGCCCAACTCGCGAAAGCCCGCCGACAACACGACGGCGAAGCGGATGCCGCGCTCGCCGCATTCGTGGATGATCGCCGTCACCGTGTGCGCCGGGGTGGCGATCACCACCACGTCAGGCGTCTCCGGCAGCTCGGCCGCCGAGCCGTAGCACTTCTGGCCGAACACCGTCGCGTGCTTGGGATTGACCGGATAGAGATGGCCGGCGAAGGTGGAATCGAGCAGGTTCTTGTAGATCACCCCGGCGACCGAGGCCTCGCGCTCGCTGGCGCCGAAGACCGCAACCGCGCGCGGATTGAACAGGGGATGCAGATAATGGCGGCCCATGATGTCTCGATACAGTGGCAATACACCAATGATACCGGGCCTGCTCTTACGCTGAGATGAATCGGGCGTATATTTATAAAAAAGCCGGGACAAATTCCATGCACACCGCCTACATCACCCACAGCGCCTGCCTCAAACACGACATGGGGCCCTGGCACCCGGAAGCGCCGGCCCGGCTGCGCGCCATCGACGACCGGCTGCATGCCGCCCATCTCTACGACTTCCTGCGTCACTACGACGCCCCCCTGGTCGAGCCGGAGGCCTTGCTGCGGGTGCATGACGCCGACTATATCGCGGCCATCGAACAGGCAGCGCCGAGCGAAGGGCTGATCCAGCTCGACGGCGACACCGCCATGTGCCCCTACACCCTGGAAGCGGCCCGCCGGGCCGCCGGCGGCGCCGTGCTGGCGGTGGACAAGGTGATGGCCGGCGAGGTGGCCAACGCCTTCGTCGCCGTGCGCCCGCCCGGCCACCACGCCAGCCGCAACCAGGCCATGGGCTTCTGCATCTTCAACAACGTGGCGGTGGCTGCCGCCCACGTCCTGGCCGCGCACGGCCTCGCCCGCGTCGCCATCGTCGACTTCGACGTCCACCACGGCAACGGCACCGAGGCCATCTTCGCCGAGGAGCCGCGCCTGCTGCTCTGCTCCACCTTCCAGCACCCCTATTACCCCCATTGCGGGGCCGACACCGTGAGCGAACACATCGTCCCCGTGCCGCTGCCCGCCGGCACCGACGGCACCGCCTATCGCGCCGCCTTCGAGGCCCGGGTGCTGCCCGCACTGGAAAAATTCAAACCGGAATTCATCTTCTGCTCGGCCGGCTTCGACGGCCACCGCGAGGACGACCTCGCGCATTTCCGCCTGGTCGAGGCCGACTACGCCTGGATCACTGAACAGGTCATGGCCGTGGCTGAACGCCAGGCCCAAGGCCGCATCGTTTCGCTACTGGAGGGGGGTTACAACCTCAGCGCCCTGGGCCGCAGCGTGGCGGCGCACATCAAGATGCTGGCGGGCTTGTGATTGCAGGCTGTGGTGCGCGTAGCGCACCCTACGGCTTCTTGTTGTCGAAGCCAGGGGTCAGCTTGTGCTCGACCGCGAACACCGCAGCCTCGACCCGCGAGGAGAGGTTGAGCTTGGCCAGGATGTGGCGCACGTGCAGCTTGACCGTGTCGTAGCTGATCTCCAACTGGCGGGCGATGGCCTTGTTGCTCTCGCCGCGGGCCAGGTGGGTGAGGATTTCACGTTCGCGTTGGGTCAGCGAATCGAGCAGCGAGGTGGCGGAGCTGCTCTTGTGATCGAGCAGACTGACCAGCTTGGCGGTCATCGCCGGGGCGACCACGGTCTCGCCCTTGTAGGCGCGCTGGATGGCATCGACCACTTCGTCCGGCTCCATGCTCTTCAAGAGATAACCGTTGGCACCGCTGCGCAGGGCGCGAGCCAGGTCTTCCTCGGCCTCGCTCACGGTGAGCATGAGCACCGGCAAGGTAAAACCATCGGCGCGCAGTTCCTGCATGACGGTGATGCCGTCGATGCCGCCGATATTGAGGTCGAGCAGCAGCACATCGGGACTGTGCGTGCGCAGCAGCTCCGCCACTTCGGCCGGATTGCCGGTGATGTTGGCCACCTGGATGTGGCCCTCGCGTTCCAGCAACTCGACCAGGCCCTTGCGGAACAAGGTGTGGTCGTCGCAGAGGACGATGCGGATGGGTGAGCTCATGCTACGGGTCCGGACTCGGGTTGCCGCGCCGGGAAGGTGAGCCGGACCAGGGTGCCGCCGGCCGGCCGGCTCTCGATGGTGAGCTTGCCGTTCAGCTTGGCTGCGCGCTCGCGCATGATGGTGAGGCCGAAGCTCTTGCCGACGCTGGAGGCGCTGCCACCGTGGAGGCCGACGCCGTCGTCGGCGACGTTGACGATGTAGTTGCCCTCGTGCAGGTCGAGGGTGACGATGACGTGGCGGGCGCGGGCGTGCTTGCTGATGTTGTAGAGGGCTTCCTGGATGATGTGGAAGACCTGGACCTCTTCTTCCGGCGTCAGCATCACGTCCTGGGCGACGTTGAGGAAGTCGACGTCGGCGTTGGCCTTCTTGCGGAAGCTGTCGACCATCTCATGCAGGGCGTGGACCAAGCCGCGCGCATCGATGCGGTCGCGGAACTGGGTGATCAGGTTGCGGATCTCGGCATAGGCGACCTCGACCGCCTCTTCGACGTCGGCGATGTAGCCGTTGGCGCGGTCCAGTTCGCCATCGGCCATGGCATCGGTCAGCACGGACAGCCGCATCTTGGCATAGGCCAGGGTCTGCGCGACCGAATCGTGAATCTGGTTGGCCAGCATGGTCCGTTCGTTCATCAGCGAGATGCGCATGTTCTCCCGGGTCAGCCGCGCATTCTCCAGGGCCATGCCCAGGTGTTCGCTGATCGAGTTGAACAGGTAGCGGACATCGTCGGCCAACTGCTGCTCGTCGTCCATGAACAGGTTGTAGACGCCCAGCACCTTGCCCTTGTGCCGCAGCGGCACGGCGAAGATGGTGCGGCACTGGTTGGCGACATACATGTGGCGCACCTGCTTCTGGCACACGGTCAGCACCTGGCCCAACTGGGTGCTCTGGGTCAGCGTGGCCTGGCCGCAGATGCCGCAATCCAGCGGCATGAAGCGTTCCTTCTCCACCACCGAGTCGGGCAGGCCGATGGAGCCGGCCAGACGCAAGTGGCCGCAATCGGCGGTGAGGATGCGCACCACCCCGGCCTTGGCGCCGGACAGCCGGACCATGATCTCCAGAAAGCGCATGAGCATTTGTTCGACGTTGCTCTCGCTGCTCATGCTGCCGGCGATCTCGGCCAACACCTCCAGCGCCGCCGGTTGGCTGACCTCGAATGCGGTTGGCTGATCGCCGGCCCCGGCTGCCGAGGTGGCCGACGGGTCCATGCGATGGATGGGGGAAATGGTGACGTCCTGCTGGGTCACGGCAGTGGGGCTACGCAATTACTGGAGAAGAGGGATAGTACCCGCAGGGTAGATTCAGGTCAAAAGCTCTGCACGACGCGGGTACGCGCCAGCGGCGGGTTCCTGTCGAAATAGCTCTTGATGCCGGTGGCGATGGCGGCGGCCAGCTTGTCCTGGTAATCGTCATCGGTCAGCCGCCGTGCTTCCTCCGGGTTGGAGATGAAGGCGGTCTCGACCAGGATGGAAGGGATATCCGGCGCCTTGAGCACGGCGAAGCCGGCCTGCTCGACATGCGGCTTGTGCAGGGCGTTCACCTCGCCCAGTTCGTCGAGCACCGCCCGGCCCAGCTTGATGCTGTCGGCGATGGTGGCGGTCTGCGACAGGTCGAGCAGGGTCTGCTTGAGGTAGACGTCCTTGACGTCGATGTTGATGCCGCCGATCAGGTCGGCATCGTTCTCGCGCTTGGCCAGCCAACGCGCCGCGGCCGAGGTGGCGCCCTTCTCCGACAGGGCGAAGACCGAGGAACCGCGGGCATCCGGGCGGACGAAGGCATCGGCGTGAATGGACACGAACAGGTCGGCCTGGGCCCGCCGCGCCTTGTTCACCCGTTCATGCAAGGGAATGAAGTAATCGCCGTCGCGGGTGAGATAGGCCCGCATATTGGGCTGGCGATCGATCTGGGCCTTGAGCCGGCGGGCCACCGCCAAGGTGACGTCCTTCTCGCGCGAACCGTTGGCGCCCAGGGCACCTGGGTCCTCGCCGCCGTGGCCGGCATCGATCGCCACCGTGACCAGCCGCACCATGTCGTTCTTGCCGGTCTTGGCCGGAACGGCCTTGTCGGCCGGCTTGGCATCCTGCTCGGCCTGGGCAATGGCGCTTTCCACCTGCTTATCCAGCGTCGGCGGCGCCGCTACCGGATAGACGTCGAGCACCAGGCGGTGGCCGTATTCGCCGAAGGGCTTCAGGGTGAAGATTTGCGGCCGGCTCTCCTGCTTGAGGTCGATCACCATGCGGGTGACGCCGGGGCGGTTGCGGGCCACGCGGACGCCGGCGATGTAGGGATCTTGCGCGCCGATCCTGCCGCTGATCTCGGTCAGCGCGGCCTCGGGCTCGACGCCTTCAAGGTCGAGCACGATGCGCTCGGGGTTCTTCAGTTGGAACTGCTTGAAGCCGATCTCTTCGCTCAACTCGATGGCGATACGGCTGTAGTCGGCCGAGGGCCACAGGCGCACCGCCTTGACGCCGACCGCGGCCTGCGCGACCGCAGCCCAAGCGCAGGCCCAGGCCAACGCCAGCAGCAGCAAGGGTTTCAAGCGGTCTTGAGCGTTTCGATGCAACGTTTTCCAGCCTCCGTCAATCCAGTGATCTCGACTTGCCGCCCCTCGCCTGCCCAGCTCAGGCGCACCGCCAGATCCGGCTCGGGCAGCAGGCCCTCGGCCTTTTCCGGCCATTCGACCAGACAGATCGAGCCCGCGTTGAAGTATTCGCGAAAGCCCGTTTCCAACCATTCCGCCGGGTCGGCAAATCGATACAAATCAAAGTGATATAAATTTAAGCTCGAAATCTCATAAAGTTCAACCAAAGTATAGGTCGGACTCTTCACCCGACCGTGAAAACCGAGGCTTCTAAGCAACCCCCGGACCAGGGTCGTCTTGCCCGCGCCCAGGTCGCCGGACAGATACACCGTCATGCCCGGCCGCAATACCACAGCCAGCCGCGCACCCAAGGCCAGGGTGTCGGCCTCGGCCGGCAACGGCAGGGTCAGGCTATTATCGGCGGCATGGGACATCGCATCTCTTCTCATTCATCCGAAGCGGAACCACTCAAGGCTGCCATTCGCCGCTGGGGCGCGGAACTCGGCTTCGGCGCCATCGGCTTCGCCGGCATCGAGCAGGACGCGGCCGAGGCCCGGTTGCTGGACTGGCTGGCCCGCGGCTATCACGGCGAGATGGATTATATGGCCCGGCACGGCACAAAGCGCGCCCGCCCGGCTGAATTGATTCCGGGCACCCGTTCGGTGATCACCGCCCGGCTCGACTACCTGCCGGCCGAGCACGAGGCCGAGGCCCTCCTCGAGCAAGCGGAACGGGCCTATATCTCACGCTATGCCCTCGGCCGCGACTATCACAAGGTGGTGCGCAACAAATTGCAGAAGTTGGCCGGGCGCATCGAGGCCGAAGTCGGGCCGTTCGGCTATCGGGTGTTCACCGACAGCGCCCCGGTCCTGGAAGTGGAACTGGCGGCGCAGTCGAGCCTGGGCTGGCGCGGCAAGCACACCCTGCTGATCGATCGCCGGGCCGGCTCCTGGTTCTTCCTCGGCGAGATCTATTGCGAACTCACCCTGCCGCCCGACCCGCCCGAGGCCAACCACTGCGGCAGCTGCCAGGCCTGCATCGACATCTGCCCGACCCAAGCCATCGTCGCCCCCTATGAAGTCGATGCCCGCCGCTGCATCTCCTATCTCACCATCGAACTGGCCGGCAGCATTCCGATCGAACTGCGGCCGCTCCTGGGCAACCGCATCTACGGCTGCGACGACTGCCAGTTGGCCTGCCCCTGGAACCGCTTCGCCCAGCCGACGCGGGAAGCGGATTTCGCGCCGCGCAACGGTCTGGACAGCGCCACGCTGATCGAACTGTTCGCCTGGACAGAAACGGAATTCGAGACTCGCTTGGCCGGCTCGCCCATCCGCCGCATCGGCTTTGATCGCTGGCTGCGCAATATCGCCGTGGCTCTGGGCAATGCGCCGGCCTCGCCGGGTGCGCGCGCGGCCCTGGCTGCTCGGCTGGACCATCCCTCGCCGCTGGTGCGCGAGCATGTGCAGTGGGCGCTCACCCGCCAAACTGCCGGTGCAGCCGGTGATCAATAAACTACAATAACGCCACCCAAGCGGAGCCACTCCCCAGCATGCAAATCAACCCCAACAGCCCCATCGGCGTGTTCGACTCCGGCGTCGGCGGCCTCACCGTCGTCCGCGCCCTGATGGAGCGCCTGCCATTCGAGCACATCGAATATTTCGGCGACACCGCCCGGGTGCCCTACGGCGTGAAGTCGGTCGAGACCATCGCCCACTACACCACCCAGATCGCCCAATTCCTGCTGGAGCGCCAGGTCAAGCTCTTGATCATCGCCTGCAACACCATGGCCTCGGTCTCGGCCCAGGTGGTGCGCGACCTGTCCCCGGTGCCGGTGCTCGACGTGATCGAGGCCGGCGCCCTGTCCGCCCTGGCGGCGACCGAGAGCCGGCGCATCGGCGTCATCGGCACCCCCACCACCATCAACAGCAATGCCTACGCCCGCGCCATCCACGAAGTCGAGCCCGACGCCCGCGTGGTGTCCCAGGCCTGCGCCCTGTTCGTGCCCCTGGTCGAGGAGGGCTGGCTCGACCACCCGGTCACCCGGCTCACCGCCCAGGAATACCTGAAGCCGGTGCTGGCGGAAAAGGTCGACACCCTGGTGCTGGGCTGCACCCATTACCCCCTGCTCAAACCGCTGCTGGCCGAGGTCGCCGGGCCGCAGACCACCCTGGTCGATTCGGCCGAGGCCATGGCCGAGCGCACGGCCGCCCTGCTCACCGACCTCAACCTGCACACCGCGTCGCGCACGCCGGCCGACTACCAGTTCCACGTCACCGACGTGCCTTTGCGCTTCCAGACCATAGGCGAGCGTTTTCTCGGCCGTTCGCTCAACAACGTCCATGTCGTGAAATGGTGACGGGGCTCTTAGAATGATTTTGACCGGCATCAAGGACAAACCGCCGATTTAAACCATAATGAAAATAGGTTTTCTTGTAGATTCATCCACTCACTTGAAAGGACGCACCATGAAGAAATTGACCCTCGCCTTCGTCGCCGCCGGTCTTGTCATCGCCGGCCCCGTACTCGCCGATGAGGCCATGGCGAAAAAGAACATGTGCATGAACTGCCACAGCGTCGACAAGAAGCTGATGGGCCCTTCGTTCAAGGACGTCGCCGCGAAGTACAAGGGCAACAAGGACGCCGAGAAGATTCTGGCCGAGAGCATCGTCAAGGGCAGCAAAGACAAGTTCGGCAAGATCCCGATGCCGCCGCAGGCCAAGGCCGCCGGCGATGCCGCCGCCTTGGCCAAGTGGATCATGAGCCTGTAAGCGGCGCCGACCACACGACAAAAAGCGGGGCACGCCCCGCTTTTTTTATGCTCGTCCCTCCCCCTTGGCTATCGATCGACTATATCGATCGATATCATCGTAACTATTCATTATCTAAATCCATTAGATCTCCCTAATATTCGCTCCGTCGCTTTCAACCAAGCCGACTCAACCGAACCCAAGGAGAAAACATGCAGTCTTTGATCAACACCGAAATCAAGCCCTTCAAGGCCACCGCTTACCAGAACGGCAAGTTCGAGCACGTGAGCGACGAGGATCTGAAAGGCAAGTGGTCCGTGGTCTTCTTCTACCCGGCCGACTTCACCTTCGTCTGCCCGACCGAGCTGGGCGACCTGGCCGACAACTACGCCGAGTTCAAGAAGCTGGGCGTGGAGATCTACGCCGTGTCCACCGACACCCACTTCACCCACAAGGCCTGGCACGACACCTCCGAGACCATCGGCAAGATCCAGTTCCCGATGATCGGCGACCCCACCGGCGTCATCACCCGCAACTTCGGCGTGATGATCGAGGAAGCCGGCCTGGCCGAGCGCGGCACTTTCGTGATCGACCCGCAGGGCAAGATCCAGATCATCGAGATCAACGCCGGCGGCATCGGCCGCGACGCCGCGGAGCTGTTGCGCAAGGTCAAGGCTGCCCAGTACGTGGCCGCCCACCCGGGCGAAGTCTGCCCGGCCAAGTGGAAAGAGGGCGAGGCCACCCTGGCCCCGTCGCTGGACCTGGTCGGCAAGATCTAAGTCATCCCTTTCCCTCCCCCTCGGGGGAGGGTTTTCCCAGATCGCAATACCCAAGGCGCTGGATGTACGCAAACACCCGCGCCGACGCCTTCGTATTGCCCTCTGAATCAGGAGAAACACCATGCTGGACGCCAACATCAAGACCCAATTGAAGGCCTATCTGGAAAAGCTCGTGGACCCGATCGAGCTGGTGGCCTCGCTCGACGACAGCGACAAGTCGCGCGAGATGCGCGGCCTGCTGGAGGACATCGCCAGCCTGTCGGACAAGGTCGCCCTGCTGGAGAACGGCAACGACGCCCGCCGCCCCTCCTTCGCCATCGGCCGCGTCGGCGAGCCGGCCCGCATCCGCTTCGCCGGCCTGCCCATGGGCCACGAGTTCACCTCGCTGATCCTGGCCCTGCTCCAGGCCAGCGGCTATGCGCCAAAGTTCTCCGCGGAACAGATCGAACAGATTCGCGGCATGACGGGCCAATTCCGCTTCGAGACCTACATCTCGCTGTCCTGCCACAACTGCCCGGACGTGGTGCAGGCCCTCAACGCCATGGCCGCGCTCAATCCCAAGATCCAGCACGTGATGATCGACGGCGCCTTGTTCCAGGACGAGGTGAACACCCGCCAGATCATGGCCGTACCCAGCGTCTATCTCAACGGCGAGCCCTTCGGCAACGGCCGCATGACCATCGAGGAAATCGTCGCCAAGCTCGACACCGGCGCCGAGGCGCGGGATGCCGCCAAGCTGGCGGAGAAGGCACCGTTCGACGTGCTGGTGGTGGGCGGCGGGCCGGCCGGCGCGGCAGCGGCGGTGTACGCCGCGCGCAAGGGCATCCGCACCGGCGTGCTGGCCGAGCGCTTCGGCGGCCAGGTGATGGACACCCTGGCCATCGAGAACCTCATCTCCGTCCCCCATACCGACGGCCCCAAGCTGGGCCGCGCCCTGGAAGAGCACGTCAAGGAATACGAGGTGGACATCATGAACCTGCAGCGCGCCGAGGCCCTGATTCCCGGCGAGGCCGGCAGCTTCCATGAGGTGCGCCTGGCCAACGGCGCGGTGCTCAAGGCCCGCGCCTTGATCCTGGCCACCGGCGCCCGCTGGCGGGAGCTGAACGTGCCCGGCGAGCAGGAATACCGCGGCCGCGGCGTCGCCTACTGCCCGCATTGCGACGGCCCCCTGTTCAAGGGCAAGCACGTTGCCGTGGTCGGCGGCGGCAACTCCGGCGTGGAGGCGGCGATCGACCTGGCCGGCATCGTCGGCCACGTCACCCTGCTCGAATTCGGCGACGCCCTGCGCGCCGACGCGGTGTTGCAGAACAAGCTCTACAGCCTGGCCAACGTCACCGTGATCAAGAGCGCCCAGACCACCGAGGTCACCGGCGCGCAAGGCAAGGTCAACGGCCTCACCTACACCGACCGCACCACCGGCCAGAGCCAGCACATCGCCCTGGAAGGCGTGTTCGTCCAGATCGGCCTGCTGCCCAATACCGACTGGCTGAAGGGCGTGGTCAATCTGTCCCGCTTCGGCGAGATCGAGGTCGATGCCAAGGGCCAGACCAACGTACCCGGTATCTTCGGCGCCGGCGACTGCACCACCGTGCCCTACAAGCAGATCATCATTGCCATGGCCGAAGGCGCCAAAGCCAGCCTCTCGGCCTTCGACCACCTGATCCGCAGTTCGGCGCCGGCCTGATCCAGCGGACGACCTGGGCAGGCGGGAGGGATCGGCGTCGTGGTTGGCCGATCCCTCTTCGAGGTATGGAGCCCGGCCCTATTTCCTTCCGAGCGGCAGCGCATGGCAACTCCTGCCCATCTTGCCTGGGGTGCTATTGTTAAAATATTCAAATTCCACCCGCTCGGGAGATCGGCATGCGCATACCTTTGGAAATCACCTTTCGGCACATGGCGCCGTCAGACGCGATCGAGGCCAATATCCGAGAGAAGGCAGAAAAGCTCGAGCATTTCTATGAGCAGATCATGGGTTGCCGTGTCGTGGTGGAAGCCCCCCATGACCACCATCACCAAGGTAAGCTTTTCCATGTGCGGGTCGACTTGACCGTGCCGGGCGGGGAACTCCTCGTGACCGGCGGCCACCACCATCAAAGCCACGCCCATGAGGATGTCTATGTGGCGATCCGGGACGCCTTCGATGTGGCGCGCCGCCGCGTGGAAGACTACGCCCGGCAGCAGCGGGGGGACGTCAAGAGCCACGAGCCTGTTCCGCTCGGCCGAATAGCGGAACTGCAACCGGAAAACGATTACGGCATGATCGAAACCGCCGACGACCGCTTGGTTTACTTCCATCGCAACAGCGTGGCCGAAGTCAGCTTCGACAAATTGGTCGTGGGCGATGAAGTGCGCTTCGTCGAGGAAATGGGCGACAAAGGACCGCAAGCCAGCATGGTGCGCCCCCTGGGCAGGAAGCCTTAAGCACCAAGCGCGCCCGCGGGGGTGGAGCACATCTTCGAGGCGTTTCAGCTGCGCTCGGCACAAGAAACCCGTGCCGCGCTCAATTCAGCTCAGGCCCGCGTGTAAGTCACGAAGTGATAGCCCAAGCCCGCTGCGCTGACATGCGGCTCGCGCGTCGCCTCGCGCCAGGCTTGGCCGTCGAAGGCAGGGAAGTAGGCGTCGCCTTCGTATTCGGCCTGGATTTCGGTGAGGTAGAGCCGGTCGGCGCGGGGCAGGACTTGGCGGTAGAGGTCGGCACCGCCGACGAAGAAGACCTCGGGGTCGTCGCCGCAGGCGGCGATCGCCGCGTCGATGGAGTGGGCGGCAAGACAGCCTTCGACCCGATAGTTGGGGTCGCGGGTGACGATGACCGTGGTCCGCCCCGGCAGCGGCCGGCCGATGGATTCAAAGGTCTTGCGGCCCATGACGATGTGGTGGCCCATGGTCAGCGCCTTGAAGTGCTTGAGGTCTTCCGGTAGGTGCCAGGGCAGGGTGTTGTTGATGCCGATGACCCGGTTCTTGGCCATGGCGGCGATGACGTTGATTTGTTTCCCTTCATTCATCACTCGGTACTCGCTACTCGTGACTCGCCACTCATCCCTCAGACCGCCACCGGCGCCTTGATGCCCGGGTGCGGGTCGTAGTTCTCCAGGCTGAAGTCCTCGTACTTGAAGCCGAAGATGTCAATCACCTCGGGGTTGATGCACATGGTCGGCAGCGGCCGGAAGTCGCGCGCGAGTTGCAGGTTCACCTGCTCCATGTGATTCAGATAGATGTGGGCATCGCCCAGGGTGTGGACGAAGTCGCCCGGCCGCAAGCCGCAGACCTGGGCCATCATCATGGTGAGCAGGGCATAGCTGGCGATGTTGAAGGGCACGCCGAGGAAGATGTCGGCGCTGCGCTGGTAGAGCTGGCAGCACAGCCTGGCCTGACCGCCGGCCCGGTCGGGCTCGACGTAGAACTGGAAGAAGGCGTGGCAGGGCGGCAGCTTCATCTTGTCGACCTCGCCCACGTTCCAGGCCGAGACGATGAGGCGGCGCGAATCGGGGTTGGTCTTGATCTGCTCGACCACTTGGCTGATCTGGTCGATATGGCGGCCGTCGGCGGCCGGCCAGGAACGCCACTGCGAGCCGTAGACCGGGCCGAGGTTGCCCTCTGCATCGGCCCACTCGTCCCAGATGGTGACGCCGTTTTCCTTGAGATATTTGATGTTGGTGTCGCCCTGCAAAAACCAGAGCAGCTCATGGATGATGGACTTGAGGTGGACCTTCTTGGTGGTCAGCAGCGGAAAGCCTTTACCCAGGTCGAAGCGCATCTGGTAGCCGAACACGGAAATGGTGCCGGTGCCGGTGCGGTCGGATTTCTCGACGCCATGCGCGAGCACATGGCGCAACAGGTCGTGGTACTGCTGCATTAGATGGTGTCCTTGTAGATGAGCTTGTAGACCAGGTTCATCAGGAACAGCTGCTGATGTTGGTTGAGGCTTTCGAATTGCAGGCCGTAGACGTTGCGCGGCTGGCCGTCGGCGCCGGTCTCCGCCACCACGGAACGCACGGCCGCGGAGACCTGCACCGCCTCTTCGATCTCGCCGACCTGGGCCTTGAAGCCGAGATAAACGGTCTGGTCCTTGCGGCCGATCGGCTTGCCGATCAGCAGGCGCGCCCCGCCGACGCTGATGTCGTTGATCAGGCCGGTGGCGACCGGGCTGCCACCCTCTTTGTCATAGATGACCGTTTCCAGTTCGACCACGGCCCGCATGGACTTGCGCAGGCGCATGGTCTGCACGCCGGCCGGATAGGACAGGTGCAGATAGGGATAGGGGGCGTGCTGGACCTTGAGCACCTTGGCGCTGAAGGTGCCGATGACCAGGCCGGAGAACACCCGCACGGCGAAGGTTTGGCCATCGCTGATGTGCACCAACTTGCCGCCGGTTTCCGGTAGGCTGGTCATGATGCTGCGACCCTTGCTGTAGCCGACCAGGCGCACACTGTAGGTCTCCTTGCTTCCCGCCGCCAGCGGCTGCAATTGCACGACCTCGCCGGGCACCAGCTTCAGGCTTTCGAAGGGCAGCAGCTCGGCGGCCTTGACCCGCGACTCGTCGGCCACCACTTCCGGCGCCTCGCCGCGCTCGCGGCCGAAGACCTCGCGGAACAGGCCGCGTTGGATCAGGCCGCTCACCTGGTTCATGCTCTGGACCACGATGCCGCGATTGAGCAGTAGACGGCCATTGGCGTCATAAGCCGACCAAGGCAGGGGCTGACCGATGACGATCTCGGATGCACGCACCCGAACCAGGTCTTTCTGCTCAGGCATGGTCCGCCCTGGCAATACTGTCGCGGCTGTTCGCTACCCTGTTCATTATTAGTGCGTAGTTTGCTTGGCTAATTGGTCGAGTATATCCAAAACCAGTTCCCGGCCTAAACCGCCCATGCCCCGGGTGAGCAGGTCGGCGTCGCGCTCGCCGTCGATCAGCCGGCGCATGATGCCGCCCAGCCGGGCCATGTCGCCGCCCGCCTTGACCATCTGTTCCGCCATGGTGGCCAGTGCCGAGAAGGCCTGGACGTCGCCGCGGGCGGCCGCCTCGATCATGGCGGCCAGGCCCGGTGCGGCGGCCCCCGCCTCCGGCGCGCTGTCCAATGGCGGCAGCGTGGCCGGGTCATTGAGGCCGGCCAGGATGGCCTCGGCGATCACCCGGTCCTCGTCGTCCAGGCCCAGGAGCACTTGCCGGTCGCGCTTGCCGGCGGCGATCTGGCGAATCGTGGCGACCAACTGCCCCCAGCCCTGGGCCTCGGCCGCCTGCAGGGCGCCCTGCAGTTCGGCCTTGAGCGCGGGGTTGACCATGGCTTGGACCACGGCATGGATAAACTGGGCATGCACCCGCAGAATCTGCTCGGCCGCGGCCGGTAGTTGAGCCATCAAACACTCTCCTGAGGACGTTGCCATTGCCCTTGCTGCAGCAGTTCGATCGGGCGATATTGGGTTTTGTAAGCCATCTTGGGGCTCTGCTCGATCCAGTAGCCGAGGTAGAGATAGGACAGGCCCAGCTTGCGGGCCAGTTCGATCTGGGCCAGCACGCCGTAGACGCCGAGGCTGCGCTTGGCCAACTCGGGCGCGTAAAAGGTGTAGACCGCGGAGAGGCCGTCGAGCAGGCGGTCGACCAGGCAGACCATGACCACCTCGCCATTCAGCCGGAATTCGGCCAAGGCGCTGTCGATCTGGCTTTTCAACAGAAAGTTGCGGTATTGCTCGCGGTCGTCCTCGTCCATGCCGCCGCCCGGGTGGCGCCACTGCTGATAGCGGCGATAGAGCCGGTAGTGTTCCTCTTCGAAACTCAAGGGCTTGAGTTCGAACGCGAGGTCCTGGTTGCGCGCGGCACAGCGGCGTTGGCTGCGGTTGGGCGCGAACTCCGCCACCGACACCCGCGCTGGCATGCAGGCCCGGCAGGCACTGCAACGCGGCCGGTAGACGAACAGGCCGCTGCGACGAAAACCGGCACGCACCAATTCCGAATAGACCGTAGTGTCGATCAGGCTGTAGGGCGTGGCCACTTGGGAACGCGCCTCCCGCCCCGGCAGGTAGCTGCAGGGATAGGGCGCGGTCAGGTAGAGCTGCAACCTATGGATGGGCAGTTCGCGCAAAGAGGTCATGATCGAAGGTCCATTTGCCAACACGGCCGGGCTCGGCCACCAAGCTATCCAATTCGGCCCGAAAGATGCTGCGCGGGATCGGCCGGGCACCGAGCGAGGCCAGATGTCGGGTCACCATCTGGCAATCGATCAGACCGAAACCCCAGCGCCTGAGTTGCAAGACCAGGTGGGCCAGGGCCAATTTTGACCCATCCGTGACCCGGGTGAACATGGATTCGCCGAAAAAGGCGCGGCCCAGGGCCACGCCGTAGAGGCCGCCGACCAGGCGGCCGTCCAGCCAGGTCTCCACCGAGTGGGCATAGCCCGCCCCGTGCAAGCGGCCGTAAGCCGCCTGCATGGTCGGGGTGATCCAGGTGCCGGCCTGACCTTCCCGCGGCTCGGCGCACCGGTGCATGACCTCGGCAAAAGCCGTGTCCACCCGGATTTCGTAATCGGGCTTCTTCAGGCGGCGGGCCAAGGAGCGGGCGATCTTGAATTCACCCGGGAACAGCACCATGCGCGGGTCGGGCGACCACCAGAGGATGGGCTCGCCCGGGCTGAACCAGGGGTAGATGCCGCGGCCGTAGGCATCGAGCAGGCGCTCGAGCGAAAGGTCGCCGCCGGCCGCGAGCAGCCCGTTGGGCTCCGCCAGGGCGGTATCGAGCGGGGGGAACGGGGCCGTGCCGGCAAGCCAGGGAATCATGCACCTATTGTAACCAGCGCCATCCGGTAGAATGCGCGCTGGTATCCCCACGCATGACCTCAGCCAATACACCCTCCCCCGATCCGGCGCGCTGCTTTCATTGCGGCGAAGCCGTGCCCGCCGGCGCCGACTATCCCATCCGGATGGGGACAGAAGCCCACCAGGCCTGCTGCCGCGGCTGCCAGGCGGTGGCCCAAGTCATCATCGATTCGGGCAACGCCGACTATTACCGGTTGCGCAGCGACTACCCGGCCACGGCCGAGGCGGCGCTGGAAGAACTGAAGAAACTCGAACTCTACGACCTGCCCGAGGTGCAGGCCGGCTTCGTCAAGAGCGAAGGCCAGGTGCGCGAGGCCAGCCTGATCCTGGAGGGCATCGTCTGCGCCGCTTGCGTCTGGCTGAACGAGCGGCATCTGCGGCAATTGCCGGGGGTGCTATCGGCCGACATCAACTTCTCCACGCACCGTGCCCGGGTGCGCTGGGACGATAGCCGGGTGAAGTTGTCGCAGATCCTCAAGGCGGTGCAGGAGATCGGCTATCTGGCCCACCCCTTCGACACCAGCCGCCAGGAGGAGCTCTACCGCAAGGAGCGCAACACCGCCATCCGCCGCCTGGCCATCGCCGGCCTCGGCATGATGCAGGTGATGATGTACGCCATCCCGGTCTATCTGGCCGACGAGGGCACCATGACGCCGGACATCCAGCAGTTGATGCGCATCGCCAGCATGCTGCTGACCACGCCGGTGGTGTTCTATTCGGCCTGGCCCTTCTTCCAGGGGGCCGGGCGCGATCTCAAGATGCGCCGCCTGGGCATGGACGTGCCGGTCGCCTTGGGCGTGGGCGTGGCCTATCTTGCCAGCGTCTGGGCCGTACTCACCCAACATGGCGAGGTCTACTTCGACTCGGTCACCATGTTCGTCTTCTTCCTGCTCACCGGCCGCTTCCTGGAGATGAGCGCGCGCAAGCGCTCGGCCGAGGCGGCGGAAAGCCTGATCAAGCTGATCCCGGCCGCCGCGGTTCGACTGCCCGGCTACCCGAACGAGCGCTCGGAAGAGACGATCGCGGCGGTCAAGCTCACGCCTGGCGACCATGTCCTGATCGGGCCGGGCGAGAGCTTCCCGGCCGACGGCCAAGTGGTGGAGGGCGCTTCCACCGCCGACGAATCCTTGCTCACCGGGGAGTCGACCCCGCTGGCCAAACGGCCGGGGCAGGCCGTGATCGGCGGCAGCCTCAACCTGGACAGCCCATTGGTCGTCAAAGTGGAAAAGGTCGGCGCCGACACCGTGCTCTCGGGCATCGTGCGCCTGCTCGACCGGGCCCTGGCCGAGAAGCCCAGATTGGCGCTGGCGGCCGACCGGGTCGCGCACTGGTTCGTGCTCTTTATCCTGCTCATCTCTGCCGGGGTGGCTGCGGTCTGGTATGTCGTCGACCCCTCGCGTGCGCTGTGGATCACCGTCTCGGTCCTGGTCGTCACTTGCCCCTGCGCCTTGGCACTGGCCACCCCGGCGGCGCTGACCGTGGCCTTGGGCCGACTCACCCGCATGGGGCTGTTGTCGACCCGCGGCCATGCCCTGGAGACCCTGGCCCGCGCCACCGACTTCGTCTTCGACAAGACCGGCACCCTGACCACCGGCCGCTTCCGCCTGCTCAATACCCATGTTGTACGCGGTGACGCCACCCAAGCCCTGGCCGTCGCCGCCGCCCTGGAGCAAGGCGCCACCCATCCGGTGGCCAGCGCGATCCGCGAGGCGGCCGGGGCCAACCCGGTGCAGGCCGATGATTTGAGCTACCTGCCCGGCCAAGGCGCGCAGGGGCGGGTGGCCGGGCAGACCTATCGCTTGGGGTCGCCGATCTATGCGGCACCCGATAGCGCAGTGCCAAAAGAACTGGGCGGCACCGTCATCGCCCTGGCCGATGAGGCCGGCCTCTTGGCCTGGTTCGAACTCGGCGACGAGTTGCGCCCGCAGGCGCCGGCCTTGGTCGAGCAACTCAAGGGCTTGGGGCTGCGGCTGCGTCTCTATTCCGGCGACCGCCCCGAGAACGTCGCCCGCATGGGCGAGCGGCTGGGCATCGCCGATGCCCGGGGCGGCATGTTGCCGGCCGACAAGCTGGCCGCGGTGCGCGAACTGCAACAACAAGGCGCCATCGTCGCCATGACCGGCGACGGCGTCAACGACGCCCCGGTGCTGGCACAGGCCCAGGTCTCCATCGCCGTCGATCAGGGCGCCGAAGCGGCCCAGGCGGCGGCCGACATGGTGCTGTTGTCCAATGAACTGGGCCGCCTGGCCGATGGCGTGCGCCTGGCCCGCAAGACCCAGGTCATCATCCGCCAGAACCTGGCCTGGTCGGTGCTCTACAACGCCATCGCCATTCCCGCCGCCGCCCTGGGTTATGTCTCGCCCTGGCTGGCCGGCATCGGCATGTCGGCCAGTTCGCTGCTGGTGGTGCTCAACGCCATGCGCTTGAATCGGACCTGACGGCACGGGCAATTTGTACTACTCTAGTCGAACTATATGGATATCCTCTATCTACTGATTCCCCTGAGCCTGGTCTTCGTCACGGTGATCGCGATCGGCCTGCTCTGGGCAGTGAAAAGCGGCCAATTCGAAGACATGGAAGGGCCGGCCCACCGCATCCTGATGGATGACGACGACGAACCGCCGGCAAAAGACCGCGACTAGAACCTGCGACGGATTGACACAGGTCAAGATGAAACATTAGGATTCGGAAGTCTTAAATTATCAACTAACTTGAAACCCCGCTTAGGAGGCCTGTATGGAAGCAACAACATACAACTATAAGGTCGTCCGGCAATTCGCCATCATGACCATCGTCTGGGGCATTGTCGGCATGTTGGTCGGTGTCATCCTGTCCGCCCAGTTGCTCTGGCCGACATTGACCGAAGCCCTGGGGCCCCTGGCACCCTATCTTTCTTATGGCCGCATCCGCCCGCTGCATACCAATGCGGTGATCTTCGCCTTCGGCGGCTCAGGGCTGTTCGCTGCCTCCCTGTTCATCGTCCAGCGCACCTGCCAGACGCGGCTGCTCTCCGATGGCTTGGCCAGTTTCGTGTTCTGGGGCTGGCAACTGGTCATTCTGCTGGCCGCCGTGACCCTGCCCCTCGGCTTTACCTCCAGCAAGGAATACGCCGAACTGGAATGGCCGATCGACATCCTGATCGCCGTGGTCTGGGTCGCCTACGCCGTCCTCTTCTTCGGCACCATCATCAAGCGCAAGACCCAGCACATCTACGTGGCCAACTGGTTCTTCGGCGCCTATATCGTCACCATCGCCTTGCTGCATATCGTCAACAGCATCGAGTTGCCGGTGACGCTGACCAAGTCCTACTCCGCCTATGCCGGCGTCCACGATGCCATGGTGCAATGGTGGTACGGCCACAACGCGGTCGGCTTCTTCCTGACCACCGCCTTCCTCGGCATGATGTATTACTTCGTGCCCAAGCAGGCCGGCCGGCCGATCTTCTCCTACCGGCTGTCGATCGTGCACTTCTGGTCGCTCAACTTCATCTACATGTGGGCCGGTCCGCATCACCTGATGTACACGGCCCTGCCCGACTGGGCGCAGTCGCTGGGTATGATTTTCTCGCTGATGCTGATCGCGCCGTCCTGGGGCGGCATGATGAACGGCATCATGACCCTGTCCGGCGCCTGGCATAAGCTGCGCACCGACCCCATCCTGAAGTTCCTGATCACCGCCCTTTCCTTCTACGGCATGTCGACCTTCGAGGGCCCGATGATGTCGGTGAAGACCGTGAACGCCCTGTCGCACTACACCGAGTGGACCATCGGTCACGTGCATTCCGGCGCCCTGGGCTGGGTGGCGATGATCACCATCGGCTCCATGTACTACCTGATCCCGCGCTTGTTCGGTCGGGAGGAAATGTACAGCGTGAAGCTGATCAACACCCACTTCTGGATCTCGACCATCGGCGTGGTGCTCTACATCGCCTCCCTCTGGATCGCCGGCGTGGCCCAGGGCCTGATGTGGCGCGCGACCAATGACGACGGCACCCTGACCTACAGCTTCGTCCAGTCGGTGGAAGCGATGTATCCCTTCTATTACATCCGCCTCCTGGGTGGCCTGCTGTTCTTCGGCGGCATGCTGCTCATGGCCTACAACGTGGTGAAAACCATCACCGCAGGCAAGGCAGTGAACGACGCCCGCATCCCCGAAGCGGTTGCCGCCTGACCCGGAACAGGAGACGAATCATGATTGCTCACAAGCTCATCGAAAAAAACATCGGCCTGCTCATCGTGCTGACCATCCTGATCGTCAGCGTCGGCGGTTTGGTTCAGATCGTGCCCTTGTATTTCCAGAAATCGACCACCAAACCGGTGCCGGGCCTCACGCCCTACAATGCCCTGCAACTGGCCGGTCGCGACATCTACATCCGGGAGGGCTGCGTGGGCTGCCACTCCCAGATGGTCCGACCCTTCCGTGCCGAGACCGAGCGCTACGGCCATTTCTCGGTGGCCGGCGAGTTCGTCTATGACCGCCCCTTCCTCTGGGGCTCCAAGCGTACCGGCCCCGACCTGCAGCGAGTGGGCGGCCGCTATTCGGACGAATGGCATTACGTACATATGATGAACCCGCGCGACGTGGTGCCGGAGTCGAACATGCCGGCCTACCCATGGCTCGCCGACACCCCGCTCGACAGCTCCGACATCCAGAAGAAGATGCGCGTACTCAAGGACTGGGCTGGCCACCCCTATACGGATGAGGATATCCAGGGTGCACAGGCCATGCTCGAAGGTAAAACCGAGATGGATGCCATGATCGCCTATCTCCAGGTGCTTGGCACCGCGGCACCCAAGGCCAAGTAAGCATGGACGCCGGCTTCATCGGTTCTGCCGTCACGGTCTTGTTCTTCCTGTTGTTCATCGGCATCGTCTGGTGGGCCTATCACAAGGAGAACAAGGCCAAGTATGAAGAGGCGGCCAAGCTGCCCTTCCAGGAAGGCGATGACGGCGCCGATGACCGCCCGGTCTGATCGATACCTGAGGAGAACATTATGATTGAAGGCTACGCCATACCCGATTTCATCAGCGAGTTCTGGCATTACTACATCGCCGCCATCACCGTCATTTCCATCATCGGCATCATCTGGTTCCTCAAGAGCCAGACTACGCGCAAACTCGCCGTCGGTGAAGAGGCCGAGTTGATGGCGCCGACCTGGGACGGCAACTTGCAGGAACTCAACAACCCGCTGCCCCGCTGGTGGCTGTATCTGTTCTATTTCCTGATCGTCTTCAGCATCGCCTATCTGGTGCTCTATCCCGGCCTGGGCAAGTTCGAAGGCAGTTGGAACTGGTCTTCGGCCGATGCCTATCAGGAAGAGAAGGCCCGGGTCGATGCCCGATTCAACGCGCAGTTCCAGCCATTCCTCGGCATGGACCTGAAGGCGGTGGCAGCCGATCCCAAGGCGCGCGAGATGGGCCAGCGCCTGTTCATGGCCTACTGCTCGACTTGCCACGGCACCGATGGCAAAGGCGCCAAGACCAGCCGGCTGTTCCCCGACCTGACCGACAACGAGTGGCTGTTCGGCGGCGGCGACCCCGAGGCGATCAAGGCCAGCATCGCCTACGGCCGAGTCGGCGAGATGCCGCCGATGCAGGACGCCCTGGGCGGCGCGGCCGGGGTCAAGGAAGTGGCCCACTATGTCCTCTCGCTCTCCGGCAAGCCTCATGACACGGCCCTGGCCGCTGCCGGCCAGGCCAAATGGGCGGCCTGCGCGGGCTGTCACGGCGAGGACGGCAAGGGCAACCTGGCCATCTCGGCGCCGGACCTCACCGACAAGGCCTGGCTCTACAGCGGCACCGAGGCCGGCATCATGGAAGCCATCAGCAAGGGCCGCAAAGGCGGCATGCCGGCCCAGCTCGAGCATCTGGGCGAGGCCAAGGTGCATCTGCTCACCGGCTACGTCATGTCGCTATCGCAAAGCGGCAAATAACGAGCCGACCGTGACCGGTCCGGCGACCGGTCACGCTGCCCTTGCGGGCGGCTTTTTTTCAATGACACGCCGAATCAGGAGAGGTCTCTCGCGCAATGATTGAACACCCCGCTGCTGGCGGCCAGGCATCTGGCGAGAGCGAACAGCAACTGCTGGAGATCCGGCAGAAGATCCACCCCCGCGCGGTCCACGGCTGGTTCAACAACTGGCGCATCGCCCTGGTGGTGTTCACCCAGGCTATCTATTACGGCCTGCCCTGGCTGCAATGGGACGGGCATCAGGCCGTGCTGTTCGATCTGGCCGCCCGCAAGTTCTATCTGTTCGATCTGGTGTTCTGGCCCCAGGACTTCATCTGGCTGGCCGCGCTCTTGATCATCTCCGCTCTCGCCCTGTTCCTGTTCACCGCAGTGGCCGGCCGCCTGTGGTGCGGCTATGCCTGCCCGCAGACGGTCTATACCGAGCTCTTCATGTGGATCGAGCAGGCCTTCGAGGGTGATCACATCCACCGCAAGAAACTGGAAACCGCACCGTGGGGCGTGGAGAAAATCTTGCGCCGAGGTGGCAAGCACCTGACCTGGATCGTGCTCGCCCTCTGGACCGGCTTCACCTTCGTCGGTTATTTCACGCCGATCGAGGTGCTCGGCCAGGAAGCGCTCAGCTGGCAACTCGGCCCCTGGGAGACCTTCTGGATCCTGTTCTACGGCTTGACCACCTGGGGCTTCGCCGGCTTCATGCGCGAGCAGGTCTGCAAATACATGTGCCCCTATGCCCGCTTCCAGAGCGTGATGTTCGACCCGGACACCCTGATCATTACCTACGACTACAAACGGGGCGAACCGCGCGGCGCACGCAAGAAGGGCCTCGATCACAAGGCCCAAGGCTTGGGCGACTGCGTCGACTGTGGCATCTGCGTCCAGGTCTGCCCGACCGGCATCGACATCCGCAACGGCCTGCAATACATGTGCATCGGCTGCGCCGCCTGCATCGACGCCTGCGACCAGGTGATGGTGAAGGTGGGTTACCCCAAAGGGCTGATCCGCTATTCGACCGAGAACGCAATCGAGGGCAAGTACCCGGACTCGGCCATCTGGCGCCACAGCCTGCGGCCGCGCACCCTGGTCTACAGCCTGATCCTGCTCGGCATCATAGGCGCCTTCCTCTATACCCTCGCCGAACGCATCCCCTTGCGGGTGGACATCATGCGCGACCGGCAGACCCTGGCCCGGGAAACCGAAGAGGGGCAGATCGAAAACCTCTACCGCATGCAGATCATCAATATGGATCGGCAGGCGCATCGTTACCTGATCCGCGCCCGCGGCATCGAGGGGCTGACGGTGGCCAGTGGCCAGCAGGTGGACATTGCCGGCCTGGATACCGTGAACATCACTGTCAATCTGCGCGCCGAACCCATGCATCTGACGCGGCCGAGCACCCCGATCATCTTCGAGGTCCGATCCGAGGATGACAACACCATCGTCCAGGAAGCAAAATCGAGCTTTCTCAAATGAACCAGCCACTGTCCTCGATCCCTGAATCCAATCCGCCTTGGTGGCGCCAACCGTGGCCGTGGTTCCTGATGGCCCTGCCGCTGAGTGCAGTGGTCGGCGGCATCATCACCGTCTGGCTGGCGGTGAACGGTGCCGATGATCTGGTCAGCGACGATTACTACAAGGAAGGGTTGGCAATACGCCAAGTCGTCGAGCGTGACGCAAAGGCCAGCCAACTCGGCCTGATGGCCGAACTGAAGGCACATGCGGGAGCCCTAAGCGTGAACCTCGGTGGTGACTTGCCCGCCGACCCCGACAGTTTGAGACTGCGTCTGATTCACCCCACCCAGGCCGGGCAGGACATTGTGCTGACCCTCAAGGCGATGGGCAAGCAACAATTTATGGCCCACCTGCCAGCGATGCCGCCAGGCAGGCGGCAACTGCAACTGGAGCCGCCTGATCGCAGCTGGCGCTTGATCGGGGAGTGGCGTAGCCCCCTTGATGGCCAGTTGACCCTGCAAGCACGACCTTGAAGACCCCACGCAACAAACAAAGAGGAGACCCAGCATGGACGTCATCATGAAAGAGCTGTTCACCACCGACATCGGCCTCTTGGCCCTGTTCACCCTCGGCTTCATCGTCGCCATGGGCCTGTTCCTGTGGTACCGCCTTACGAAATACGCCCGGGAAGATCGCTGATCAGATCGATCGAGGCGCAAACAGCGCCTCCAACTGGAGCCGGCTGGCCGTGTAGTCTTCCTTGTCTAGAAAGTCCTGGGCAAGGAAGGCCTCCATCTGCGGATAGAGCGTGATCGCCTCATCCAGTTGCGCATCGTTGCCGCGAGTATAAGCGCCGATGGTGATCAGGTCGCGACTGCGCTGATAGCGGGCGTAGAGCCCCTTGAACCGACGCACCTGATCCAACTCACTGCGGCTCAACAATTCGGTCGCCACCCGCGAGATCGAAGCCTCGATGTCGATCGAGGGATAATGGCCCTGGTCAGCCAGCTGTCGCGACAACACGATATGACCATCGAGGATGGCCCGGGCGGCATCGGCGATGGGGTCCTGCGGATCGTCACCTTCAGTGAGCACGGTGTAGAAAGCGGTGATCGAACCCGAGCCGTCGTGGCTGTTGCCGGCCCGCTCGACCAATTGCGGCAGCTTGGCGAAGACCGAGGGCGGGTAGCCTTTGGTCGCCGGCGGCTCGCCCACCGCCAGAGCGATCTCGCGCTGGGCCTGGGCATAGCGGGTGAGCGAGTCCATGATCAAGAGCACGTGCTGGCCCTGGTCGCGGAAGTATTCCGCCACCGCCGTGGCATAGGCCGCGCCGTGCAGGCGCAGCAAGGGCGGCGAGTCGGCCGGCGAGGCCACCACCACCGAGCGCCGCAGACCCTCCTCGGCCAGGATGTTCTCGATGAATTCCTTGACCTCGCGGCCGCGCTCGCCGATCAGGCCGACCACGACGACATCGGCCGAGGTATAGCGGGCCATCATGCCCAGCAACATGCTCTTGCCAACGCCGCTGCCGGCGAACAGGCCCATGCGCTGGCCGCGGCCGACGGTGAGCAAGGCATTGATCGCGCGCACCCCGACATCGAGCACCTCGCGGATCGGCTCCCGCTCCATGGGATTGACCGGGCGGCTGTACAAGGGCCCCTGGCGCTGGGCTGTAATCGGCCCCAGGCGATCCAAGGGCCGGCCAGCGCCGTCGATCACCCGCCCGAGCAATTCCGGTCCGACCATGACCTGACGAATGCGATCCTCGTTGCGTCGGCGATGGTGATAGGGTTTGTGGATTTTCGGCGGGTCGGCTTGGCTAGTCGGGCAGGGTTCGACCACGGCGCCCGGCATCAGGCCATAGACATCGGTCGCCGGCATGAGGAACAGCCGCTCGCCGGAGAAGCCGACCACCTCCGCATCGACCCGGGTGCCGCTGGGCATGGAAACCTGGCAGCTGACGCCGGTGGCCAGCTTGAGCCCCACCGCTTCCATGACCAGGCCGGCCACTCGGGTCAGCCGTCCGCTGATGTGCCATGGCCCGGCAAGGTCCAAGGCCTCGCGGCAGTTGCGCAGGTGGGCCTTGAGCGCCTCGGCCCGGCTTATTTGAGCCACTCCGGTTTCGCCCCCAAGGCTGCCACGATCTCCTGCCAGCGCGTCGGCAGGCTGGAATCGAGTTCGCCCTGCATGCTCTCGATGCGAAAGCCGCCGGGCTGCATGCCGGCATCCTCGGAAACTCGCCAGTTCAGATGGCCATGCTCATGCGCCAGCCAGTCTTTGATGATGGCCGCATCATCGGGATGAACGATCAGCTTGGGGTGGCCGCTCAGCGTGGGCAGGTGGGCCAAGGCCTCCTGCACCGTCTCGAGCATCAATTCCGGCTTGGCTTGAAAGGTTGCGCCGACCACCTGCTGGGCGATGGCGAGAGCCAGTTGCAGCAGCTCATCGGCCAACTCCTGGTCCTGCTGCAGCTTCTCCTGGGCCAGGGCGGTGAACAGGGCGCGGGCCCTCTGGCTGAACTCCTCGCCGACCCGGCGGCCTTCGGCCTCGCCTAACTGATAGCCCTCCTGCCAGGCCTCTTGGTGGATGCGCTCGACGTCTTCGGCCGTCGGCAGGCGCACTTCCTCGGCCGGCTCGGCCTCGCTGCTCGCTCCCTTGTCCTGACCCTCGAATACCCCCAGCTCCCATCGCTGGTAGGCGGTGAGGTCCTCTTTCGGGATGATGCGGGATGGCATGGATGGCTTCGGGCTTCGGGCTTATTCGATCAGGCTTTCTTCGCCGCCCTTGCCACCCAGGACGATCTGGCCTTCGTCGGCCAGACGGCGGACGATCTTGAGGATTTCCTTCTGCTCCGATTCCACCTCGGACAGGCGCACCGGACCCTTGGCCTCGAGGTCTTCCCTGAGCGCCTCGGAAGCCCGGCTCGACATATTACGGAAGATCTTTTCCTTGAGTTCCTGGTTGGTGCCCTTGAGCGCGACAATCAGGCTTTCCGACTGGACCTCGCGCAACAGCAGCTGAATGGCACGGTCGTCCAGGTCGAGCAGGTTGTCGAAGGTGAACATCTTGTCCTGGATGGCCTGGGCCAGTTCGGGATCCTGCTCCCGGACGCTCGCCAGCACCGAGGCCTCTTGGGTGCCGCCCATATAGTTGAGGATATCGGCCGCTGCCTGGACGCCGCCGACCGAACTCTTTTTGGTGCGGTCACTGCCGGACAGCAGTTTCGACAAGACATCGTTGAGTTCGCGCAAGGCCACCGGCTGCACCCCCTCCAAGGTGGCGATTCGCATCATCACATCGTTGCGCAGGCGCTCGACGAAATACTGCATCACCTCGCTGGCATGATCGCGATCGAGGTGAACCAGGATGGTGGCGATGATTTGGGGATGCTCGTTGCGGATCATTTCGGCGACCGAGGCCGCGTCCATCCACTTCAGACCCTCGATGCCGGTGTTGTCCTGCCCTTGCAGGATACGCTCGATGATGTGAGTAGCCTTGTCGTCGCCCAGGGCCTTGCGCAGAACGGTACGCAGGTATTCGTCGGAATCGGCCAGGCTCACCCGCCCCACCGAATCCAGCCGCAATTCCTCCAGGACCTTCTCGATCTCCTCGCGACCGACATTGGCCAGCTTGGCCATGTGCGTGCCGAGCTTTTGCACCTCGCGCGGCCCCAGATGCTTGAATACCTCCGAGGCCTCCTCGTGGCCCAGGGACAGCATCAGGATCGCGCTGCGATGCAGCCCTTCGTCGCTCATTCCTTGGCCATCCATTCTTTGATGATATCGGCCGCCGCTTTGGGATTCTGCTTGGCAAACTCGCGCACCGAGGCGATATGTGCGTCATAGCCCGAAAGTTCCTTCTGCGCCAGCTTGGCATCGAAGGCAGCCAGCAAGTCCATCTCTTCCCCGGCTGTCTCCATCACCGGCTTCTTCTCTGTCGCCTTCATCCAGTCCTTGAGCAGGGGCCGCAAGACACCGAACACCAGATAGAAGGCCAGACCGATCACCAAGAGGTTTTTCAAGGCCTCCTTGGCGAAGGCGACGTTGCTCGGATCCTTCCAAAGGGGAGTTTCGACCGGTTCGACCTTGGTTTCGGTAAAGGCGGCATTGACGACGTTGACGGTGTCGCCCCGCTCCTGATTGAAGCCCATCGCCTCGCGCACCAGATTGGTCACCTGCTGCAACTCTTCCGGCGCCAAGGGCTTGGCCGCCTGGCCTTCCTCCTGCTGTCGGTAGTTCACCACCACCGCCACGGAGAGGCGCTTGACCCGGCCCAAAGGCTCTTTCACGTGGCGAATGGTCCGGTCGAGCTCGAAGTTGATGGTGTTTTCCTCGCGCCGCGAGCCGCTGCCGGCCTGGCCCTGGCCGGTCGCCGCTCCGGCATTGGCGCCGGCCTGGGCGGCCAGCGGCGCGGTGGCCGGCCCCGGCGGCTGATTGGTCAGGGCACCGGGAATGCCGGCCGCCTGGCCGCCGTCGCCATTAATGCTTTGCACCGACTGACGGCTGCGCACGGCCTGCTGCTCGGCTGCGGGATTGGGCCGGTAGCTTTCGCTGGTGGATTCGCTTTCGGAGAAATCCAGGTCCGCCCGCACCTCGGCCCGGACATTGCCCTCGCCGACGATGGGCGAGACGATGGATTCGACCCGCTTGGCGTAATAGGCCTCGATCTCGCGCAAATAATCGAGCTGGTTGGCATTCAGACCCTTGAGGCTGCTGGCGTCGGTCTTGACACTCAACAGCCGTCCGGCCTGATCGACCACGGTGACATTGTCCGCGGTCAACTCCGGCACGCTGCTGGAAACCATGTGGACGATGGCGTTGACCTGGGCAACATCGAGCACCCGGCCGGGATAGAGGCTGACCAGGACCGAGGCCGAAGGGGCCTGCTTGTCGCGGATGAACACCGAGGGCTTGGGAATGGCCAGATGCACCCGCGCCGACTCGACCGGCGATAACGCTTGAATGGTGCGCGCCAGTTCACCTTCCAGCGCCCGCTGGTAGGTGACTTGCTCCTGAAACTGGGTCATGCCGAGCTTGGCGTTGTCCATCAACTCGAAGCCGACCGCCCCGCCCCGCGGCAGGCCTTGGGAGGCCAGACGGAAGCGCAGGTCGTAGACCTGCTCCGCCGGCACCAGGATGGCGCCGCTGCCCTCGGCCATCTTGTACGGAATATTCATCTGCTGCAAGGCGGTGACCACGGAACCACCATCCCGCTCGGACAGGTTGGAGAACAAGACGCGATAGTCGGGCGTACGCGCCCACATGAAGAGCCCCGCCACCAACGCGATCGCCGCCGCCAGACTGACCAGAATGGCGAATTTTCGGGTGATCGGAAGCTCGTTGAAGCGCTGGGCGAGATTGCTGAACGACTGCTCAGGCGTGGCTGCCATGCCTTATCAGACCTGCATATTCATGATTTCCTGGTAAGCGGAAACCAGTTTGTTGCGTACCTGAACCATGGTCTGGAAGGAAACGCTGGCCTTTTGCAGGGAAAGCACGACATCTTGCAAGCTGGTGTTGGGGTCGCCCAGCTCGAACTGCTGGCTGAGTTGCTTGGCGTCCTGCTGGGCGCTGCTGACCTGATCCAGCGCTGCCTTGAGCAGCGCCGTGAAATCCTGGCCTCCGGCCTCGGCCGCCGATGGCGACTGCCCTGCCTGGGCGGCGACCGCCCGCAGTTGGCTGACCATTTGTTCGATGCCCGGATTGTTCATCGCTCCACCTCCATCGAGTGCCATTATAGGAGGTCAACCCTGTCTTCATCCAGCGCTTTAGGCACTAAATATCCTCGCCAGTTTCAGCCCTGTAGCGTTGCAGCTTGTAGCGCAAGGTCCGCTCGCTGATGCCCAACTCCTCGGCTGCCTGCTTGCGGGAGCCGCCACAGCGCTCCAGGGTTTGCAGGATCATGTCCCGCTCGACATCCTTGATCGCCTTGCCGCCGGCCTCAACAACCGGACGGGATACCGACCGGGGCAGCATCAGGTGTTCCGGGCCGATCTCCTCGGCCGGCGCCAGGATCATGGCGCGCTGCACGACGTTGCCTAGCTCGCGGATGTTACCGGGCCAGTCATACCCGGTCAATTCAGCCATGGCTGCGGCATTGAAACGCATACGGCCCCGGCCGACGGTGGTGGCAAAGCGCTCCAGGAAGTGTTCGGCCAAGGGCAAAATATCCTTGGTGCGACCGCGCAGCGGCGGGATTTCCAAGGGAAATACGTTGATCCGGTAATACAGATCGTCGCGGAAGCGGCCCAAGCGGACCGCCTCTTCCAAGTCCCGGTTGCTGGCGGCGATGACCCGGACGTCCAGCCGGATCGGGCTGCGGCCACCGACCCGCTCGGCCTCCCGCTCCTGCAATACCCGCAAGAGCTTGGCCTGCAGGTGCAGGGGCAGTTCGGTGATCTCGTCGAGCAAGAGGGTGCCGCCCTGGGCCTGCTCGAACTTGCCCGGCTGACTCGACGCCGCGCCGGTGAAGGCCCCCTTCTCGTAGCCGAACAAGGTCGCCTCCAGCAGATTTTCCGGGATGGCCGCGCAATTGACCGCCACGAAAGGGGCCTTGGCCCGATTGGAATGCCGGTGCAGGAATCGGGCATAGACCTCCTTGCCGACACCGGACTCGCCGGTCAGCAACACGGTGGCCTCGGTCGCGGCCACCCGCCGCGCCAGGTCCAGGACGGCGCGACTGGCAGGATCTTCGGCAATCAGTATCTCGCCGGCAGAATCCTGGGCAGGGCGCAGATGGCGCGCGACGACCGCCAGCAGGCGGTCCGGCTCGAAAGGCTTGGGCAGATAGTCGGCCGCGCCGTCGCGCATGGCCTCGACCGCCTTTTCGATCTGGCCATAGGCCGTCATCAGGATCACCGGCAGGCCGGGACTGGCGGCCTTGATCGACTTGAGCAGGCCATGGCCGTCCATGCCGGGCATCTGGACGTCGGACAGGACCAGACCGGGGGTCTCCCGGCGCAGCAGGCCGAGGGCGGCCTCGGCGTTGCTGGCCGTATCGACCTGATAGCCCGCCAGATTCAAGGTGTCGGTCAGGGCCTCGAGCAAGGCTGCATCATCCTCGACCACCAGCAATCTGGGTTGTCCTGCGCTCATGCCGCACCGGCCTCCTTATACAACGGTAAAAACAGGGTAAATGCACTGCCTCGGCCGGCCACGGACTCGACTTCCACCCAGCCGCCATAGGCGTCGGCGGTCTGCTTGACGATGGCCAGCCCCAGGCCGCTGCCCTCGCCCCGGGTCGTGAAAAAGGGCTCGAACAGCCGGGCCTTGGTCTCCTCCGGAATGCCCGGCCCCTCGTCCTCGACCCGGAAGGCCACGAAAGGGCTGCTGTGACTGTCGGCCTGCAAACGGATGCGGCTCCCCACCGGACTGGCCTGCAGGGCGTTCTCCATCAGATTGATCAGGGCGCCGAGCACCGCCGGGCGATCTACCCAGACCAGCAACGGCGCCGCCGGGGCGGTGGCCTCGATTTCCACCCCTTGCAAGGTCGCCTGCGGCTCGATGACCTGCTCCAGTTCCTCCACCAAGCCCTGAACCGAGATGGCCGTCGGCTCGCCCTGCTGGCCTTTGACGAAAGACAGCATGTCCTGGATCAGGCGTTCCAGATAGCGCAGGCGGGACAGGGTCTTTTCGGCGAAGCGGATTCGGTCGGCATCGGCCAGGCCGGGGCGGGCCAGGTGGCCGACATAGAGCAGGGCCGCCGCCAGGGGGGTGCGGAACTGATGGGCCAGCTTGGCCGCCATCTCGCCCAGGGCGGAAAGGCGCTCGCGCCGCGCCAATTCGCCGTTGGCCGTGGCCAGCTCGGCCGACAGCCGGGCCACCTGGCTTTGCAGTTCCTCATAGGCCTCGGACAGCTTGGCGGAGGTCTCGCTGAACAGGGCGAAGGCCTCTTTCAGCTCTTCTGATGGGGTTTCCTCGGCTGGGACGGGCATGAAATCTATAGCGACGGGTTTCACACATCATAACAAAGTGATGGCGGACTTTGCCCATAACTGGTGGCCTCGCCTAAAGTTTTACTGATAGGCTACCGATGAGATTTCTAATAAACCTTGGATGGAGACCTAATTACATGCTGCAATCGTTGCTGATGAAGCTGATTCGCGCCCTCAATCAGTTCACCATAGGCACCCGCCTCCTTGGTCTGACCCTGTTTCTCTCCGTCATGATGCTGGCCACCGGCCTGGCCGGTATCTGGGGATTCGCGAGGCTACCCAAGCCATCTCCGAGATTTATGACAAAAACGTCAGCGCGATGAATGACATGCAACTGGTCCGGCACAAGCAGATGCGGATCCGCAACCTGGCCCTGGAGGCCCGCCTGGGCGCCGATGCCTTCCTGGCCCAGGAAAAGTTCGATGAAGTCGATAAGGAGATTCGCGGCATTACCGAAATCCTCAACAACTACGGCCAACGCCCCATGTCGGGCGAGGAAAAGGCCTTGTTCGAGAAATACACCGCCTCCCGGATGAAGTTTGGCGTGGAAGGCCTGTCGAAGCTGCGCGACCTCTACAGCGCGGAAGACTGGCCCGGCGCCGACCAGCATTACAAATCCGTGCTCAACCCCACCTTCGCCGTTGCTTCGGACGACACCGACGCCCTGATCAATTACCAAGTCCAGGCCGCCCAGGCGTCCCGCGACCAGATCGGCAAGCTCTCCCAAATCCTGCTCACCCTGGCCATCACCACCATGACGGCCGGCCTGGTCCTGTCGATCCTGCTGTCCCTGGCCATCCGCCGCAGCATCGTCGGCTGCGCCAGCGGCCTGGAACAGGCTGCCGGCCGGCTGGCCAAGGGCGACCTGACCGGCACCGCCAATGTCATTGGCAAGGACGAACTGTCCCGGGTCGCCACTGCCTTCAACCATATGAGTTCGGAGTTCTCCAATCTGATCGGCGAAATCCGGCAGTTGGCGGAAGAAGTTAGCCAGGGTGCCGGCCGCACCGCCGATGACAGCAGCGCCGTGCTGGCCGCCTCCAGCCGACAGGAGGCGATCGCCCATGACGCCGCCCAGACCGCCCACAACCTCTCGGCGACCGTCGCCCGGGTCGGCGAAAACATCAAGAACATGGTCTCCGTAGCCGACCAGGCCAGCCAACTGGCCCGCCACGGCGAGGCCGTCGTCAACAAGGCCGCGCAAGGCATTCAAGCCATTTCCGAGTCGGTCAACCGCTCGTCCGAGGTCGTCTTGACCCTGGGCGAGTATTCCGAGGAGATCGGCCGGATCGTCAACGTCATTAAAGATATCGCCGACCAGACCAACCTGCTCGCCCTCAACGCCGCGATCGAGGCGGCCCGGGCCGGCGAGCAAGGCCGCGGCTTTGCCGTGGTGGCCGACGAGGTGCGCAAGCTGGCCGAACGCACGACCAAGGCGACCGCCGAGATCTCCGCCACCATCACCACCATCCAAAGCGAGACCGGCAAGGCCGTGTCGGCCATCGAGCAGGGCAGCCAGGAAGTCGCCCATGGTGTGGAAATGGCGATACAGGCGGGGCACGCCATCGCCGAAATCAGCGAAGTCGTGACAAATACCACCGTACTCATCCACAATATCGACCATATCCGACGGGAGCAGGATGCAGCCAGCCAGGCCATTGCCCAACAGGTGGATGAAATCCTGGCCACGGCGAAGCAGAACAGAGATGCAGCAGAGAGCTCAGCTGAGGCCGCGCAAGGCATGACGCGGCTGTCGAGCCGACTGAAAGACACTGTCAGCCGGTTCAAGTTGACGTACAACTAACGCATTAATTCGAGCAGACAGGAACACTACGATGTCAGACCTGCTTAAACGCATCGACGCCCGAACCAAGCTGGCCGGAGCCAACAAGCTTGAAATCCTCCTATTTACCCTGGGCACCGACCAGAACACGGGGCGCAAGGAGACCTTCGGCATCAACGTGTTCAAGGTCCGCGAAGTCATGCGCATCCCCGAGATCACCCGGGCACCCGAGATGCCCTCTGCGGTAGAAGGCATGGTCAGCCTGCGCGGCGCGCTGGTGCCGGTCATCGACCTCGCAAAATATATCGGCGTGATGACCGATGCGCCGCCGGCCATCATGATCGTGACCGAATACAACGGCCAGACTCAGGGTTTCCTGGTCGGCGAGGTCGACACTATCCTGCGCATCGACTGGTCCGAGATGAAAGTGCCGCCGGCCATGTTGACCGCCCAGATGGGTGGACTGGTGACCGCCGTGAGCGAATTGCACGATAAGCGGCTGGTGATGATGCTGGATGTCGAAAAGATCCTGTCCGATACCACCCATTACGACGATAGCCACCTGTTCCAAAACCTGGAACCGATCGGCAAGCCCGATCGCACCGTGTTTTATGCCGACGACTCCTCGGTTGCCAGAAACCAGGTCGAGCGAACGCTGGAGGCCATCGGCGTCAAGGGTATCTCCGCCATCAACGGCAAGCAGGCCTGGGACGAGCTGCTCAAAATCGCCGCCCAGGCGGACTTGGCGGGCCGCCCGGTCAGCGATTATGTGCAACTGGTGCTGACCGATGTCGAGATGCCGGAAATGGACGGCTATGTCTTGACCAAGAACATCAAGTTGGACCCGCGCTTCAAGGGCATTCCGGTCCTGATGCATTCCTCGCTCTCCTCGGAGGCCAACAAAACCTTGGGCATCTCCGTGGGGGTGGATGAATACGTGCCAAAATTCGAGCCACACCGCTTGGCTGAAGTCCTCAGCCGGATGCTGAAGTGAGGTCTAGCCCATGAACGAACTGGAACAATCCAAGCTGATCGATGCCGTAGATGGCCGCACCAAGCTGGCCGGCTCCAATAAGATGGAGGTGCTGCTGTTTTCGCTGGGCACCCATGAAATCTTCGGCATCAACGTGTTCAAGGTCCGCGAGGTATCGCCGACACCGCCGATCACCATGACCCCGAACATGCCCTATGGCGTGGAAGGCGTGATTTCCTTGCGCGGCAGCATCATCCCGGTCATCACCCTGGCGAAATTCATCAAGCTGGAAAATGTGCCGGAGGGTCTCAGCAAGACCATGATTGTCACCGAATTCTCCCGCCATACCCAGGGTTTCCTGGTGGATGAAGTCGATCGCATCATTCGGGTCGACTGGGACAAGGTCAAGCCGCCGGAGAACATGATTGCCGGCCAAGAAGGCCTGATTACCGCCATTACCGAGCTCAATGACGGCCGCCTGGTCTCGATACTCGACGTCGAACGAATCCTGTCCGAGGTTCTGGGCGAAAAGCCCATGCCTAACCTGCCCAAGCTCGAAGGTAAAGAAGAAACCACCGTGTTCTTCGCCGACGACTCCACCGTCGCCCGCAAGGAAATCATGATGGTGCTGGACAAGCTGGGTGCCAAACACGTCCAGGCCAACGACGGCCTGGAGGCATGGGAAAAGCTGCAGAACATGGCCAACCGCGCCGGTTCCGAGGGGCGCCCCATGCGCGACCAGCTGCAACTGATCCTGGTCGACGCCGAAATGCCCGAGATGGACGGCTATGTGCTGACCAAGAACATCAAGTCCGACAGCCGCTTTGCCGGCATCCCGGTCATCATGCACTCCTCCCTGTCCTCCGAGGCCAACCGCACCATGGGCCAGCGAGTCGGGGTCGATGCCTATGTCGCAAAATTTGATCCGGCCGTGTTGGCTGATACCCTCATGGCGTTCATCAAGCGCTAGGTAAAATGTGGGATAGCCCAATAAACAGAGGAAAGACATGCCCGACAAGAATTTGAAGTTTCTGGTGGTCGACGACTTCTCGACCATGCGCCGGATCGTGCGCAACCTGCTCAAGGAACTCGGCTTCACCAACGTGGACGAGGCCGAGGACGGGGCCGTTGCCTTGCAGAAGCTCAAGACCATCACCAATTTCCAGTTTGTGGTCAGCGACTGGAACATGCCCAATATGACGGGCATCGAGTTGCTCAAGGCCATTCGCGCTGA
>JACAEC010000205.1 GCA_013389055.1 Hydrogenophilaceae bacterium
CGCCAGAAGGAGCGCAGAACGTCTTTCCACTCGAGCTTGTCGTCGGAGATGAGGTCGAGCTTCTCCTCGAGATCGGCCGTGAAGTCGTACTCGACGTAGCGCTTGAAAAAGCTCTCCAGGAAGGCCGTCACGAGCCGGCCCTTGTCCTCGGGCACGAGCCGCTTCTTTTCGAGGCGCACGTACTCGCGGTCACGCAGCACAGCGAGCGTCGAGGCATAGGTCGATGGCCGGCCGATGCCCAGCTCCTCCATTTTCTTGACGAGTGTTGCCTCCGAATAGCGCGGCGGCGGCTCGGTGAAGTGCTGCTTGGCTTCGACTGTCTCGTTGCGCAGATCGTCGCCGAGCGCCAGCGCGGGCAGCCGGCGGCTGTCCTCGTCGTCCTCCTCGGTGACGTGATCGACCGGATTGTACTTCTCGTCGCGCCCTTCCTCGTAGAGCTTGAGAAAGCCGTCGAAGATCACGACCGAGCCGGTGGCGCGCAAGCCATACGTCACGCCATCGCGGCCGCGCGTCTCGATGTCGGCGGTGGTCTGCTCGAGCTCGGCGGACGACATCTGGCTCGCGACGGCGCGTTGCCAGATGAGCGCATAGAGCTTGGCATCCTCGTCCGAGAGGTAGCGACGCACCTCGGCCGGGCGGCGCTTGACGTCCGTCGGACGGATAGCCTCATGCGCCTCCTGAGCATTCTTCGCTTTCGTTTTGTACTCACGCGGTGCGGATGGCGCGTAGCGAGGTCCATAGGCATCGCGGATCTCGCGACGGATCGCGTCTATGGCCTCGGGTGCCATCTGCACACCGTCCGTTCGCATGTATGTGATGAGGCCGGTCGTCTCGCCGCCGATATCGACGCCTTCATAGAGCCGCTGCGCGATCTGCATGGTGCGCGAGGCCGACATACCGAGCTTGCGCGAGGCCTCCTGCTGCAGCGTCGACGTCGTGAACGGGGCCTGGGGATGGCGGCGTACCGACTTCTTCTCGACAGCGGCCACTGTGTAGCGTCCGCCCTCGATGGCCTGTTTGATGGCCATCGCCTGCTTTTCGTCCTTGATGTCGAGTTTCTTGAGAGCCTTGCCGCCGATCGCCTGCAAGCGCGCACGGACATCCTCATTGCGCTGCGTCTTCAGCAAGGCTTCGAGTGTCCAGTACTCCTGCTTGCGGAACATCTCGATCTCGAGTTCCCGGTCGCAGATGAGGCGGAGCGCGACGGATTGCACGCGGCCTGCCGAGCGGGCTCCGGGCAACTTGCGCCATAGCACTGGCGAGAGCGTGAAGCCGACCAGATAGTCGAGC
>JACAEC010000063.1 GCA_013389055.1 Hydrogenophilaceae bacterium
ACGCCGAGGTGCTGCAGATCAAGATCGCCCAGGGCGCCAAACCGGGCGAGGGCGGCCAACTGCCCGGCGGCAAGGTGACCGAGCTCATCGCCCGGTTGCGCTGCACCAAGCCCGGCATCTCTCTGATCTCGCCGCCGCCGCACCACGACATCTATTCGATCGAGGACCTGGCCCAGCTGATCTTCGACCTGAAGCAGGTCAACCCGCAGGCCCTGGTCTCGGTGAAGCTGGTGGCCGAGCCCGGCGTCGGCACCATCGCGGCCGGCGTGGCCAAGGCCTATGCCGACCTGATCACCATCTCCGGTTATGACGGCGGTACCGGCGCCTCGCCCCTGACCAGCGTGAAATACGCCGGCACCCCGTTCGAGCTGGGCGTGTCCGAGGCCCAGCAGGTGCTGCGCGCCAACGGCCTGCGCGGCCGGGTGCGGGTGCAGGCCGACGGCGGCCTGAAGACCGGCCTCGACGTGGTCAAGGCTGCGATCCTCGGTGCCGAATCGTTCGGCTTCGGCACCGGCCCCATGGTCGCGCTGGGCTGCAAGTACCTGCGCATCTGCCACCTGAACAACTGCGCCACCGGCGTCGCCACCCAGGACGAGACCCTGCGCAAGAAGCACTTCATCGGCCTGCCCGAGATGATCGTGAACTACTTCAACTTCGTTGCCCGCGAGACCCGCGAGTGGATGGCCAAGCTCGGCGTCAAGCGCTTCGAGGACCTGATCGGCCGCACCGACCTGCTCGAACTCTTGGAAGGCGAGACCGACAAGCAGCACAAGCTCAAGCTCGGCCTGCTGCTGAGCCAGGGTTCGATTCCGGCCGACGAGCCGCGCTTCTGCATCGAGAAATCCAATCCGTCCTTCGACAAGGGCGAGCTGGCCGAGCAGATGGTGAAAGACGCCCTGGCCGGCATCCAGGCGAAAAAGCCGCAGCGGTTGGAGTACCCGGTGCGCAACGTCAACCGCTCGATCGGTGCTCGCCTTTCGGGCGAGATCGCCAAGGCCCATGGCGCCGAGGGCCTGCCGGACGACTGCCTGCACATCAAATTGAACGGTTCGGCCGGCCAGAGCTTCGGCGTCTGGAACCACAAGGGCCTGACCCTGGAGATCGAGGGCGATGCCAACGACTACGTCGGCAAGGGCATGGCCGGTGGTCGCCTGATCGTCTATCCGCCCAAGGGCTCGGCCTTCGAGTCGCACCGCGCGGCCATCGTCGGCAACACCTGCCTCTACGGTGCCACCGGCGGCGAGCTGTTCGCCGCGGGCACCGCCGGCGAGCGCTTCGGCGTGCGCAACTCCGGGGCCCATGCCGTGGTCGAAGGGGCAGGCGATCACTGCTGCGAATACATGACCGGCGGCTCCATCGTGGTGCTGGGCGATGTCGGCCTCAACTTGGGCGCCGGCATGACCGGCGGCTTCGCCCTGGTTTTCGACGAGCAGGACCAGTTGCCCAACCGTTACAACAACGAGCTGGTCGACATCAACCGGATCAACGACGAGAAGACCGGCGAACTGCGTGCCTTCCTCAAGACCCGGCTGGAGAAGCACCTGTTGCATACCGGCAGCGCCCGTGCCCGCTGGATGCTGGAGAACTTCGACGATATGGTGAATCGCTTCTGGCTGGTCAAGCCGAAGGCGCTCACCCTCGATAGCCTTTTGAAGGACTGATGTCATGTCCGATGTTTTGGCTCCGGCCGCTTCGCTTCACATCGACTTCGCCGATATGAGCCTACGCCGCAACTGCGTTGTGGCTCCGGCCGCTTCGCTTAACTTTCGCTGCGCTCAAGTTAGCCTGCACCGAAAACATCAGACATGTGATGCTCTGCGGGTAGGTTGTGAGGTAATTGCATATGTCTGATGTTTTTCAGTTTTTGAAAATCGCCCGCCGCGACGGCGCCAAGACCCCGGCCGAGGTGCGCCGCGTCGAGTTCAAGGAAATCTACGCGCAGATGGATGGCGACCAGGCCAAGGAACAGGCCGGCCGCTGTCTCGCCTGCGGCAACCCCTATTGCGAGTGGAAGTGCCCGGTGCACAACTACATCCCCAACTGGCTGAAGCTGGTGGATGAGGGCCGCATCTTCGAGGCGGCCGAGCTGTCGCACCAGACCAACTCCCTGCCCGAGGTCTGCGGTCGCGTCTGTCCGCAGGACCGCCTGTGCGAAGGTGCCTGCACCCTGCAAGGCGGCAACTTCGGCGCGGTCACCATCGGTCAGGTAGAGCGCTACATCTCCGAGACCGCTTTCGCCCAGGGCTGGCGGCCGGACATGAGCGCGGTCACCGCCACCGGCAAGAAGGTCGCCGTCATCGGCGCCGGCCCGGCCGGCCTGGGCTGCGCCGACGTGCTGGCGCGCAACGGGGTCAAGGCCGTGGTGTTCGACCGCTACGAGGAGATCGGCGGCCTGCTCACCTTCGGCATCCCCGAGTTCAAGATGGAAAAGGGCGTGATGTCCCGCCGCCGCGAGATCTTCGAGGGCATGGGCATCGAGTTCCGCCTGAACACCGAGGTCGGTCGCGACGTGACCATGCAGCAATTGCTGGCCGAATACGACGCCGTGTTCATGGGCATGGGTACCTACACCTACATGAAGGCCAACATCCCGGGCGAGGACCTGCCGGGGGTGATGCCGGCGCTGCCCTTCCTCATCTCCAACGTGAAGCACTGCCTGGGCTACAAGCAGGACGAGTTCATCGACATGAAGGGCCTGCGCGTGGTGGTGCTCGGCGGCGGCGACACCGCCATGGATTGCAACCGCACCTCCATCCGCCAGGGCGCGGCCTCGGTCACCTGCGCCTATCGCCGCGACGAGGCCAACATGCCCGGCTCCAAGCGCGAGGTGGCCAATGCCAAGGAAGAGGGCGTGCAGTTTTTATGGAACCGCCAGCCGGTCGAGATCGTCGGCAAGGGCAAGGTCGAGGGCATCAAGCTGGTCACCACCCAGCTGGGCGAGCCCGATGCCCGCGGCCGCCGCACCCCGGTGGTGATCGAGGGCTCGGAAGAAATCGTGCCCTGCGATCGCGTGCTGGTCGCCTTCGGCTTTAGGCCCAACCCGCAACCCTGGTTCGCCGAGTTCGGCATCACCACCGACCAAGGCGGCCGGGTGGTCGCCAAGGGCGGCAAGCACGCCTATCAGACCGCCAACGCGAAGATCTTCGCCGGCGGCGACATGGTGCGCGGCTCCGATCTGGTGGTCACCGCGGTGTTCGAAGGCCGCGAGGCGGCACAGGGCATCCTGGAATACCTGGGTGTCTGGTAAGCCGCGCTCGGTGCAACCCATGACCAACCCCGCCGCGTGCGGGGTTTGTTTTTTCTGGGCACAATAAAGGCAAATCGAGGGAGGAACCCATGCGCTTTGTCTTTGCCATCTTCATGCTCTGCGCCTTGCCCGCGTGGGCGACCACGCCGCCGCAGGGCTTTACCGCTAGCTACGACCTGAGCCTCGAAGCGATGCCGCTGGGCGAGACCGAGCGCAAGCTGGAGAAGCTCGCCAACGGCGACTACCTCTATTCGACCCGGACCACGCCGACCGGCTTGGCGGCCATGTTGATGAAAGATCGTATTGTCGAGCAGAGCCGCTTCCGCTTTCTCAAGGGTCGATTCCAGCCGCTGGAATATCAATACAGTCGCACCGGCGGCAAGAAGACCCGCAACCGTAGCGCCCGGTTCGATTGGCAGGCAAAGCAGGCCCGAGGCGTGCGTGACGGCGAGCCTTGGCAAGTGGCGATCAAGCCCGGCGTGCTGGATCGCCTGCTTTACCAACTGGCCGCAAGCTACGACCTGCAAAAGCAGCGCAAGCAGTTCAGCTACCAGATTGCGGATCGGGGCGAACTGAAGACCTACGAGCTGACGGTGGCCGGCAATGAGACCCTGGACACCCCTTACGGCCGCCAGCCGACCATCAAGCTGCAACGGATCGAGGGCGATTACGAAACCAGCTTGTGGCTGGCCAAGGGGCTGTCTTATCTGCCGGTGCGCATCGAGCACACCGAGGACGGCAAGCGCTATCGGGCCGAGCTCAAGGCCTTGTCCGGCATCACCCTGCCCGCGGTCCAGAAGAAACCCGCGCGCTGAGTGCTCAGCGGCCGGCGCACACCGTGCAGCGGCCGTCCTTCTTCAATTTGATGGCCCGCCATTCGGCGTCGAGGGCGTTGTAAAGCAGCAGCCGGCCGTTCAGGCTGTGGCCGATCCCCATCAGCAGCTTCAAGGCCTCGGCCGCCTGCATGGCGCCGACCACGCCGACCAGGGGGGCGAACACGCCGAATTCGGCGCAGCGCATCTCCGACTCCTCCGCATTTTCCGGGAACAGGCAGGCATAGCAGGGCGCGTCGGTCTGGCGCAGATCGAACACGCTGACTTGGCCGTCGAAGCGCACCGCCGCCCCTGAAACCAGGGGCTTCTTCTGTCGCACGCAGGCGCGGTTGATGGCGTGCCGGGTGGCGAAGTTGTCGCTGCAGTCGAGCACGACGTCGACTTGGCCGACCAGCTCCGCCAGGCGGTCGCCGGCCAGTCGCTCGGCCAGGGGGTGGATGGCCACGTCCGGGTTCATCGCCTGCATGCGCCGGGCGGCGGAGGCGGCCTTGTTCTCGTTCAGGCTCGCCATGTTGTGGGCGATCTGCCGCTGCAGGTTGGTCAGCTCGACGTGGTCGGCGTCGGCCAGGGTGATGCGGCCGACCCCGGCCGCGGCCAGATACAACGCCGCGGGCGAACCCAGGCCGCCGACGCCGACGATCAGGGCATGCGAGGCGAGCAGCCGTTCCTGGCCGTCGACGCCGATCTCATTGAGCAGGATGTGGCGGGAATAATGGAGGAGTTGCTGGTCGTTCATGGGGGTTAGTACCGGGTAGCCAGTACCGAGGACCGAGTGCTGAGAAATTAGTTAACCGTTTACGCGCTACTTGCCACTCGGCACTCGCTACTCATTTGTACTGCCGCCATTCGGCGGGCGTTTCGTCGTGGTCGCCGTGCGGCCGCTTCTGCCAGGCGTCGACGTGGGGCTGGTAGCGTTTGGTCGGAGTGGTCGGGCGGGTCAGGTTTTCGCGCTGGGTTCGCTCGCAAAAATAGACCAAGGCGTGCTTGAGGCGGATATACAGGGTGTAGTGGAGGTGGAAGCCCTGGGCTTCCAGGCCGACGAGCAGGCCTTCCAGGGTGTAGTCGGTGACGGGGTAGTAGACCTCCAGGGTCTGGTGGTCTGTCTGGCGTACGGTCAGGCTGGGCAGGCCGTTGAGGATATCCAGGGCCAGTGCAGTCTGCCCCGCGGGGAAGGGGGCGAACACGATCTCACGACGCTTCTGGATCTCCAGGGGAGTGTTCATCTTGCCCTCCGTTCATCGTTATCGCTGTTGCAGTAAGTGTAGTCCCTTTAGCAGGATCAAGGCTTGGTTGAATTGGTAGTCGTTCTTGGACACGATCTCCGTCGGGTCAACCGGCGCCTTCTTGCCGCCTTGGTCCTTGGTGCCGCTGTCCTTGGCCTTGTCCGATTTCGGTTGCCCGGTTTTGGGGGTGCTGTCCTGGCCGTTGGAGAGATGGCGCTCGAGGTCGGCTTCGTGCAGTTCCATCTTGGGCGCGTCGCTGGCGCTCACGGTCGCCTCTTCCACCGTGATGTCGGGCGTGATGCCCTTGGCCTGGATGGAGCGGCCGTTGGGGGTGAAATAGCGCGCGGTGGTGAGTTTGATCGCAGTGCCGTTGTTGAGCGGCAGGATGGTCTGCACCGAGCCCTTGCCGAAACTCTGAGTGCCGACGACCAGGGCCCGCTTGTGGTCCTGCAGGGCGCCGGCGACGATTTCGGAGGCCGAGGCGGAACCGCCGTTGACCAGGACGACCATGGGCACGTTGCGGGCCCAGGCCGGCAGGTTCTTCAGGTAATCGCCCTCGCCGCTGCGCAGATAGTGCTCGCGCTTCACGGAGAGCTGCATCTTGGCCTCGTCGGTACGGCCTTCGGTATAGACCACCAACTGGTCGGGCTTGAGGAAGGCGCCGGCGACACCGACCGCGGTGTTGAGCAGGCCGCCCGGGTCGTTGCGCAGGTCGAGCACCAAGCCGTTGAGCGCGCCCTTGTTGCTTGCCTCCAGATCCTTCAAGGCGGCGACCAGGTTGTCGCCGGTTTGCTCTTGGAATTGGGTGATGCGGACATAGCCATAGCCGGGCTCGACCAGCTTGTGCTTGACGCTCTTGATCTTGATCACCGCGCGGGTGAGGGTTATCACCAGGGGCTTGGTTTCGCCCTTGCGCAGGATGGTGAGGACGATGTCGGTGTTCGGCTTGCCCCGCATGCGCTTGACCGCTTCGTTCAGGGTCAAGCCCTTCACCGGGGTTTCGTCGAGCTTGATGATCAGGTCGCCGCTCTTGATGCCGGCGCGATAGGCCGGGGTGTCCTCGATCGGCGAGACGACCTTGACGAAGCCGTCCTCCATGCCGACCTCGATGCCCAGACCGCCGAATTCGCCCTGGGTGCCGACCTGCAGTTCCTTGAACGCCTCGGCATCGAGATAGGCAGAATGCGGGTCGAGGCCGGAGAGCATGCCGTTGATGGCCTCGGTGATCAGCTTCTTGTCTTCCACCGGCTCGACATAGTCGCTCTTGATCTTGCCGAAGATCTCGGAGAAGGCGCGCAGGTCCTCGATCGGCAGCGGTTCCGGCTCGCGCTCGGCGATGGCGGAATAGTTCAGGGTGAGCGCCGCACCGATCAGCGCGCCCATGGTGATGAGGCCGATTTGTTTTAGCTTGCCGGACATGCTCTGCTCAAATTCCACTAATCGCTATTTGACCCAGCTGAGCGGGTCGAAGGGCTTGCCCTGATGTCTGAGTTCGAAATACAGGCCGTGCTCGGACTGGCCGCCGGTGTTGCCGACCGCGGCCACCACATCGCCGGCGCGGACGCTGTCACCGACTTGTTTATACAGGCTTTCATTATTGCTGTATAGGCTGAGGAAGCCGTCGCCATGGTCGAGCACGAGCAGGTTGCCGAAGCCGCGCAGCCAATCGGCGAAGGCCACCCGGCCGCTAGCTACGGCCCGCACCCCCTGGCCCTCCGGGGCCCGGATGAAGAGACCCTTCCAGGAAGGACCGCCGCCCTCGCGGGCCTGGCCGAAGCGGGCGGTGATGGTGCCCGCCACCGGCAGGGCCAGGCGGCCCTTGAGCTTCTCGAAGTCGAGGCCGGCCAGGCTGGCGTCGGGCACCTGGGTGGTCTTGCGTCCGGGGGCGGTAAGGGTCTTGGCGGGTTTCAGCGAGAGCTTGCTCAGGCGCGCGATCAGCTGGCTCAGCCGCTTCTCGTCGCGGACCAGGCTGGCCACTTCCTTGCGTTGCTTCTGGATCTGCTTGGACAGGCTGGCCAGCACATGCTGGCGGGCCTTTTTCTCCCTTTCCAGACCCTTGCGCTGCTCCAGGCGCTCGCTCTTCACCTTTTCGATGCGGCTCTTGCGCTCCTCGGCTTGGCGCTGCAGGGAATCCAGCCGCTCTAGGCTGCTCTGGTGGGAGCGGATCAATTCGGCGCGCGCCTGGCCGATGTGCCGGTAATACTCGAGGTCGCGCGCCGCCTCGCCCGGACTTTTGCCGGTCAATAGCAGTTTCAGGGCGTCGGCGTCGCCTTGCCGCTGGTGCTGGCGCAACAGTTCGGCCAGGCGTGTTTGCTGATGGTCGAGGTCGCGCTGGGTCAGCCGGAGTTCGCCCTGAATGTCCTTCAATTCTTCGGCCAGGGATTGCTGTCGCCGCCCCAGTTCATGCAGCGAACGGTTGACGTCGCTGATTCGGCGTTCGGATTGCTTCAGCGAGTCGGCGGCCTCGGCCCGGTCATCCTTGGCCTGCTCGATCTCTTTCCTCAGCTGATCAATGCGTCCGCGCAGGTCCTTGAGTTCGCGCTGCTTGGAATCGGTGGCCGCGTTGGCGGTCGTGGCGAAGAATGTGCAGAGGAGGAGGATTGCCCCGAGCCGCACAGTCGCCATCAGGACTGGGTTGCCGCCAGGGTAGCCTCGGGTGCTGTGCCGGCGCCCTCGAATTCGATCAGCGCATGGCCGGTCATTTCCATCGGCTGCGGCAGGCCCATCATCTTGAGCAGCGTCGGCGCCACATCCTCCAAGGCGCCGTGGTCGGCGATCTTGGCCGGCCGGCCGATGTAGAGGAAGGGCACCAGGTTGGTGGTGTGCGCGGTATGGGCCTGGGTGGTGAAGACGTCGAGCATGGTCTCGGCGTTGCCGTGGTCGGCGGTGATCAGCACCTCGCCGCCGATCTCGCGCATGGTCTCGACCACGCGGCCGAGGCAGATATCGATGACCTCGATCGCCTGTTTGGCGGCCTCGTAGAGGCCGGTATGCCCGACCATGTCGGCATTGGCGTAATTGCAAATGATGGCGTCGTACTTGCGGCTCTGGATGGCGGCGACCAGTTTGTCGGTGACCTCGTAGGCGCTCATCTCCGGCTTGAGGTCATAGGTCGCGACATCCGGCGAATTGACCAGAATCCGTTCCTCGCCGGGGTAGACGGTTTCCTGGCCGCCGTTGAAGAAGTAGGTCACGTGCGGGTACTTCTCGGTCTCGGCGATGCGCAACTGGTGCAGGCCGAGGCTGGCGATGTATTCGCCGAAGCCGTTCTTGATCCGCTCGGGCGGGAAGGCGACTCGCACATCGAATTTGCTGCTGTAGCTGGTCAGCGTGCAGAAATCCGAGAGCTTGGGCACGTATTCGCGGTCGAATTCGGCGAAGTCGGGCTCGATGAAGGTGCGGCAGATTTGCCGGGCCCGGTCGGAGCGGAAGTTCATGAAGACGATGGCGTCGCCGTCCTCCATGCGCACCGCTTGGCTGCCGGCAGGCACGATGGCCGTGGCTTTGACGAATTCATCGGTCTCGCCGCGGGCATAGGCCATCTCCAGTGCCTCGATGGCGCTGCCGGCCTGATAGGGTGCGCGGCCCTGGGTGAGCAGGTCGTAGGCGGCCTTCACCCGCTGCCAGCGGCGGTCGCGGTCCATGGCGAAATAGCGGCCGATGACCGAGGCGATGCGGCCGGTCCGCAGTTGCTCGGTCTTTGCCTGCAGGCGTTGCAGATAGGCCTCGGCGCTCTTGGGCGGGGTATCGCGGCCGTCGAGGAAGACGTGGAGATAGACTTTTTCCAAATTCTCGCGGGCAGCCAGTTCCAGCATGGCATGGATGTGCTGCTCGTGGCTGTGGACGCCGCCATCGGAGAGCAGGCCCAGGATATGCAAGGCCGAGCCACGCTGCTTGGTCTGGGCGATGCTGTGCTTGAGAGCCGGGTTCTCGAAGAAGTTGCCGGTCTGGATGGAGCGCTCGATGCGGGTGAATTCCTGGTAAACGACACGGCCGGCGCCGATGTTGAGGTGGCCGACCTCGGAATTGCCCATCTGGCCGCGCGGCAGGCCGACGGCGGCCTCGGAAGCCTGGATTAGGGTGTGGGGGAATTGCTGCCAGTATTTGTCCCAGTTCGGCTTGTTCGCGTTGGCGACGGCATTGAACGGGTCGGCGGCCCGACATCCGAAGCCATCGAGGATGATCAGCAAAATAGGCTTAACGGCAGGAGGCATCAGGTAATTTTTAAACTCAGTCTGACAGGCTTTTTTTCAGACGGTATTTTAGTATATTTGAATACTGATTGGGATATACTTTATTTGTATTACAGACACTCAATAAGCAGGGATACGCGGTACGGAGCCTTAGGAATGAGCGAATCGAGCGAGCTGATTCAGAATGACGAGCACATCGAACAGGCCTCCCGTGCCCTCAAGGCGATGTCGCATCCCCTGCGCCTGAAGATACTCTGCGTCTTGGGCGACCGGGAAGTCAGCGTGCAGGAGATCGTCGACAGCGTCGGCACTTCGCAAAGCAACATTTCCCAGCATCTGGCCATCCTGCGCGACAAGGGCGTCCTGCGCACCCGCAAGGATGCCAACCGCGTCTTCTATCGGGTGGGCGACACCCGGACCCTGCAACTCATCAGCATGATGCGCGACGTATTCTGCGCTTTCGCACGCTGAAGGGGCTCTAGCATTCTTCCAACGGAGTCGGATAGGTTTCTGCCGGTTTCGCCGTTTCACCCCTTCTGAACCGGTGCAATTTTAGTAAAGGATTGATGGCGGCATGCGGTGGCTGCATGCTCGAAAAACAAGGTGGCTATGATCAGACCGTTTTCCCTTATCTTTCTGGCCGTGCTGGCATTGGGCTGGCAAGTGGCCCGGGCCGAAGCGATCAGCCTCAGGCAGGCCATCGAGGCGGCGCTCAATCAGAATGCAAGTTTAGCCGTCAGTCAGGCCCGAATCGGCCAGGCCGAGGCCGCCTTGCGCCAGGCCGAGGCCGCGCGCTGGCCCAGTCTTGGGCTGGCGCTGTCGGCCTCGCGCACCAACGATCCCTTGTCCGCCTTCGGCGCCAAGCTCGGCCAGCGTTCGGTGACCGCGGCGGATTTCCAGCCGGCCGCGATCAACCACCCGGGCGATGTCGACAACTTCAACACCCGCCTGGAAGTGCAGGTGCCCCTCTATACCGGCGGCCTGCTCAGCAGCCAGATCGACCAGGCCCAGGCCCACTCGCAGGCGGCCCGCTTGGGCGACGCCTCCGCCCGCCAGCAAGTCATCCAGCAGGTCATGTTGGCCTACCAGGGGGTGCATACCGCGCGTGCCTATATCAAGGTTGCCGAGCAGGCGAAGCTGGCGGCCGAGGAGGCCTTGCGGGTGACCGAGCGCCTGCACGCCCAGGGCATCGCGATCAAGAGCGATCTGCTTTCCGCCAGGGTCAATCTGGAAGAAGCCAAGCTGAAACTGGCGGAAGGCCAGCGCCTCGAATCGGGTGCCCTGGACCGCTTGAAAATGCTGATCGGGCGGCCGCTGGGCGAGACGATCGAGGTGGGCGCCGAGGTGATGCCGGCGATGTTGGCCGGCGAGGCAGCGGTCCTGCGCGAGCAGGCCCGGGCCGAGCACCCCGATTTGAACGCGCTGCGTCAGCAGCGGGAGGCCGCGCGCGCCCGGATCGAGGCGGCGCGATCCGGCCACCGGCCGCAGCTGAGCCTGATGGGCAGACAGGATTGGAACGATAAGAGCCTGGGGCTCGACGCCTCCTCCTATACCGTCGCCGGCGTCTTGTCCTGGCGCTTGTTCGATGCCGGGGTGACCGGCGCTGCGGTCGATCAGGCCCAGGCGGCCGAGCTCGAGGCGGCAGCGCGTCTGCGCCAGGCCGAAGAGGCGATCGAGCTGCAGTTGATGGAGGCCCGGCGCATGGCCCTGGAGGCCGATGCCCGGATCACGGCGCGCGAGGCGGCCGTGGCCCAGGCCGAAGAGGCGCAACGGCTGATGAAAAAGCGCTATGAAAACGGAATTATCAATCTGGTCGAATTGCTCGCCGGCCAGGCACAACTGGATCGTGCCCGGGCCGATCTGGTGGCGGCCCGTTACGATCTGGTGGCGGCCCGTGCCGAGTTGCGGCGTGCGGCGGGTGTCTTGAGCTTGGAGCCATGATGAGAAAGACAGCGATGACAAGACTGCAAGGATGGTTGCTGGCCGGCTTGCTGCCTGGTTTGTTGGCGGGCTGCGGCGGCCAGGACAAGGCCGGCGAGGCCGCGGCGGCCAAGACGGTGAACGCCGAGCTCAGGGTGGTGCAGCCCAGTCTGGTGGCCGAGCAGTACGCGGCGCCGGCGACCCTGGTGGCGCTGGAGTCGGTGCCGGTGGCCTCGCGCATCATGGGCTATATCCGGGCGATCGACGTGGTCGAAGGCCAAGCGGTCAAGGTCGGCCAGCGGCTGTTTACCATCGACGCGGTCGATGCCAAGAGCCAGGCCGACCAGGCCAGCGCGGCCCTGGCCGATGCCAAGGCCAATTACGATCGCTATGCCAACCTGTACAAGGATGAGGCGGTCAGTCGCCAGCAATACGAGAAGATGAAGTTGGCCTACGATCAGGCGCGGGCCGCGGCCGACAGCGCCGGCAATCAGTTGCGCTATGCGGTGGTCACCTCGCCGATCAACGGCGTGGTCACCCAGAAGCTGGGCAATGCCGGCAGCCTGGCCACCCCCGGCCAGCCGGTCGTGGTGGTGGAGAACCCGGCCCGCCTGCAGGTGCAGACCCAAGTGGGCGAAGAGGTCTTGCGTCGAATCAAGCTGGGCGATGTCGTGCCGGTCGAGGTCGACGGCGTGGCCAGCCCGATCGAGGCCAGGGTGGCCCGCATCTCGCCGGCCGCCGACCCCATCTCGCGCACCTTCCTGGTCAAGCTCGACATCGACGCCACCGGTTTGCGCAGCGGCCTCTTCGCCCGCGCCCTGTTCAAGGTCGGCGAGCGCGACGCCTTGCAGGTGCCTCAGGCGGCACTGGTCGAGCGCGCCGGCATTACTGGCCTGTTCGTGGCGGATGCCCAGGGCGTCGCCCATTTCCGCATGGTGCGGGCCGGGGTGACGCGCAACGGCCTGGTCGAAATCCAGGCCGGCTTGTCGGCCGGCGAGCGCATCGCGGTGACCGGCGCCGACCGGTTGGAGACGGGCGACAGAATTTCTGCGACCAAGCCGTGACACTCGGGCAGGGATAATCGATGAGCGACGAGCCGCGCAAGGAAACACCGATCAACATCGCCGGGAAGTTGGCGGGGTCCTTCCTTACCTCCAAGATCACCCCGCTGATGATCCTGGCCCTGTTCCTCACCGGGGCCCTGGCGCTGGCACTGACCCCGCGCGAATACAACCCGCAGATCGTGGTGCCCGCCGCCAACATCATCGTGGCCAAGCCGGGGGCGCCGGCCGAAGAGATCCACAATCTCATCGTGCGCCCGCTCGAGGCGATCATGCATGCCCAATCCGGCGTCGATCACACCTTCGGCTACGCCACCAACGATTTCGGCGTGGTCACGGTGCAGTTCGAGGTCGGTCAGGACCAGGAAGACAGCCTGGTCAAGCTTTACAACCAGTTGGTGCAGAACTGGGACAAAATCCCGCCGGGCGCGATGGAGCCCATCGTGCGGCCGATCAACGTCGACGACGTGCCCATCCTCACCCTGACCCTGAGTTCACGCAGCCATGACGACTACCAGGTGCGCGAAGTGGCGGCCCGGCTGCTGGAGCAGTTGCGCAACGTGCCCGGGGTATCGTTCAGCCAGATCATCGGCGGCCGCACCCGCGCCATCAATGTCTGGATCGACCCGGCCCGGCTGGCGGCGGCCCAGATCACCCTGGAGCAGGTCGACCAGATGCTGCGCGGCGCCAATGTCGCGACGCCGCTCGGCCATGTGGTCAAGGACAACCTGAGCCGGCCCCTGCGCCTGGACGGCTTTCTGGGTTCGGCCCGGGAAGTGGGCGACATCATGGTCGGCGTCGCCCGCGGCCGCCCGGTCTACCTCAAGGACATAGCCCGGATCGAGGACGGCCCGGCCGAGGTCGAGGAGGCCTCCTGGATCGCCTTCGGCGCCGGCGCCCAGGGCAAGTCGTACAGCCCGGCCCCGGCGGTCACCCTGGCCATCGCCAAGCGCGCCGGCGAGAACGCGGTGGTGGTCTCCCGCGCCGTGCTCGAGAAGCTGGAAGAGCTGAAGCGCCAGGCCGTGCCCCAGGGCATCGAGATCACCGTCACCCGCGACGACGGCGAGCGGGCCAACGCCGCGGTCAACCTGCTGGTCGAGCACTTGGGCATCGCCATCGTCAGCGTGATCCTGCTCATGTGGTGGTTCCTCGGTTGGCGCGAGGCGGGCATCGTTACCATGACCATCCCGCTGATCCTGTTCATCGTGCTGGCGGTCGGCTATTTCACCGGCCAGACCATCAACCGCATCACCCTGTTCGCCCTGATCCTGGCCCTGGGGCTCCTGGTCGACGACTCCATCGTGGTGATCGAGAACATCCACCGCCACCTGCACCACGGCAAGGTCAAGGCCGAGGAATTCGGCCGCACCCTCTTGATGGCGACCAACGAGATCGGCAACCCGACCAACGTGGCCACCTTGACCGTGATGCTGGCCTTCATCCCCATGGCCTTCGTCACCGGCATGATGGGTCCGTTCATGCGGCCGATTCCGATCAACGTGCCGGTGGCCATGCTCGCCTCCCTGTTCATCGCCTACGCCGTGGTGCCCTGGGCGGCCAATCTCTGGCTCAAGGGCAAGGCGCTACGCGAGCTGGCGGCGCAACCGTGCATGGAGGAGAAGGACTGCGAGCCCAACGACCCGCTGCGCCGGGGCTATCTGGCGGTCATCCGCCCCTTCATGGTCGATGCCCGCCGCCGCAACATCTTTTTCATCATCGTGCTGGCCATGCTGGGCATGGCCATGGTCATGCCGGTCTGGCAGTTCGTCCGCCCTGCCGGCATGAACGGGCCGCTGTCCCTGTTCGGGGTCGAACTGAAGATGCTGCCCAACGACAACACCAACACCATGCTGTTGCAGGTCGATATGCCGGCCGGCACCGCCCTGGCCGGCACCGACCGGGTGGCGCGCAAGGTGGGCGAGGTGCTCGCGCGCAACCCGCACGTGGTCGATTTCCAGACCTTCCTCGGCCAGCCGGCGCCGATCGACTTTGCCGCCCTGGTCCGCGGCGACATGATCAAGCGCGGCGAGAACCTGGCCCAGATCCGGGTGAACCTGGTCGACAAGCATCACCGCTCCGATTCTTCCCACGAGATCGCCGCCCAGTTCGATGCTGCGCTCAAGGAAGTGCGCCGGGCCTATCCCCAGGCCAAGCTGAAGATCTACGAAACCCCGCCGGGGCCGCCGGTGCCCTCGCAAATCCTGGCCGAGCTCTATGGGCCGGACTATGACAGGCTGCGCTCGGCGGCCGCCGAGGTGTCGACCGCCTTCGGCCAGGTCTACGGCCTGATCAACGTCGACGATTCGGTGACCGCCAACGTCGACAGCTTCCAGGTCAAGGTCGATGCCGAGCGGGCCATGTTGGCCGGGGTGGCGCCGGGCCAGGTGGCCAAGCTGCTGCGCGACTATGTCTCGGGCTTTGCCATCGGCACCATGCACGTGAACGATGCCCGCGAGCCGATCGAGATCAAGGTGCGGCTGCCGCGCGAGTTGCGGACCACGCCGGAAACCCTGATGGCGCTGCGGGTGAGCAACCCGCAGGGCGTGCAGATTCCCCTGGGGGAACTGGTGACGGTCACCCGGGTGGTGCAGGCCAAGCCCATCTACGGTCGCGACCAGCACCCCATGGTGACGGTGGGCGGCGAGATGCTGACTTCGAGTCCGGTCTATGCCGTGCTCGCCCTCGACCAGATGCTCGATGAGGTCCGCCTGAAGAACGGCGTGGCCTTCACCACCGGCAACATGGGCTTCGTCGAGGCCGAACCGCGCGACGTCAAGGACTACACCCTGCTCTGGGGCGGCGAGATGCGGCTGACCTTGGACGTCTTCCGTGACTTGGGCTCCGCTTTCATCGTCGCCCTGGTGCTGATCTATCTGACGCTGACGGCCTATTACAAGTCCTTCATGCTGCCGCTGATCGTGATGGGCGCGATCCCCTTGACCCTGATCGGGGTGTTCCCCGGCCACTGGGCGACCGGCCAGGCCTTCACCGCCACCTCGATGATCGGTGCCATCGCCCTGGCCGGCATCGTGGTGCGCAACTCGCTGCTGCTGATCGACTTCATCCTGGACTACCGCGCCCGGGGTTACGGTCTGGACGAGGCGGTGATGGAGGCGGGCGCCGTGCGCTCCCGGCCCATCCTGCTCACCGCGCTGGCGATCATCGCCGGTTCGGCCATCATGATCACCGACCCGGTGTTCGGTGGCCTGGCGGTCTCGCTGATCTTCGGCACCTTCGCCTCCACCGCCCTGACCCTGATCGTGATCCCCCTGCTCTATCTCTTGTGGCAGCGGCGGGCAGCCGCTTGAGCCCTTGCAACCCCGCCGGAGGCAAGGTTGCAAGCCGGTCCGGCCGTCCCCATGTAAAATCCAGCCTTTATCAATTTTTCGGGAGTAACCCATGAGCATCTAACGCATCATCCGCAGCATGGCCGGCTTCATGGTTCTGTTGTCCCTGGCCCTGGCCCATTTCCTCGGCCAGGTCGATCTGACCCAGGTCTCCTGGCTCTGGCTGACCGCTTTCGTCGGCCTCAACCTGTTCCAGTCCGGCATCACCGGTTTCTGCCCCCCCTCTTTCCTGCTCAAGAAGCTGGGCTTCAAGGAAACGGGCTCCTGCTGCTCATAAGGACTGTCGCGACCAATGGAATTCATTCAACAAAACATCTGGACGGTGCTGCTGGCCGCCCTATCCGGCTTCATGCTGGTGATGCCCAGCTTCCGCCGCCTGGGCGGGGTCAAGCAGATCGGCCCGCAGGAAGCGGTGATGCTCATGAACCACGACGAGGCCCTGGTGCTCGATGTGCGCGAGCAGTCCGAGTTCGTCGACGGCCACATCGCCAAGGCCAAGCACATCCCCTTGGGCGCGCTGGCCAAGCGACTGGGCGAGCTGGAGAAGTACAAGGACAAGCCCATCGTCGCGGTCTGCCGCAGCGGCAGCCGTTCCGGCTCGGCCTGTGGCACTCTACGCCGCGCCGGCTTCCAGAACCTGCACAACCTCGACGGCGGCATGATCGCCTGGGAGCGCGCCGGCCTGCCCAAGGAAAAGAAATAGGCGAGCGGCGCGGCCTGCCCCATGCCTCAATCCGAAGGAGCATTTATGCCTCACGTAAAGATGTACTGCACTGGCGTTTGCCCCTACTGCGTCATGGCCGAAAAACTGCTGAACAAGAAGGGCGTGACCGAGATCGAGAAGATTCGGGTCGATCTCGATCCCAAGCAGCGGGAAGCGATGATGCAGATCACCGGTCGGCGCACGGTGCCCCAGGTTTTTATCGGCGACCGCCACATCGGCGGCTTCGACGACCTCTCCGCCCTGGATGCCGAGGGCGGCCTGGACCCGCTGCTGGCCTCTTGAAATCGGCCGGGGCCGCCGCCAACTCCAAGCCATGTCGATGTGTACGGAGTCGGAGCCATGGAACTCGTCTGCCCCCACTGCGCCGCGGTGAACCGCGTGCCGAGCGAACGCCTGGGCGACCAGCCCAAGTGCGGCAAGTACGGCGCCGAGGTGCTGCCGGCCCGGCCGGTTGAACTCACTGCCGCCAGCTTCGACAAATTCATCGCCCGCAACGAACTGCCGGTGCTGGTGGACTTTTGGGCGCCCTGGTGCGGGCCGTGCAAGATGATGGCCCCGGTCTTCGCCCAGATGGCCGGTGATTATGTCGGCCGCATCCGCTTCGCCAAGGTCGACACCGAGGCCGAGCAGGTACTGGCCGGCCGCTTCGGCATCCGCAGCATTCCCACCCTGGCCCTGTTCAAGCAGGGCCGCGAGGTCGACCGGGTGGCCGGCGCCCTGCCGGCGCAGCAACTGGCGGCCTGGCTCGCCCGGCATTGAGCTGTCCCAGGGTTGGCATGGTTAAGCGGCTATAATGGGCCGCTTTTTTCATTTTGACGGACCATCATGAGCGACAACGAGCAAGCCCAAGCAGCCGCCCCGGTATTCAGCATCGAGAAGATCTACGTCAAGGACCTCTCGATCGAGGTGCCCAACGCCCCGCAGGTCTTTCTGGAGCAAGGCGCGCCGGATATCAACATGGAGATCGGTACCCAGATCGATGCGGTGGAGGCGGGCATCTATCAATGCCTGCTGACGGTCACCGTCACCGCCAAGACCGCGGACAAGACCTATTTCCTGATCGAAGTGCGTCAGGCCGGCATCTTCCGCCTCCAGGACATCCCGCAGGAGGCCCTGGAGCCGACCCTGGCCATCGCCTGCCCCAATATCCTGTTCCCCTATGCCCGCGAGGCGGTATCCGACGCCACCGTGCGCGCCGGCTTCCCGCCCATCCACTTGCAGCCGGTCAACTTCGAGGCCCTCTACCTGCAGCAGAAGCAGGCCCAGGCCACGGCTCAGGTCAACTGAGCCGGCTTTTGAGCCAGGGACCGGGATGAAGATCGCTGTCTTGGGCGCCGGCGCCTGGGGGACCGGGCTGGCGGTACGCTGGGCCGGCACCGCCCAAGTGACCCTGTGGGCGCGCAATCCGGCCCAGGTGTCCGAGATGCAGGCGAGCCGGCTCAACGCCCGCTATCTGCCGGGCGCGGCCCTGCCCGAACCACTCGATTTGAGCAGCGATCTGCTGCAGGCCGTCAGCGGCGCCGACTATCTCATCGCCGCCGTGCCCACTTCGGGTTTTCGCAGTCTGCTCCAGCAATTGCGCGAACTCGATTGCCGGGTGCCCTTGATCTGGCTGTGCAAAGGGTTCGAGGCCGGCAGCATGAAGCTGCCCCATACCGTGCTGGCCGAGACCTGGCCCGAGCAAGCCCAAGCCGGCGTGCTGTCCGGCCCCAGCTTCGCCCAGGAGGTGGCCGCCGGCCAGCCGGTGGCCCTGACCCTGGCGGCGGCCGCCGAGGACTTCGCCCGCCAGGCCGCCCAGGATATGCACGGCGCGGCCCTGCGCATCTACTCCAGCAGCGACGTGATCGGGGTCGAGATCGGCGGCGCGCTGAAGAACGTCATCGCCATCGCCGCCGGGGTCTGCGACGGCCTCGGCTTCGGCTACAACGCCCGCGCCGCCCTGATCACCCGCGGCCTGGCCGAGATGACCCGGCTCGGCCTCAAGCTGGGCGGGCGCATGGAGACCTTCATGGGCCTTTCCGGCCTGGGCGACCTCATCCTCACTTGCACCGCCGATCTCTCGCGCAATCGCCAGGTCGGCCTGCGCCTGGCGCAGGGCCAAAGCCTGGAAGGCATCCTGCGCGAACTCGGCCACATCGCCGAAGGCGTCACCACCGCGCGCGAGGTCTGCCGGCTGGCTCAAGAGTTGGCTGTCGAGATGCCCATCGCCGACGCCGTGCGTCGTCTGCTGGACTCGGAATTGACGCCGAAAGAGGCGGTCGCGGCGCTGCTCAATCGCCATCTGAAGGACGAGGGCGTTTAACTTCCGCCGGCAAAGCCGTTCTGGCGCCAGGCCTCGAACACCGTCACCGCCACGGCATTGGACAGGTTGAGGCTGCGCTGCCCCGCTCGCATCGGCAGGCGAATCCGGTTCTCCTCGGTAATTTCCGCCAGCACCTCCTGCGGCAAGCCGCGAGTCTCCGGCCCGAATAGCAGCACATCGCCCGGCTCGAAGGCGACCTCGGTATAGAGCCGCTGGGCGCGGGTGCTGAAGGCGAACAGCCGGCGGCCGGCGAAATGCGCCCGGGTCGCCGCCCAGTCGGCATGCAGTTGCAGGTCGGCGTATTCGTGGTAATCCAGGCCAGCCCGCTTCAACTGTTTGTCTTCCAAGGCGAAGCCCAGGGGCTCGATCAGGTGCAGGCGGCAGCCGGTGTTGGCGGCCAGCCGGATGATGTTGCCGGTATTGGGCGGAATCTCGGGTTGGAACAGCAAAATATCGAACATGGCTTGAGCTTGCCGCGATGGGCCGATAAATTAGGGGTGGGTTAGGGCGAGGAAGGCATGATGGCACGGCCGGAGTGGATCGCGGAACCCGGGGGCCGATGGCCCTCTGCCGCGCCTCGCGGTAAACTCGAAGACCAAAATCACAGAACAATCGGGGTTGCATGGTCCCTCATCTCACCACGGCCTTGACCGGCCCGCTGCTGGATCTGGAGAAGCACGTACTCGCGGCCATGCCCCGCATCGAGCACTGGTTCCGCCGGCAATGGCTGGAGCACTCGGCGCCCTTCTACAGCTCGGTCGACCTGCGCAACAGCGGCTTCAAGCTGGCCCCGGTCGACACCAACCTGTTTCCCGGCGGCTTCAACAACCTCAACCCCGCCTTCATGCCGCTGGCGGTGCAGGCCGCCCAAGTGGCGGTGGAGAAGATGTGTGCCACCGCCAAGCGTCTGCTGCTGATCCCGGAGAGCCACACGCGCAACCTGTTCTATCTGCAGAACGTGGCGGCCCTGGCCGGCATCCTGCAGCACACCGGCTTGGAGGTGCGCATCGGCAGCCTGATCCCCGAACTCAAGGCACCGCTAAAGATCGACCTGCCCAGCGGCGACAGCCTGCTGCTCGAACCGGTGGTGCGCGAGGGGCGGCGGGTCAAGGTCGGCGACTTCGATCCCTGCGCCGTGCTGCTCAACAACGACCTCTCCGCCGGTCAGCCGGATATATTGAAAGACCTCGACCCGGCCCAGACCCTGATGCCACCGCTGCACGCGGGCTGGGCGACCCGGCTCAAATCCAACCACTTCCGCGCCTATGCCAAGCTGGCGCAGGAGTTCGCCGAGTTGATCGGCATCGACCCTTGGCTGATCGATCCCTATTTCGCCACCTGCGGCGAGGTCGACTTCTTCGCCCGCCAGGGTGAGGAATGCCTGGCCTACCACGTCGGCGCGGTGCTCAGCCACATCGAGGCGAAGTACAAGGAGTACGGCATCGACAAGGAGCCCTTCGTCATCGTCAAGGCCGACGCCGGCACCTACGGCATGGGCATCATGACCGTGAAGAGCGCCGACGACGTGCGTGACTTGAATCGCAAGGAGCGAAAGAAGATGGCGGTGGTGAAGGAGGGCTTAAGCGTCAGCGATGTGCTGGTGCAGGAAGGCGTGTACACCTTCGAGACCATCAATGCGGCGGTGGCCGAGCCGGTGATCTACATGATCGACCATTTCGTCGTCGGTGGTTTCTACCGGGTGCACACCAGCCGTGGAGCCGACGAGAACCTCAATGCCGCCGGCATGCACTTCGTGCCCCTGGCCTTCGAGGAACCGTGCAGTCTGCCCGATGAGCATGACCGGCCCGACGCCCCGGTCAACCGCTTCTACACCTACGGCGTGCTCGGCCGCCTGGCCGCCCTGGCGGCGGCGATCGAGCTGGAAGAGACGGCGCCGAACCCGCGTCTGCCGCAATACTGAGGTTCGAGATGCAACTACTCTTCGTCGCCGACCCGCTGGCCAGCTTCAAGATCCACAAGGACTCCACCTTCGCCATGATGCAGGCTGCCGCCGCCCGTGGCCACGGGCTTTGGGCCTGCGAGCCGAAGGACTTGGCCTGGCGCGACGGTAAGCTCATGGGCCGGGTGTTCCCGCTTGCTTTGGTCTCCCCCCCTCAATCCCCCCCGCTTGCGGCGGGGAAGCCCGTCCGATCCCCCCCACTTGTGGGGGGGAAGCAAGGGGGGGATTGGTACGAGGCGGGCAATCACGAATGGCGCCGCCTGAGCGAGTTCGGCGCCGTGCTCATGCGCAAGGACCCGCCCTTCGACCAGGAATTCCTCTACGCCACCTATCTCTTGGAGCTGGCCGAGCGCGAAGGCGCCCGCGTGTTCAACCGGCCGGCCGCCTTGCGCGACTTCAACGAGAAGCTGGCCATCGCCCGCTTTCCCCAATTCACCGTGCCCACCCTGGTCAGCAGCCGGGCCGAGGAGATTCGCGAGTTCCTCGCCGAGCAGGGCGACATCGTGGTCAAGCCGCTCAACGCCATGGGCGGCGCCTCGGTGTTCCGGGTGCGGCCGGGCGACGCCAATCTCGGCGTCATCGTCGAGACCCTGACCCAGCACGAAACCACCACGATAATGGCCCAGCGTTATATCCCGGAGATCGTCGACGGCGACAAGCGCATTCTCCTGATCGACGGCGAGGCCGTGCCTTTCTGCCTGGCGCGCATCCCGGCGCCGGGCGAGACCCGCGGCAATCTGGCCGCCGGCGGCACCGGCGTGGCCCGGCCGCTGACCGAGCGCGATTGGCAGATCGCCCGCACGCTGGGCCCGACATTGAAGCAGGCCGGTCTGCTGCTGGTCGGCCTCGATGTCATCGGCGACTGGCTGACCGAGGTCAACGTCACCAGCCCGACCTGCTTCCGCGAGATCATGGAGCAGACCGGCTGCGATGTGGCCGGCCTGTTCCTCGAGGCCCTGGAGCGCGCATGCGCCTGATCCGCTGCTTGCTGGGAGTGTGGTTGTTGGCGCTGCTCGCCGCTTGCGGCGAACCGCCGCTCTACAAGCAGCAGGCCTACGTCTTCGGCACCCTGGTCGAGATCAGCATCTACGGCGAGGACGAGGCCAAGGCGCGCGCGGTGGCCGGTCAGGTGTTCAAGGACTTCGACCGGCTGCACGGCATGCTGCATGCCTGGAAGCCGGGGGCGCTGGCCCGGGTGAACGATCTCATCGCCCAAGGCGCGACGGAGATCTCCACCTCGCCCGGATTGATCCCCATCCTGCAGGACGCGGCGCGCTATTCAGAGAAATCGGAAGCGCTGTTCAATCCGGCCATCGGCAATCTGGTGCGGCTTTGGGGCTTCCATGGCGACAGCTTCGAAGGCAACCGCGTGCCGGCCAAGGCCGAGATCGATAGGCTCGTGCAGTCGGCGCCGAAGATGAGTGATTTGGGTCTGGCGGGTTATAGCGTGCGCAGCCGAAACCCCGTCGTGCGCATCGACCTCGGCGGCTACGCCAAGGGCTATGCCCTCGACCTGGCGGCCGCTTATCTGAAGAGCCAGGGCGTGAACAACGCGCTGATCAATATCGGCGGCAACGTCATGGCCTTGGGTAAACACGGCGAGCGGCCCTGGCGGGTGGGAATCCAGCACCCGCGCAAGAGCGGAGCGATCGCGCTGATCGATTTGAACGACGGCGAGGCGATCGGCACCTCGGGCGATTATCAGCGTTACTTCGAGGCCGAGGGCAAGCGCTATTGCCACCTGATCGATCCCAGGTCCGGCTGGCCGGTGCAGGGGGTGCAGGCGGTGACGGTGCTCGCCCGCGGACCTCAAGCCGGCGTGCTGTCGGATGTCGCGAGCAAGCCGCTGTTCATCGTCGGCGCCGAGGGCTGGCGCCAGATGGCCGAGAAGATGGGTATCGCCGAGGCCATGTTCATCGACGGTGCGGGCAAGATCAGCGTGACCCAGGCGCTGGCACCGCGCCTTCAGTGGCAGCCTGGCGCGGCTGCCGCTGCGGTTGTTCCCTGAGCAAGGGCAGCACCAGTTCCTCCAGCCGCGCGCGGTGGACTTGGCCGCTAATCCGGTGGCGGATGACGCCCTGCCGGTCGATGATGAACGAGGTCGGCACCTTGTCGACGCCGCCGAACTGCTGGGTGGTGCCCGAGATGGTCGGCATGGCCGGGAAGCTGTAGCCCTCCTCGCGCATGAAGGCGTCGATCTCGGCCTGGCCATCGTCCAGGCTCAGTGCCAGAATCTCGAACCCTTCGCCCTTGTGTTGCTGATAGAAGGCCTGCATGGCCGGCATCTCATGGCGGCAGTAAGGGCACCAGGTGGCCCAGAAATTCACCAGCACCACTTTGCCCCGCCAGCTCGACAAAGGCTGGGGCCCGTCCGGGGTGGCGATGGTCACCGCCGGCGCCGGCAGTTGCAGATCGTCGACCGAGGCCGGCGGGCGGAACCAGAAGTAGACGATCAGCCCGATCAGCAGTAGGGTGAGCCAATTCGCTTTGAGCTTTTTCAGGAACCAACTTGTCTTCGTCATCCGATTCATCCAAACGTAAGGTCTTGCGCATCAAAAAGGGCGGCGAGACCGGCCCGGAAGGTCCAGCGGAGGCCGCACCGGCCAAATCGCGGCGCCCCCTCCGCGGCAGCCACTTGCCCTTGCGCCAGCAACGGGCATTGAAGGGTAGCGATTTGCAGGAACCGGCGGAAGCGGCCGGCAAGACCAAGGCGGCCAGCGAGCCGACCGCGGCCGAGCCGCGTCGGCGAGCGCGGCCGGATGATGCCACGCCACGCCCCAAAAAGGCCGGCCGCGAGTCGTTCGAGCGCAAGCCGCGCGGCGAGCGCCCGACTCGCAGCGGCGAGACGCCGCCGCGCCGTTCCGCCCGTTCGGAAGGCATGCGGCAGGACAACAAGCCTGGTCGGGCCGAGCAGCCGCGCCCGGCCCGCAAGGCCGGTCTGGGTCCGCAGCGTTTCTTCGCCGCCAGCCCGCGCGGCCTGGAGCAGGAGTTGGCCAAGGAGTTGGCCGAACTCGGGGCGGAGGCGATCCAGCCCGGTTCCGGCGGCGTCGCCTTCACCGGCGAGATGGCGCTCGCCTGGAAGATCAATCTCTGGTCGCGTCTGGCGATCCGGGTCTTGCAGCAGGTGGCCGAGGGTCGCTACCGCAAGGAGGAAGACCTCTATCAGGCGGCGCACGATCTGCCCTGGCCCGAGTGGTTTCCGCTCGGCCGCACCATCGCCATCCGCACGGTGGCGCATCACTGTCCGCTGAAGAGCCTCAACTTCGTCTCGCTCAAGATCAAGGATGCCTTGTGCGACCGCTTTCGCGATGTCACCGGCGCCCGGCCCGACGTCGATGCCAGGTCGCCGGACGTGCCCATCCTGCTGTTCCTCACCGAGGACAGCTACACCCTTTATCTCGATCTCACCGGCGAGCCGCTCAACCGCCGCGGCTATCGGGTGCAGCCGGCCCAGGCGCCGCTGAACGAAAACCTCGCCGCCGGCATGCTGCGTCTGGCCGGCTGGACGCCGGAGATGCCGCTGCTCGACCCGATGATGGGCGGCGGCACCCTTCTGCTGGAGGCCGTGCTCATGGCCCTGAATATCGCGCCAGGCCTGCGCCGCCACTTCGCCTTCGAGAACCTGAACAGCTTCGACAAGGTGGAATGGGCGCGGCTGCGCAAGAATGCCCAGGCCGCCCAGAAGGAAAAGCGGCCCTTGCCGATCTATGGCGCCGACATCGACCCGCGCATGGTCTGGGCGACCGAGACCAATCTCAGCGAGGCCGGTCTGCTCGACTGCGTCACCCTGCGCGAGGCCGATGCCCTGGAGGTGCAGGCACCGGCCAAGGTCGGCCTCATCGTCAGCAACCCGCCTTACGGCATCAGGTTGCAGCACGAGGACATGGCCGCCTTCTACCAAGGGCTGGGCGACAATCTCAAGCGCCACTTCACCGGCTGGCATGCCTATCTGCTCTCGGCCGACCCGGAGCTGCCCAAGCACATCGGGCTCAAGGCCACCAAGCGCACGCCGCTATTCAATGGACCCTTGGAATGTCGGTTGTACGAATACCGCATGGTCGCCGGTCAGATGCGCCGCCAGCGTCAAGCGAGCTGAGCTGAGCAGGAGTCGCGCTGTTATCATGCAGGGCACTGCGACCAGTCCCTGCTGAAATGCCCGAGTCCGTCTTCCAGCCACGCACTCCCTTCAGACCCTATCTGGGTGTCGTCGTGGCCGTGCTCGTCGGGAGTCTGCTGAGCGTGCTCAGCATGCTGCAGGAGCAAGAGGTCGAGCAGGGTCACTTCGACCGCCAACTGGAATGGCGGGCCAGCAACGAGGCGGCCCGCTTCCAGTTCAGTCTGGATCGCAGCCTGGAAGTGGTGGAATCGCTGAATGGCCTGTTCAACTCTTCCAGTGTGGTGGACCGAGCAGAGTTCGAACGTTTCGTGGCCGGGCCGCTGAGTGCGCATCCCGAATTCCAGGCCCTGCAATGGCTGCCCAGGATCAGCCAGGCCGAGCGCGCGGATGTCGAACGCGAGTTGAGCAGGGTCAAGCCGGGTACCCGGCTGACCGAGCGCAGCCCGAGCGGTGTGCTGGTGCCGGCGGCCGAGCGTGAGGAATATTTCCCCGTGTTTTATACCGAGCCCTATGCCGCGAATGCCGCGGCCCTGGGGTTCAATCCAACGACGCGACCCGAGGTCCGGCAGGCCATGGAGGCGGCGCGTGACAGTGGTGCCATGGCTCTCACAGCCAAGCTGAGCCTGGTGCAGGGCGGCGGTCAGCGGCAGGCGGTCATCGTGTTTCGACCGATTTATCAATCCGGCAAGCCCTTGCTTACCGTGGGTCAGCGGCGAACCGCCTTGCGCGGCTATGCGGCGAGCATCCTGCTGGTCGATAAAATCCTGGCGGAGACCCAGAAAAAACCCCTGCCGACCGGGCTCGATGTCTATATCGTCGATCGCACCGCAGGCAGCAAGCTGCTGCATGTCCAGGCCTCGCGCGCGCGTAGCGTGGGCGAGCCCCTGCCCTTGGCCCAAGTCATGGCCGGCAAGCACTGGGTGGTACCGATTCGGGTGCCCGGTCGCGATTGGCAGATGGTCTTCGCACCGACCCCGGCCTTCTATGCCGAATTCAGCGCCACTCGTCATTATTGGGTGCTGGCGATCGGCCTGGTGTTGACGGCGTTGTTCGCCTTCGATTTGTATCGCCAAGCGGCAACCACGCGAAAGCTGTCCGTCATGGCACAGGGCTTGGCCGAGGCCAATGCCGAGATGGACCGGCATAGCCATCGCTTGAACGAGGCGCAGAGACTTACTCGGGTCGGCAGTTGGGAATTGGACTTGGCATCAGGTCAGGCGATCTGGTCCGACCAGGAGTTCCGCTGCCTGGGCTATGAGCCGGGCTCGGTCGAGGCCAAGCTCGAGACCCTGATGGCTGCGGTTCACCCGGACGACCGCATCCGGGTGCAGGCCGTGATCAATGCCGCCCGCCAGGGCCATGCCGGCCCTTACGAATTGGTCCATCGGGTGGTCTGGCCGGATGGCAGCGAGCGCATCGTGCGCCAGCGGGCGGAGGTGCATGCCGATAAGTCGGGCATGGCGCGTAGCATGCTGGGCACCACCCAGGACATCACCGACAGCAAGCGGCTGGAGGAGCGTTTGCGCCTCGCCGCCCAGGTGCTGGCCAGTACCAAGGATGGTGTCATGATCACCAGTCCCCAGGGCCGCATCATCGAGGTGAATGCCGCCTTCAGCAAGATCATGGGTTACAGCGCGGAGGAGGTGGTCGGGCAGAATCCGCGCATGTGGAAGTCGGAGCGGCACCCCCCACAGTTCTACCAAGAGCTGTGGGCAAGCCTGAATCGCACCGGGCATTGGCAGGGCGAACTCTGGAACCGGCGCAAGAACGGCGAGATCTTCCCGGCCTGGCAGACCATCAGTGCCGTGCGCAATGAAGGCGGCCAGTTGACCCATTACGTCTCGGTGTTTTCCGATATCAGCGGCATCGTGCAATCCCAGGCCGAATTGGCACATCTGGCCCATCACGATCCGCTCACCGACCTGCCCAACCGCCTGCTCTTCCTTGATCGCCTGCATCAGGCCCTGAGCCATGCCAAGCGTGAGCAGAGCCAGTTGGCGCTGCTGTTCCTGGACCTCGACCGCTTCAAACACATCAACGACAGTCTCGGCCATCTGGTTGGCGATGAACTGATCCAGGAAGTCGCCAAGCGGCTGAACGACACCCTGCGCCAGGACGACACTCGGGCCCGCATGGGCGGCGACGAGTTCATCCTGATGTTGGAGAACCTGCGCAATGAACAGGATGCGGCGCATCTGGCCGACAAGCTCCTGCAGGTGCTGGCCGAGCCTTATCGGGTTCGCGGCCATGAGTTGTACGTGACCGCCAGCATCGGCATCAGCCTTTACCCGCGCGATGCCGATACCCCCGAGGCCCTGGTCAGCAATGCCGATGCCGCGATGTACCGGGCCAAAGCGGCCGGGCGCAACGTCTACAGCTTCTATACCCAGGCCCTGACATTGGAGGCGATGGAGCGGGTGCGGCTGGAATCCGATCTGCGCGGTGCGTTGGAGCGCGGTGAATTGGTGCTGCACTACCAGCCCCAGGTCGATCTGAGGACCGGCCAGATCATCGGTGCCGAGGCGCTGATGCGCTGGCAACACAAAGAGCGCGGCCTGCTGATGCCCAACCGCTTCATCCCGATCGCCGAGGATACCGGGCTGATCATCGAACTGGGCGAGTGGGCCTTGCGTCAGGCTTGCGGCCAGGCCCGGCAGTGGCTGGATCAGGGCGCACTCTTGGAGAGCATCGCCGTCAATGTCGCCGGTCCGCAGATCCAGCGCAGCGACTTCGTCGCGACCGTGCGCCGCATTCTCGAAGAGACCAAACTGCCGCCGGATCGGCTGGAGTTGGAAGTCACCGAGAACCTGATCATGGACCAGGCCGAGTCCACGGTCGGGGTGCTCAAGCAATTGAGCGACCTGGGGGTCTATCTGTCGATCGACGATTTCGGCACCGGCTATTCCTCGCTGGCCTATCTCAAGCGCCTGCCGATCGATCGGCTCAAGATCGACCGCTCCTTCGTGCGCGACCTGCCGATGGACGAGGAAGACGCCGCGATCACCCGTGCGGTGATCGCCCTGGCCGACAGCCTGGGCCTGCGGACCATCGCCGAAGGCGTGGAAACCGAGGCGCAGGTGGCCCTGCTGCAAAAGCTGGGCTGCCAGCAGGCGCAGGGTTTTTTCTACGGCAAGCCGCAGGAGCCCGAGACCATCGTCTGGTCTTGATCCAAGCTAGGCGGTCAGCCGGCGCAGCGCCTCGGCATATTTTTCCGCAGTCTTTTGCACCACCTCGGCCGGCAGTTCCGGGCCGGGCGGCTGTTTGTTCCAGCCCGACTGGCTGAGCCAGTCGCGCACATACTGCTTGTCGAAACTGGGCGGGTTGCTGCCGACCCGGTATTCATCCGCCGGCCAGAAGCGGGAGGAATCCGGAGTGAGGGCCTCGTCGATCAAGGTGAGGCGGTTGTTGGCATCGAGGCCGAACTCGAATTTGGTATCGGCGATGATGATGCCGCGGGTGAGTGCATACTCCGCCGCGGCCTTGTACAGGGCAAGGGCGGCGTCGCGGACCTGGGCCGCGATGTTTGCCCCCAGGAGCTGTTCGCAACGGGCGAAGTCGATGTTCTCGTCGTGCGCGCCGACTGCCGCCTTGGTCGAGGGCGTGAACAGGGGTTCGGGCAGGCGGCTGGCCTGTTGCAGGCCGGCGGGCAGGGCGATGCCGCAGACCCGGCCGGTCTTCTGGTAATCGGCCCAGCCGGTGCCGACCAGGTAGCCGCGCACGATGGCCTCGATCGGCAGGGCCTTCAGGCGTTTCACCACCACGGCGCGGCCGGCCACCTGATTGCGTTCATCGGGGGCGACCACGTCCTCCGGCTTATCGCCGGTCAGGTGATTGGGCAGGATGGACTGGAGCTTGTCGAACCAGAAGGCCGATACCGCCGTGAGCACCCGGCCCTTGCCCGGAATGGGCGTGGGCATGACCACGTCGAAGGCGGACAGCCGGTCGGTGGTGACGATGAGCATGCGCTGCTCGTCGACGGCGTAGATGTCGCGGACCTTGCCCTTGTGGATCAGCGGCAGCGACTTGATCGAGGTTTCAAACAGGGTGTCCATTATTGGCCTGTAGCTGGTAGCTGGTAGCAGCTGGTAGCCAGAAACGAAAAACCGGTAGTCAGAAAGTGCCTTACGGCTTCCCTGCTACCGGCTCCTTGCTACCAGCTACAAGCTGGTTTTAGTTGACCTTGGGGTCGAGTTCGCCCTTGTCGTAGCGCTTCTGCATTTCTTCCAGCGAGTAGACCTTCTTGATCTTGCTCGCCATGCCGGCGGCGCCGAAGGCCTCGTAGCGGTCCTTGCAGATGCCGGTCATGGCCTTGGTGGCTTCCTTGAGGAACTTGCGCGGATCGAAGTTCTTCTTGTCCTCGGCCAGGTGCTTGCGGATGGCGCCGGTGGAGGCCATGCGCAGGTCGGTGTCGATGTTCACCTTGCGCACGCCGTTCTTGATGCCTTCCACGATCTCCTCCACGGGCACGCCGTAGGTCTGGCC
>JACAEC010000018.1 GCA_013389055.1 Hydrogenophilaceae bacterium
CCGATCTGGTTGTCCTTGTCGACCTTGGGATTGAAGCGGTAGGCGTCGACCCGGAATTCGCTGTTGGACTTGAGGGCGACCACTTGGCCGTCCTCGAAGCGGAGCATGGCGAAACTCTTCGCGCCGGTGGCGATCTGGGTGCCGACTTCGAGCTGGTCGCCCTTTTGCGCGGCGCGAACAGCCTGGCCGGGATAGGTGATGGAAACGCTGCCGCTCAGGGTGTGGATTTGGCTGATGGCAGCCTGGGCGAGCGCGGCGAACAGCAGTAGGCAGGCGCCGAGCCAGAACTTCCAGATGTGCGAGTGCTTCATAGGGCCCCCCTTCAGGCCATGTCACTCCCCCCTGTTCACGACTTATATAGGTATTTGTACTTAATGATATACCCGGGATAGCGCTTCGCAAGCCGCCAGATCACACTAGCCAGGGCCTGTCCGCCGGGCGGCCCCTGTCTCCCTGATGAAACAAGGACTTATCCGGGTGGCGGCCGAGTGGCCAAGGGTGCGGATTCCGGACCTGAATATGGTCTAATCGTGGCGAATCCGGCTGAAACCCCAGGGAAAGGCTTTAACAGCAATGCTCCGCAGCATATTGTTCAGCGCGCTCGCGGCCTCCGGCCTGGCGGTCGCCCTCTCGGCCCAGGCCGGGCCGGTGGAGGACATGCGCGGCCTGCTGGGCCAGAACCAGGCGAAGGAGGCCTATGCCATCGGCCAGCAGAACCCGGACCTCTTGGGCGAGCCCGATTTCGATTTCTTCTACGGCCTGGCCGCCATCGAGGCCGGCCACGCGGCCGAGGGCATCCTGGCCCTGGAGCGCTATCTGCTGCTCAACCCGGACAACGCCCGCGCCCGCCTGGAGCTGGCCCGCGGCTATTTCGTGCTGGGCGACGACGTGCGCGCCCGCGAGGAATTCGAGGCGGTGCGCAAGCTGAAGCCGCCGGCCTCGGTGCTGGCCGCCATCGACCGCTTCGTCGACGCCATCCGCACCCGCGAGGGCCGCTACCAGACCACGGCCAGCTTCTATGCCGAGGCCGGCTTCGGCATCGACACCAACGTCAACGGCGGCGCCTCCACCGCCAACATCACCCTGCCGGTGTTCGGCGCCGTCACCCTGAGCGACACCGGGGTGGAAAAGCGCGACAGCTTCGGCCATTTCGCCCTGGGCGGCCAGGCGGCCAAGCCGGTGGCGCCGGGCGTTTCGCTGTTCGGCGCCGCCGGCTTCGACGGCAGGTACAACCGCGAGGAATCGGCCTTCAACCAGGCCTCGCTTGGCCTGACCGGCGGCGTCAGCTACGTCAAGGACAACGACCTCTACCGCGTCGGCCTCAACTGGAACGGCGCCACCGTGGGCAGCGAGCACTATCGCGACGTGCTCGGCGTCAGCGGCGAATGGTTCCGCCAGCTCGATGAATTCCAGGCAGTGAATGCCTTCGTCCAATACGCCGATCTGGAATACGGCGGGGCCAACCGGGTGCGCGATGCCGATCTCAAGGGCGTCGGCGTCGGCTACCGCCGCGCCTTCAGCGTGAAATGGCAGCCGGTGGTCAGCGCCCGCTTGAGCTACAGCAAGGAAAGCAACCAGAAGCGCCGGCCCGACTTTTCCCGCGACATGCCGGGCCTGAACCTGGGCGTGAGCTTTTCGCCGGACCCGAAATGGGGCCTGGGCGTGAACTACGCCTATCAGAAGAGCAACTACGACGGCAAGATGCTGGGCGTCGACCGCAAGGACAGCTACCAGTCGCTCGGCCTCAATGCCACCTTCCTGGTCGACAAGCAGGTCAGCCTGCGCGGCGAACTCAGCTACAGCGAAAACGAGTCTAATATCGAGCTCTACAGCAACAAGCGCACGCTGGCCGCGGTCAACCTGCGCTACGATTTCAAGTGAGGTTTACCATGCGCCATGCCCTTTCCCTGCTCGTTTTGTCCCTGCTCGCCACCGCCGCCTCGGCGGCGCCGATCGGCCGCATCCTGGTCGCCGTCGGCGACGTCAGCGCCCAGCGCAACGGCAAGACCGTACCGCTCAAGGCCCGCGCCGAGATCGAACTGGGCGACCTGATCAAGACCGGCCCGGCCAGCAACGCCCAGGTGCGCCTGACCGACGGCGCCATCATCGCCATCAAGCCGATCACCGAATTCAAATTCGACGACTACCAATTCAGCGGCAAGCAGGACGGCACGGAAAAGGGCGCCTTCAGCCTGGTCAAGGGCGGCTTCCGCACCATCACCGGCGCCATCGGCAAGCAGAACCCGCAGAACTACAAGGTGAGCACGCCGATGGCCAACATCGGCATCCGCGGCACCTTCTACAATCTGGCCATCTGCGATTCGGCCTGCTTCAACCCCGACGGCTCCAAGGCCGAGGACGGCCTTTACGGCGGCGTCACCGACGGCAAGATCGCGGTCACCAACCAGGCCGGCGAGAAGACCTTCGGCAACGAGGAGTTCTTCCACGTCGCCAGCGCGAACGAAACCCCGCAAAGCCTGATCGCCCCGCCGGCCTTCCTGCAGGACAAGCTGGAAGGCCAG
>JACAEC010000077.1 GCA_013389055.1 Hydrogenophilaceae bacterium
GGGCTGCTGATCATGGGCCTGGGTTCCGTCCTTGCGGCAGTCTTCGCCGTCGTCGTCAGCCGGACCATCAGCCGGCCAATCCTCGAGTTGTCGCAGGTGGTCGGTCGCCTGGAGGAGGGGGAATTGGCCGTCCGTGCCGATCAGGATGCCGGCGGAGAAATCGGCCACCTGCAGGCGGGCGTCAACCGCATGGCGCTATCGCTGGAGCAGAACCATAGCCTGCTGCAACAGCGGATTCGCGAGGCGACGGAAGATCTCGAGCAGAAAAAACAGGAGGCGGAACTGGCCAATATGGCGAAATCCCGCTTCCTCGCCAGCGTCAGTCATGACCTCAGGCAGCCCATGCACGCCTTGGGCCTGTTCACGGAACTGCTCAATCAGCAATTGAGCGACGCCCAGCAATTGGCCATCGTGCAGCGCATGCAAACCTCGGTCACCGAGTTGGAAGGCATGTTCAATGTCCTGCTCGATCTGTCCAAGCTCGATGCCGGCGCGGTCCAGCCGAACTTCCGCGACTTCGACCTCAAGCCCTATCTGCGCAGGCTTTGGGAGGAATACAGCCCCCAGGCCGAGCAGAAGGGCATCGCGCTCAAGGTCCGGCTGGCTTCGGCAGGGACGCACAGCGATTCCATGCTGTTGACCCGGATCATGAGCAACCTGATCGCCAATGCCGTCCACTACACCCAGCAGGGCGGCGTGCTGGTGGCCTGCCGCCGGCGAAAAGACCATTGGCTGCTCCAGGTCTGGGACAGCGGCATCGGCATCGCGCCGGAGAATCTGCCGCGCATCTTTGAGGAGTATTACCAGGTCGGCAATCCCGAGCGCAATCGCCGGCACGGCATGGGGCTCGGGCTGGCCATCGTCGCCAAGCTGGCCCGTTTGCTGGGCCACGAGTTGCAGGTGCATTCCCGCCTGGGCCGGGGCACGGTGTTCAGCCTCAAGTTGCCGATCGCGCATCTGGTCGCACAGCCGGTTGCGGCGGCAATGGCAGGGCCGGTGGTCGGCTTCTCGGGGCAGCGGATACTGGTCATCGACGACGATCCCGACGTGCTCGATTCCATGGCGGCGCTGCTGGCGAACTGGGGCCTCAGGCCGCTGCTGGCAGCCAGCCTGGAGGCGGCCTGGCCTGTGCTGGAGCAACTGGAGGCAGCACCCGATGCCGTGTTGAGCGACTTCAGGCTGCCGGGCCGGATCGATGGCCTGGTGACCATCGAGCGCTTGCGCGAACGCTACGGTGCCAGTCTGCCGGCTGCCTTGATCAGCGGCGACACCGCTCCGGAAAATGTGGCCCGGATGAACGCCAGTGGCTTGGCGATCCTGCACAAGCCGGTGGCGCCGGCCAAGCTGCATGAGCTGCTGGCCGGTCTGTTGGCGCAGGCTTGAGCGTGTCGGTAAACTGCCCGCACAAGGAAAGCCTGTTGGCAGTCATGATTTTCCGAAAACCGCTGCGTCGCTTCAAGCAATCAGTTTGCCTGGTCGCCGCTGCCTTCTCCGCTTCCCTCAGCGCTGCGCAAGACGGCAAGCCGATGTCCGAGCAGATCTTCTTCGAGGACCTGCCGGTGGTGCTGACGGTGTCCCGCTTGGCCCAGCCGGCGCGCGAGGCGCCGGCCATGGTCACGGTGATCGATCGCAAGATGATCGAGGCCTCGGGCTACACCAATATCCCTGATCTGCTCAGGCTGGTGCCGGGCTTTCAGGTGAGCTATGTCCATAGCTGGCAGCCGGTGGTGACCTACCACGGCATTTCGGACGGCAATTCCCGTCGGCTTCAGGTGCTGGTCGATGGCCGCTCCATCTTCAATCCCGCATTCGGCCAGGTCGATTGGCGGGAACTGCCTTTGGCGCTGGAAGACATCGAGCGGATCGAGGTGGTGCATGGGCCGAGCGCGGCGGCCTACGGTTCTAACGCCTTTCTCGCCACCATCAATATCATCACCCTGCAAGGCCTGGATGAGCCCGGCCTCCATCTGGCAGCCAGTCGAGGCAATCATGATCTGGGCCGCTATCTGATGCGCCATGCCGGCCGCAACGGCGACCTGTCCCACCGCATCACCCTCATGGATCAGACCGAGCGCCGCTTCGAAGTGAACCCGGACCGCTCGCACGACCGCATTTCTGAATGCGCGCTTCGATTATCGGCTCAGTCATACCGATGAGTTGATGCTGCAATTCGGCGTGAATCACTCGCTATGGGGCGTGGGTTCGGTGAGCGATGCCCTGGATCCGCCGCACAAGAGCGACAACGACAACCGCTTCATCCAGCTTGCCTGGCGCAGGCAGCATTCGCCGGATGAGACCTATTCCCTCCAATACACCCGATCCAACAAGGATTATGAGAATGCCTGGGTCATTCCGGGTGCGGCCTCCGGTTTGCCTTGGGATGTGCCGGTCGATCTGAATTACACCGTGCAACGGGAGCAATTGGAATTCCAGGCCAACCTCGTGCTCGACGCCCATAGCCGTGCCGCCTATGGTGCCGAGATGCGGCGCGATGAGATTCAGTCGCATACCTTTTTCGCGCCGGGTGGCAGCCTGTCGGAAGAGATGTATCGCCTGTTCGGCACTTGGGAATGGCGGCCGCATGCTGCCTGGCTGGCCAATCTCGGCGGCATGCTCGAACACCACTACCTTGCCGGCAGCACCTTCTCGCCGCGGTTCAGCCTGCATTACCTGCCGTCCGGCCGGCATGCCTTTCGCCTCGGTCTCAGCCGAGGCTATCGCTCGGAGACCTTTTTCGAGCAGGTGCCGAATTACGGGGTGAGCTACGCCGGGGTGCTGATCGACCAGATCAAAATCCCCTCACCCAACCTCAAGCCGGAAATGATCGATTCGCGTGAATTGGGCTATGTCGGCAGCTACCCGGAACTGCGGCTGAACCTCAATCTGCGCCTGTTCAATGACCACTTGCAGCGATTGATCGAGGCAGTGAAGCAACCATTTCCGGCGGAACTGAGTGCCGGCAAGCGGGCTTCGCAAGACCAGAACATTGTCGATATCGACATGTGGGGCGCCGAATACCAAGTACAGTGGCAACCGGAGGCCGCCAGCCGGATCGTCTTCAACCAGGCCTGGATCTGGCAGAAGGCCCGCGATCACCTGATCCCCGGCTCCAACGACGAGAATGAAATGGAGACCTCGGCCCCCCGGCTGAGCTATTCCCTGCTGGCGATGCGGGACTTCGGCCAGGGGGTCAGCGCCAGCATCGGCTATCACAAGGTGGGGCAGATGAGCTGGCTCGGCGAGGGCGACCCCATTCCCGCCTATCGTCGATTCGATCTGCGGCTAGCCAAGGCATGGCGTACAGGACAGGGCCGCTATGAATTGGCCTTGACCCTGCAGAACCTGTTCCGCGATCAGCAGGACTTCGAGGAAGAAATCGACCACCAGATATCGGCCAACCGCGCCTTCGTCAGCCTGCGGTTCTGGGATTGACCGGGGTACTCCCTAAGAGCCTATTTCAGTAGGAAACATGCCCCGCGCCGGCTGCCTGCGGCGTTGCGCCGCTTGCGAAGGGAATGACCATTCGCTGCGCGACGCGCCTTGCATCCATCCGATCCTGGTCTCAACGCGGGGCATGTTTCCTACTGAAATAGGCTCTTAACCCCCTGCCCGCCGAGACCCGAGCCGCCCTGCAGGCATCGGTCTTTTTCTACTAAAGACCGCCCCGGCCGGGGCCTTTGCCGTTAATCTACGCAGACAAACAGCCAGTAGCCGGGCAACCGCTCAAGCATCAGTCCGGGGCAGACTGGCGGTACAATTTGCAGCATCGATAGGGGACAAAAAATGGCTACGCAAAAAATCTGCATCCTCGGCGGCAGCGGCTTCGTCGGCCAACACCTCGCCGCCCTGCTGGTCGAGCAAGGCAAGCAACTCACCATCGCCACCCGCCGGCGCGAGCGGGCCAAGCACCTGCTGCCGCTGCCCGGCGTCGAAGTGGTCGAGGCCGACATCCACGACCCGCAGGCCCTGAAGTCCCTGTTCGCCGGCAAGGATGCCGTAATCAACCTGGTCGGCATCCTGCACGGCAGCCGCAAGGCCTACGAGCATGCCCACGCCGAACTGCCGCGCAAGATCGTCACCGCCTGCCATGCGGCCGGCGTCCATCGGCTGCTGCACATGAGCGCCCTCGGCGCCGACGTCAATTCGCCCAGCATCTACCAGCAGACCAAGGCCGACGGCGAGGCCGTGGTCCGCGCGGGCGAGAAAACCCACCAACTGCACACCACGGTGTTCCGGCCCTCGGTCATCTACGGCCCGGGCGACAGCTTCCTCAACCTGTTCGGCCAACTGCTCAAGCTGGCGCCCATCGTGCCGCTGGCCCGCGGCAATGCCCGCTTCCAGCCGGTCTATGTCGGCGACGTCGCCCGCGCCTTCGCTGCCAGCCTGGACGACCCGGCGACCTACGGCCAGGCCTACAACCTGTGCGGGCCGCAGGTCTACAGCCTGGTCGAGCTGGTGCAACTGACCGCCCAGACCCTGGGCCTCAAGCGCACGGTGTTTCCGCTCGGCCAGGCCAATTCCTACCTGTTCGCCGCCCTGATGGAACTCAAGCCCGGCCGCAAGCTGATGACCCGCGACAACTATTACGCCGCGCTCAAGGACAATGTCTGCAGCGAAGGCTTCCCGGCCATCTTCGGCAGCCCGACCCCGCTGGAGGCGGTGATCGGCTACCTGACCGAGGCCGACCCGCGCCGCAACTACGGCCGCTTCCGCCAACTGGCACGCCGCTGAGCTGACTGCGTGCGGTTTCCCGCGCACATCCAGGCCTACGTCGTCGGCGGCGCCGTGCGCGACCGCCTGCTGGGCCTGGCAGTGCAGGACCGCGACCACGTCGTGGTCGGCGCCACGCCGGAAGACATGGTGCATTTGGGCTTCCGTCCGGTCGGCAAGGACTTTCCGGTCTTTCTCCATCCGCACAGCCAGGAGGAATATGCCCTGGCCCGCACCGAGCGCAAGACCGCGCGCGGCTACAAGGGCTTCCAGGTCTACGCCAGCCCCGAGGTGACGCTGGAGGAAGACCTGATCCGGCGCGACCTCACCATCAACGCCATGGCCGAGGCGGCCGACGGCACGATCATCGACCCCTATGGCGGCCAGCGCGATCTCGAAGCGAAAGTCTTGCGCCACGTCAGCGCCGCCTTCAGCGAAGACCCGGTGCGCATCCTGCGGGTCGCCCGCTTCGCCGCCCGCTTCGCCGAGTTCGACGTCGCGCCGGAGACGCTGGCGCTCATGCGCGAGATGGTCGCCAGCGGCGAGGTCGACGCCCTGGTGCCGGAGCGGGTCTGGCAGGAGATCGCCCGCGGCCTCATGGAAGCCCGCCCCTCGCGGATGCTCGAGGTGCTGCGCGACTGCGGCGCCCTGAAAAAACTGCTGCCGGAAGTCGATGCCCTGTTCGGCGTGCCGCAGGATGCGGCCAAGCACCCCGAGGTCGACACCGGCGCCCATCTCCTGCGCGTGCTCGATTGGGCTGCCAGCCAACATCACGAGCTGCCGGTGCGCTATGCCGCGCTGGTGCACGACCTGGGCAAGGGCCTCACCCCGCGCAGCCGCTGGCCCGATCACAGCGGCCACGAAGCAGCAGGCATGGATGCGGTGCGCGAAGTCAGCACACGACTCAAGGTGCCGACCGACTGCAAGGAACTCGGCCTTGCCGTCGCCCGCTGGCATGGCGAGGCCCACCGCGCCGACCGGCTCGACGCCGCAGCACTGCTCGCGCTGCTGGAGGCGACCGACGCCTTCCGCCGGCCCGAGCGCTTCGAGCAGTTCCTGCTCGCCTGCGCCGACGACCACCACGGCCGGCCCGGCTATGAAACGCGGCCTTTCGCCCAGGCCGACCGCCTGCGCCAGGCCCTGTCCGCGGCGCAATCGGTCGATGCCGGCGCCGTCGCCGCTGCCTCACCGGGCCACATCCCCCAGGCCATCCGCGCCGCCCGCACCGCCGCCATCCAAGCCACATTAGCGAGTTGTTAATCCAAACAAACGAATTGGTGACCTGCAAGCCTCAACGCTCCCCACCCCATCCCCACAAGCGGGGAGGGCGTACCCCTCCCTCATTTATGGGGGAGGCTGGGAGGGGGATGGGGTAAGGCATAAATCCGACTGATTTGTTACCGATCAACAATCTCCCGGTCGTCGTATACTGCCCGCACCAGAACATCCTCAACCGCCCGCACGGGCACATCAGCAAGGAGGCGTTATGCAAGCAAACGTTGGTGGAGTCGACCGCATCATTCGCATCGTCGTGGGTCTGGCCCTGATCGTCTGGGCGCTGATGGGCGGCCCGGTCTGGGCCTGGATCGGCGTGGTGCCCCTGGCCACCGGCGCCATCGGCTGGTGCCCGGCCTATCTGCCCTTCGGCATCAAGACCTGCAAGACCAAGCCCGAATAAGAAAACCGGGTCCCACAAAAACGAAACCCCGCTGCGGCGGGGTTTCGTTTTATACCAACCGAATGCACCAAGGCCGTAGCGAGCGGCCCATATGCAAGGCGCCGCGCAGCGAGGCCCGAGACAGTACATTCAAGTACGGCGAGGGCCGAGCGAGCATGCAACGCGGCAGATGGGGCGCGCAGTAGGCCGCTTATCCTAAAAACAGCTTGTACGCCGGGTTCTTCGACTCATTCCAATAGGGATAGCCGAGGTTATCGAGAAAGGCCTTGAACGCCTCCTTGTCCGCCGGCGGCACCTGCACCCCGCAGAGCACGCGGCCGTAGTCGGCGCCGTGGTTGCGGTAGTGGAACAGGCTGATGTTCCACTTGTGGCCCAGGCTGTTCAAAAACTTCATCAGCGCGCCCGGCCGCTCCGGGAACTCGAAGCGGTAGATCACCTCGTTCGTCGCCTGCGGCGCCTTGCCGCCGACCAGGTGGCGGATGTGCAGCTTGGACATCTCGTTGTCGGTGAGGTCGAGCACCGGCAGCTCGTGCCGGTTGAGCAGGGCGATCATCTTGTCCACCTCGGCCCGGTTCTGCACCTGGACGCCGACGAAGATGTGGGCGAGCTTGGGGTCGTCGAAGCGGTAGTTGAACTCGGTGATGACATGGCCACCCAAGAGCGAACAGAAGGTCTTGAAGCTGCCCGGCTTCTCGGGGATGGTCACCGCCAGCACCGCCTCGCGCTTCTCGCCCAGCTCGGCCCGCTCGGCGACGAAGCGCCGGCGGTCGAAGTTCATGTTGGCGCCGCTGGCGATGGCGACCAGGCGCTTGTCCTCGGCCTTCTCTCGCGCCACCCAGGCCTTGAGCCCGGCCACCGACAGGGCGCCGGCCGGCTCCAGGATCGAGCGGGTGTCCTCGAACACATCCTTGATCGCGGCGCAGATGGCGTCGTTGTCGACCAGGATGATCTCGTCGACGTATTCCCGGCACAGACGGAAGGTCTCGGCCCCCACCTGCTTCACCGCCACGCCGTCGGCGAACAGGCCGACCTGGGCCAGGGTCACCCGCTCGCCCTTGGCCAGCGAGCGGGCCATGGCGTCGGCCTCTTCCGGCTCGACGCCGATGACCTTGATCTCCGGCCGCAGCCGCTTGACATAGGCGGCGATGCCGGCGATCAGGCCGCCGCCGCCGACCGGCACGAAAATGGCGTGCGGGCAGTTCGACTGGGCCTGGCGCAACAGTTCCATGGCGATGGTGCCCTGGCCGGCGATCACCTCGGGGTCGTCGTAGGGGTGGACGAAGGTCTTCTTCTCGTCCTTGGCGATGTCCTTGGCGTGGTGATAGGCCTCGTCGTAGGAGTCGCCGAAGAGCACGACATGGGCACCACGCTTGGCCACGGCATCCACCTTGATCTGCGGCGTGGTCGCCGGCATGACGATGGTCGCCTCGCACTTGAGAATCTGCGCCGCCAGGGCCACGCCCTGGGCATGGTTGCCCGCGCTGGCCGCCACGACACCGCGCTTGAGCGCCGCCGCCGGCAGCGAGGCCATCTTGTTGTAGGCGCCGCGCAGCTTGAACGAGAACACCGGCTGCATGTCCTCGCGCTTGAGCCACACCGTGTTCTTCAGCCGGCGCGAGAGGTTGGGCGCCTCGTCCAGGGGCGACTCGATGGCCACGTCGTAGACGCGGGCGAGCAGGATTTTTTCCAGATAGTCCGTCATTGCCATACCTATATACGGCTCCCCCTCCCCCTCCGGGGGAGGGGTGGGGGAGAGGGAATGTGCGCTACGCCTTAACCCCCAGCCAACATCGTGGCCCATGATTTGAAAAGGCCACCAAACCCCGCTATTCTCGGCGTTTTTACGGCAAGTTGAAAGCAGAAGCGCCATGAGCATGACCCAAGACGAAATGAAGCAGGCCGTCGCCCGCGCCGCCATCGCCCACGTGCCCGCCGGCATCATCGGCGTCGGCACCGGCTCCACCGCCAATTTCTTCATCGACGAACTGGCCCACATCAAGGGCCGCATCGACGGCGCCGTGGCCTCCTCGGTCGCCACCGCCGAGCGCCTGAAGAAGCACGGCATCCGCGTGCTCGACCTCAACGAGGCCGGCGAGATGGAAGTCTACGTCGACGGCGCCGACGAGATCACCCGGCACATGGCCATGGTCAAGGGCGGCGGCGGCGCATTGACCCGGGAGAAGATCGTGGCCGCCTGCGCCAAGAAATTCGTCTGCATCGTCGACCAGACCAAGCTGGTCGACGTGCTGGGCAAGTTCCCCCTGCCGGTCGAGGTCATCCCCATGGCCCGCTCCTACGTGGCCCGGCAACTGGTCAAGCTGGGCGGCAACCCCGTGCTGCGCGCCGGCTTCACCACCGACAACGGCAACGTCATCCTCGACGTGCACGGCATGAACATCCTCGACCCGGTCGCCCTGGAGACGGAGATCAACCAGATCGTCGGCGTGGTGACCAACGGCCTGTTCGCCCGCCGCGGCGCCGATGTCTGCCTGATGGGCACGCCGGAGGGCGTGCAGACGCTGACGCGCTGAGTCACCCACTCGGCGGCGCCATGCCCACCATCAGCCAGTTCTTCGGCATCATCATCCAGATGTTCTGGCGCGAGCATGCCCCGCCGCATTTTCATGCCCTCTACGGCGAGCACGAGGCCCTGATCGACATTCGTACCCTCGAAGTTATCGCTGGCAGCCTGCCCAAACGCGCCTTGAACTTGACCATCGAATGGGCTATTGAACACAGTGACGCGCTGATGGAGGACTGGACCCTATGCCAATCGAAACAGCTTCCAAAACAAATCCCGCCGCTGGAGTGACACCAGCCGCACCCTGGCGCGTCAAGGCCATGACAGTGCTGCCGGGTTACCGCCTGGCGGTCACCTTCCAGGAC
>JACAEC010000100.1 GCA_013389055.1 Hydrogenophilaceae bacterium
CTAACTGACTAATTGAGCATTAGGTCTTGCTTTTAGCTTCCAATCTCTTAACAGAGATCTTCCGCTCCGCACCTAATGCCCACACTTCTTAAGGCTGTTTCTAGTTGTTAAAGATCAGTTTTGGTTGCCCAATTTTCTGGACTGCAATACTTCTAAGCTCGTTGCCTCGCTGAGAACTATTGGTTGCGGGGACAGGATTTGAACCTGTGACCTTCGGGTTATGAGCCCGACGAGCTGCCAGACTGCTCCACCCCGCGTCCGAGAGAAGCGAGATTATGAAGATTGACCCGGGGCATGTCAACACCCTTTTACCAATCTTTCATAAAACATATGCCCCTCGTGGCAGCCGCGCTAGCATGCGGCCTTGCTTCAAGGAGGCACGAGTGAATCCTACTTTTAATATAGCCCGCCTACCGCGTATCGAATTCGGCCCGGGCGCGTTCCAAAAAGTCGCCAGCCTGGCTGCCGGCTTCGGCCAGAGGGCCTTGATTGTCACCGGCGCCCATTCCTTCCTGGCCAGTCCACACTGGGCCTCGCTGCAAACCGAACTATCAGATAAGGGCGTCACCTGGGATCTGGTGCAGGTCGCCGGCGAACCGTCGCCCGAACTCATCGACCAGGCCGTTCGCCTGTATCAGGGCCAGCGCTTTGACGTCGTGCTCGGCATCGGCGGCGGCAGCGCGCTGGATGCCGCGAAGGCGATCGCCGGCCTGCTAAAGCCGGGTAATTCGGTACGCGACCATCTGGAGGGCGTCGGCCCGGAACTGCCCTATCGAGGCCCCGCCACCCCCTTCATCGCCGTACCGACGACGGCCGGCACCGGTTCGGAGGCGACCAAGAATGCGGTGCTCAGCGTACAAGGGGCAGAGGGCTTCAAGAAATCCTTCCGCGACGACAAGCTGGTGGCCGAATATGCCATCGTCGACCCCGACTTGCTCGCGACCTGCCCGCCTGGCGTGTTGGCCGCCAATGGCATGGATGCCTTTACCCAACTCCTGGAGTCCTACGTCTCGACCAAGGCCAACCCGTTCACCGACGCCCTCGCCTTGAGCGGATTGGAGGCTGCGCGCGATGGGCTGCTGCCTTGGTACGAGGGCACCGGTGATGCTGCCGACTGTCGTGGCCGCATGGCCTACGCCGCCCTGCTCTCCGGCATCACCTTGGCCCAGGTCGGGCTCGGCTCGGTCCACGGCCTGGCCTCGCCGCTCGGCGCCTTCTTCCCCATCCCGCACGGCGTGGTTTGCGGCACCCTGGTCGCAGCCGCCACCCAAGTCAACATCGCGGCCATACGGCAGCGCGAGCCCGACAATCGCGCCTTGAAAAAATATGCCGATGTCGGGCGGCTATTACGGCAAGAAGCACTCGCCGATGACGCGGCCATCACGGCCTTGCTGGAAACGCTGGAAGATTGGACGCGCCGACTCGAACTGCCAAGGCTCTCGGCCTACGGCATTGCGCAGATGGACTTTGGCCGGGTCGTCGCCAACAGCCGCGGCAGCAGCATGAAGACCAACCCGATCGTGCTGACCGACTCGGAAATCGCGCAGCTTCTGGCGGCGCGGCTTTAATCGTCTTCGCCGCCACCGACAACGCGGCGCACGATCTCGGCCGGGAAGCCGCGACCGAGCAAGAAGCGATGCTGGCGCGCGCGCTCCTTGGCATCGGCAGGCAACACTCCGAACTTCTTGGCCCAAGCGGCGCGGGCCACTGACAAATCGCTTTCGCGAGCCTCGGCCACCGCACTCTCGACCAGCGTCTCGCTGACGCCTTTTTCCCGCAGCTCATGGGCCAGCCGACGGCTGCCGTATTTGCCCGAACGGGCATGGCGCACGGCTTCGGCATAGCGGGCATCGGAGAGGTGATTGCGCGCTTCCAGCCGATCGAGCAAGGCGGCGATCTCGTCGGCCTCGCCGTAAGCAGCCAATTTGCGGGCCAACTCGGCGCGACTGTGTTCGCGCCGAGCCAGTAGGTTGAGCGCCCGCTCGCGCAGGCTAAGGCTGCTTGCTTCCTTACTCCTCGCCAAGGTTCTCGGCACCCGGCATCTTCACGCCCAGCTTCTCGCGCACCTGAGCCTCGATCTCCTGAGCGATTTCCGGATGCTCCTTGAGGTATTCACGGGCATTGTCTTTGCCCTGGCCGATCTTCTCGCCCTGATAGGAATACCAGGCACCGGACTTGTCGATGAGCTTCTGGGCCACGCCCAGCTCGATAATCTCGCCCTCGCGGGAAATGCCCTCGCCGTACAGGATGTCGAAGATCGCCTCGCGGAAAGGCGGCGCGACCTTGTTCTTGACCACTTTCACGCGGGTCTCGGAGCCGACCACTTCTTCACCCTTCTTGATCGCGCCGATGCGGCGGATATCCAGGCGCACCGAGGAATAGAACTTGAGCGCATTGCCGCCGGTAGTGGTTTCGGGGTTGCCGAACATCACGCCGATCTTCATCCGGATCTGGTTGATGAAGATGACCAAGGTGTTGGTCCGCTTGATATTGGCAGTGAGCTTGCGCAGGGCCTGGCTCATCAGGCGGGCATGCAGGCCGACGTGGGAGTCGCCCATCTCGCCCTCGATCTCGGCCTTGGGCGTCAGCGCCGCCACCGAGTCGATGACGATGACATCCACCCCGCCGGAGCGCACCAGCATGTCGGCGATCTCTAGGGCCTGCTCGCCGGTATCCGGCTGGGAGATGAGCAACTCGGAGACGTTGACGCCGAGCTTTTGAGCATAGCTGGGGTCGAGGGCATGCTCGGCATCGATGAAGGCGGCGGTGCCGCCCTGCTTTTGCATCTCGGCCACCACCTGCAAGGTCAGCGTGGTCTTGCCGGACGATTCCGGGCCGTAGATCTCGACCACCCGACCGCGCGGCAGGCCGCCCACGCCCAAGGCCACATCCAGGCCCAGGGAACCGGTGGAAACCACCTGCAGGTCCTCGGCCACCGAGCCGTCGCCCATGCGCATGACCGAGCCCTTGCCGAACTGTTTTTCAATCTGACCGAGGGCGGCGTTGAGGGCCTTCATCTTGTCATCTGCGGATACGGTCGTTGCCATGATCTGTCTCCTAAGCGTGAGGTTGCATCGTTTGTCGGACCGCCTGGTGGCGATGCCATGACACCAAATTTAGGCGATACATTTATTCATTTCAATACTTTTTATCACCTACGTAGTTTTTATTACATAATAGTTTCTATTTGGACTGCCGCCGTTAATCCTATAATCGGCTATTGGCGGCCCGGCCAAGCCTGGAGTAAGTCATGGTTTCCAAAGAGAAAATGCGCCTGGACGTGAAGTGGGCGACGCAGCAGCGGCTGCAATATATCGAGATCATGGCCTTCTACACCGGGGCGGTCAGCCGCAGTGACGTCGCCCGGGCCTTCGGCATCTCCGATCCGGCGGCGACCAAGGACCTCAAACTCTACAGCGACCTGGCGCCCGGCAATCTCGCCTACAACCACAACGTCTTCGGCTTCGTGCCGAGCGACAGCTTCAGCGCCGTCTTCGCCGACCTCAGCCCCGCTGCCGTCCTGCCCATCATCGCAGCCAACCTGGCGGTGGCCGGCGGGCCTTATGGCACGGAGCCTATCTACGGCCTGGCCACCGCCACCCTGCCCCTACCGGCCCGGCTGCCCAGCCCGCAGGTGCTGGCCCAGATCACCCGCGCCATCCATGGCCGCAGAAAGCTGCGGGTCAACTACCGTTCGCTGTCCGACCGCGACAGCCAGGCTCAGCGCATCCTCGAGCCGCACAGCCTGGTCGACACCGGCCTGCGCTGGCATGTCCGCGCCTACAGCGAAGAGACCTGCGACTTCCGCGACTTCGTGCTCTCGCGCATCACCGAGGCCAAGTGTCTGGACCAGCCGGCGGAATCCAGCATGGAATACGACGAGGACTGGGTGGAAATGGTGACCTTGAAGCTCGGGCCGCATGCCGGGCTCGACGCCCAGAAGCGGGAGAGCCTGCTGCTGGATTACGGCGCCGATGGCGAAGCGATCGAGATCGATGTCCGCCGCGCCCTGATCGGCTATGTGCTGCAACGCCTGAGCGTGGACACCACGGTGGATCGCTCGCTCAACCCCAACGCCTATCAATTGATGCTGCTGAACCGGGGCGAGATCGAGCCGTTCGCCGCCTGGGCCTTCCGTTAAGCCTATTTGACCAACTGCAAGGCGCCCTGCAGCGCCGCGACGACCGACTGGCGGCGCACCTCGGCGCGGTCACCCTGGAAGTGAAAGATCTGGGCCGTGCGGGCGCCGCCACGCACCCCCCAAGCCAGCCAGACCGTGCCCACCGGTTTTTCCGCGCTGCCGCCGGTCGGGCCTGCGATGCCGCTGATCGCGAGCGTCAAATCGACGCGACTGCGCATCAGCACCCCCTCGACCATCTCGCGCACCACCGCCTCGCTCACCGCGCCGTGCGCGGCCAGGGTCGCCGCTTGCACGCCCAGCATGTCCTGCTTGGCTTCGTTGCTGTAGCTGACGAAGCCGCGGTCGAACCAGTTCGAACTGCCCGAGATCGCGGTGACCGTCTGGGCCACCCAGCCGCCGGTACAGGACTCGGCCGTGGCCAACAGCCAGCCCTTCGCCAGCAGGGCCTCGCCCAACTGCACCGCCAGCGTTTCCAGTTCGTTCACAGCCATATCGCAATCCCCATCAGGCATAGGATGGCATAGCCCGCCGCCAGGATGTCATCCAGCATCACGCCAAGCCCGCCCGGCACCTGCCGGTCGAACCAGCGGATCGGAAACGGCTTCCAGATATCGAACAGGCGGAACAGGGCAAAGGCCATGGCGAAGCCGGCGAGATTTTGCGGCGCGAACGGCAACACCAACAGGAAGGCCGCGATCTCGTCCCAGACGATGCCACCGTGGTCGTGCACGCCGAGGGCGCGACCAGCTACATCGCAGGCCCAAACGCCGACCAGCAAGGCCAGGGCGACGGCCAACCAGTACCAAGAACCAAGCGGCAGCAACAGGAAATAGAGCGGCAAGGCGACCAGGGTGCCGACGGTGCCCGGCGCCTTCGGGGCCAAACCGGCGCCAAAACCAAACGCGAGCAAATGGGCGGGGTGACGAAATAGGAACGACCCGTTCGGCTGCATGGAAGTCCGTTTGGTTTCAGTGAAGGCTCATGTTATGCGGAGCATAACGTGATGCCGGAGCTAAAACCAAACGCGAGCAAATGGGCGGGATGGGCACGGGCGAAACCCCAGTCGGCCCGCATGTCAGCGCCCCGCGAAGTGATCGAAGCCAGATGCCTGCATGGGCAATTCCCGACCTTCGACCCCCAGCAGCCGAATGCCGGCATCGTGCTTGATCCGGCCGATACGAGTCACGGCAACGCCCACCGCAGCCGCCGCCTGCATCACTGCGGCGGCCCGCTCGGCGGGTGCCGTGAAACAGAGTTCGTAATCGTCGCCGCCGGCCAGGGCGGCGCGCATCACCTCCGGTTGCGCCAGACGCTTGCTGGCCGCCTCGGCCAGCGGCAGGCTGGCCAGGTGAATCTCCGCGCCCACAGACGAACGTTCCAGGATGTGGCCGAGATCGGCCAGCAGGCCGTCGGAGATATCGATGCAGGCATGGGCCACGCCGATCAACTTTCGACCCAAAGCGACCCGCGGTGAAGGTCGATGCAGGCGTGCCAAACAAGCCTCCGATTCGGCCGGCTCCAAAGATCGCTCGCCCAACAGGTGCTGCAGCCCCAAGGCCGCGCCGCCCAATTCGCCCGAGACCCAAATCTCGTCGCCCACTTGCGCGGCATCGCGACGCAGGGCTTGGCCGGGTTCGACTTCGCCCAGGATGGTGACGGAGAGATTGAGCGGGCCGCGCGTGGTGTCGCCGCCGATCAGTTCGACACCATACTCATCGGCCAAGGCCAAAAACCCGCCGCTGAACTGCGCCAGCCAGGCTTCGTCCGCCTGCGGCAACGACAAGGACAACAGCACCCAGCGCGGCACGGCACCCATGGCCGCCAAGTCGGACAGATTCACCGCCAGGGCCTTGTGGCCCAAAGCGACAGGATCAGTGTCGGGCAAAAAATGGCTGCCGGCCACCAGCATGTCGGCCGAAATGGCCAACTCCTTGCCCGGGGTCGGCGCGATCAGCGCGGCATCGTCGCCGACGCCAAGCTGCGCCGAGGGACAGGCGCGGGTGAAGAATTTGGCGATGAGTTCGAATTCGGAAGACATGGTGGCTAAGGAATGCGGCATCGCCCCGCCGCTTCACCTGCCCGCGGCTTCGACTTCCACCGAGCGCACCGACTTGGCCAACTTGTCGAGCACGCCGTTGACAAATTTGTGGCCGTCGGTGCCGCCGTAGCGCTTGGCCAGTTCCACCGCCTCGTTGATCGCCACCTTGTAGGGCACGTCCAGGCTGTGGCTGAGCTCATAGGCGCCGATCAGCAATACGCCATGCTCGATCGGCGACAGTTCCGCGACCTTGCGATCGAGGCAAGGCGCCAGGGCCTGATCCAGCGCCGCCGCCTCTTTCAGAATGCCGTCGAGCAAGCCCTTGAGGAAGGTGGCATTGGCCTGCGCATACTCTTCGGCCTCCTCGGCCTGCACCAACAATTTGGCGAAATCGTCGCCGGTCAACTGCCATTGGTACAGCACGCGCAGGACCAGTTCCCGGGCGATGCGGCGATTGCCTCGTGTCTTGGACATCAAACCACCTTGAACAGGTTGACCATCTCGACCACCACGCGGGCGGCGTCGGCACCCTTCTCGGACATGCGCAGCAAGGCCTGGTCGTCGGTATCGGTGGTGAGTACGGCATTGGCGATGGGCAAGCCGGTATCCAGGGTCACCTGCATGATGCCGCTGGCCATCTCATTGGAGACCACCTCGAAATGATAGGTATCGCCGCGGACCACGGCACCCAGGGCGATCAGGGCATCGTACTTGTCGGTGGCCGCCAGCTTTTGCAGCGCCAGCGGAATCTCCAGCGCGCCGGGCACGGTGGCGATGCACATGTCGGCTTCTTTGACGCCCAGCTTGACCAGTTCCGCCGTGCAAGCCGACAGCAGGCCCTCGCAGATATCGATGTTGAACCGGCTCATGACGATGCCGACCCGAATGCCTTGGCCATTCAGATTGATGTCGTGTTCGCAGATGTTGTCGAAACGCGCCATGTCAGCCTCCCTGTTGCTCAATGTATCCCGTCACCTCGAGGTCGAAGCCCGTCATCGAGGGCATCTTCCGCGGATGGGCCATGATGCGCATCTTGCCGACCCCCAGGTCCCGGAGAATCTGGGCGCCGATGCCATAGTTCCGCAAATCGAATTTCGCCGCCGGCTTCGGCTCGCTCGACAGCCGGTCGAGCAGGTCGTCGCCGGTCTCCGGCCGGTGCAGCAGCACCATCACGCCGCGCTCGGCCTGGGCCAGGGTCTTCAGCGCCGCATCCACGGTCCAGGAGTGGCCGGTGCCGGTATCGAGAAAATCCAATACCGATATAGGCTCGTGCACCCGCACCAAAGTTTCCTGCGCCGGCGTCGGCTGGCCCTTGACCAGGGCCAGATGGGTTTCGCCCGCCGTCTTGTCGCGGAAGGCGACCAGGCGGAAATCGCCATAGGCGGTCTGCACGGCCTTGTCGGCCACCCGCTCGACCAGTTTCTCGTTCTGGCTGCGGTAGTGGATCAGGTCGGCGATGGCGCCGATCTTGAGGCCGTGCTCCTTGGCGAATTCGATCAGGTCGGGCAGCCGGGCCATGGTGCCGTCGTCCTTGAGAATCTCGCAGATCACCGCGGCCGGGGTCAGGCCGGCCAAGGCGCCGAGGTCGCAGCCGGCCTCGGTATGACCGGCGCGCTTGAGCACGCCGCCGGCCTGGGCCATGAGCGGGAAGATGTGGCCGGGCTGGACGATGTCCGTCGGCTTGGCGTCGCGCGCCACGGCGGCCTGGATGGTGACCGCCCGGTCGGCGGCGGAGATGCCGGTGGTCACGCCGCGCGCCGCTTCGATCGAGGCGGTGAAGGCGGTGCCCAGCGGCGCCCGGTTCTTGTCCACCATCAGGCCCAGGCCCAGTTGCCGGCAACGCTCTTCGGTCAGGGTCAGGCAGATCAGGCCGCGGCCGTGCTTGGCCATGAAGTTGATCGCCTCGGGCGTGACGGAATCGGCCGCCAGAACCAGGTCACCCTCGTTCTCGCGGTCCTCCTCGTCGACCAGGATGACCATTTTGCCGGCCTTGAAGTCGGCGATGATGTCTGCGATGGGAGCCAGGCTCATTTCAATCCTTGTCGGTTGCGTCGATGTAAGCCAGCAGGCGTTCGGCGTAGCGGGCCAGCATGTCCACTTCCAGGTTCACCCGGCTGCCGGCCTTGAGGCCCTTGAAGCCGGTGTGCTCCAGCGTATGCGGAATCAGGTTGATGGAAAACTCCTCGCCATGCACCCGGTTCACGGTCAGGCTCACGCCGTTCACCGCGATCGAGCCCTTGGCCGCGATGTACTTGGCCAGCTTGTGCGGCGCCCGGATGTCCAGGCGCCAGCTCTCACCCAGGGACTCGAAACGGACCACCTCGCCGACGCCGTCGACATGGCCGGACACGATATGGCCGCCCAGGCGGTCGGCCAGGCGCAAGGCCTTCTCCAGATTGACCGCCTCGCCCGGCGTGAAACCGATGGTGCAGCTGAAGGTCTCGGCCGAGACATCGACGCTGTAATGCTCGGCCGCCTTGTCCACCACGGTCAGGCAGACGCCGTTGGCCGCGATGGAATCGCCCAGGGCCACGTCGACGAGGTCGAGCCCGCCGGCCGCGATGGTCACGCGGGCGTCGCCGCCCGGGCGTTCCACCAGATGCTGGACATGGCCTACTGCCTGGATGATGCCGGTGAACATGGGGATTGAATGCCGCTACTGAGCCGAAAGGAGCGACATTTTAGCCGATCCGCCCGGACTCGGGCGCTCAACCGGCCGTTAAGGCCGCAGCAGCAGGCGCAGGTCCGCCCCGACCTGAGCCAGCGCATGCAGCCGGAACCTGCGGCAGCCGGCCATATCGGTCAATTCGGGCAGACCGAACAAGCCGCGTGCGGCATCGCCCATGGTCATGGGGGCCAGATAGGCCAGCCACTCGTCGACCAGGCCGGCCGCCAGCAAGGCGCCATTGAGCACCGCCCCGGCCTCGACGTGCACTTCGTTGATGCCGCGCCGGCCCAGTTCGGCCAGCACCGCGGCCAGATCGACGTTGCCGTCGTTGCCGTCGTTGCCGGGCAACAGCATGACCTCGACCCCGGCCGCCGCCAATGCGGCGCGCCGATCCGATAGGTC
>JACAEC010000083.1 GCA_013389055.1 Hydrogenophilaceae bacterium
GCACCGGGTTGATCGAGACGAAGCGGCCGCCGTTGCGCTTGAACTTCGACAGCGCGATCTTCATCGGATTGGAATGGTGGTCCTCCGCCGTGCCGATCATGACGAACAGCTTGGCGCGGTCGACGTCGGGCCCGCCGAATTCCCAAAACGAGCCACCGATGGTGTAGATCATGCCGGCCGCCATGTTGACCGAGCAGAAACCGCCGTGTGCCGCGTAGTTGGGCGTGCCGTAGTTCTTGGCGAACAGGCCGGTCAGCGCCTGCATCTGGTCGCGCCCGGTGAACAGGGCGAATTTCTTGGGATCGGTGGCGCGGATCTTGGCCAGGCGCTCTTCCATGATGGCGAAGGCCTCGTCCCAGGAGATCTCCTCGAACTCGCCGCGGCCCCGATCGCTGCCCGGCTTGCGGCGCAGCGGCTTGGTCAGGCGGGCCGGCGAATACTGCTTCATGATGCCGGAGGAGCCCTTGGCGCAGAGCACGCCCTGGTTCAGCGGGTGGTCGGGGTTGCCCTCGATGAAGCGGACCTCGCCGTTCTTCAGATGCACTTTGATGCCGCAACGGCAGGCGCACATATAACAGGTCGTGGTGCGCACTTCCTCGCGCACCGGCTGCTCGGAGATTATTGAGTTCATATGCTCTCAGGAATCCATAATCAATCGCCGCCAACCCCGCCGGCGAACCGGCGGCGCACCCAGCCAGGGCGACAAGCAAGAACGTAACAAAGGGCTGGCGTCCTTGCTCAAGATCAAAATTACAAAATTATTATTTTCTCATATTTTCTTGGCGCCAAACTGGCTTTTTATACTACGCAAACCCATGCCATCCCTGTGGATACACCGCCGCGGGCATATCGCGCCTCGATCACAACATGCCGTCCGTCCCTCGACCTTGGGCCGAATAGTCCCGGCCTACACAAACGGTTCACTTGGTTGACACAATCCACAATATAAAATCGCACGTTCGCCATCGTTCTCTTGGACCGACAACGTGTCGCCCCCCAGCCTACAACCCGGATCGCGCTCTGTCTCGCCGACTCGTACAAGCCCGTCTCTCCCTCACCTTCCCGCCCAGGCCCCGATTGTCATCCAAGCCTTGAACCTGCTTGCAGGCGCCGAGGATATTGAGCGCGCCATCGTCGAACTCATGGATAACGATCCGGCACTGACCGCCCTCGCCTTGGGGCGAGCGGGTGGCCAGCCGAGCGACCTTGGGATCGACGATCTCAAGGTTATCGCATCCGACGCAGCGTTCCAGCTGCTCATCCAGCCGTCCCGGGATATCCGGCCGGCGTGGGAACAGGCGCTCCTCTGCGCCCACTATTGCCGCGCAATCGCCTCAACCGTCGGCTATCCGGATGTGCGGGAGACTTACCTTGCCGGTCTTCTGCACAACCTCGACCGCATCGCCGGGGCCGATAGCGACACCTCGCCGACCGACGCCTTCAGCCGCGAAGCGCTCGCCGATTGGATCGAAGGCTGGAATGGACTCAGCTTCATTGCCGACGCCGTGCGTTTTCAAGAGGAGCCCATCGAGCGCCTGCGTGACGCCTCCCCCATCATGTTGATCCTGGGGCTGGGCAAGCTGCTGGCGGCAGGCCAGCCGGATGCCCCTCGCACCGCGGCCGCACTCATGCCCCAGCTTGCCGGCGTGGACTTCGCGGCCATCGGCGAGGAAGTGCGGCAAAAAATGCGGCAATTGGGAGAGGCCGACGCGGTTGCAAGCAATGCCGCTCCCGTCGACGCCGCGGATAATGCAGGCGATCGAGTCGCCTCGGCCCTCCGCCGCTTCGCGCTCTCCGAAAGCGCGATGGCCGGCTTGGCGCGCTGTCGTTCCTCGGAAGAAATCGTGGCGCTTGCCTCCAGGCAACTGAGTCAACTCCTGGGCCTGAGCAACCCCGTCTTCCTGTACCACGACAAGGCAAAGCATGCCCTGACGACAATCTCGGCAACTCCGGCGCCCTATGTGGTTGTCGACATCGATAGCAGCACCAGCGTAGCGGCCAAGGCCTATGCCGGCCACCGGCCCATCCTGCAAGCCATCAGCGACCCCAACGCGGGCAGTCTCATGGATTACCAGCTGGCACGGCTGGCGGAACGCGATGGCATCGTCGCGATCCCGCTCCACGCGCAAACCCTTTCAGGCGTGTTTTTAGCCTGCCTCCCTTGGCACGGGCAGGCATCTTTCGCCGCGGAGATCGGCTGGCTCGAACGCTGGGCTCGTCTGGTCGGACGCTGGCTGGATCGGGCTGGGCAGCCCCATTTCCAAAAAACCGAGCCGGCCCCGCCGTTAGCCGAGGACAAAGCCAGGAAAATCGCCCATGAGATCAACAATCCCTTGGGCATCATCAAGAACTACCTGGCCATCCTGAGCGGCCAAACCGGCGGGGAAGCCGCAACGGTTACCGAAGGATTGCGCATCATCCGCGACGAGATCGATCGCATCGGCACTATCGTCAGGGGCCTCACCCATGAAAATCCGGCATCCGCGGCCGATCAAGAAGCCTGCGATCTCAACGCCCTGATCCGCGACCTGGTCCATGTCGCCGAACCCGCTTTCCGGGCCGACAAGGCTATCCAGGTCGCCACCCATCTGGATCCGAAACTGCCCACCTTCCGCTGCGACCGCGACAAGGTGAAGCAGTTGCTCCTGAACCTCGTGCTCAATGCCGCAGAGGCGATGGAAGCTTCAGGCAACCTCACCCTTGAGACCCATCTCCTCGTCAACCAGCGGCAGGAAAAGCTGCTGGAGGTTCTCGTCAGCGATAACGGCCCGGGCATCCCGCCGGAACTACTCGACCGTTTGTTCGAGCCGGTGCCAAGCACCAAGGGCGACGGACACGCGGGAATCGGCCTCTCCCTTGTCAGGGCCTTGGCAACGGAGCTGGGCATGACCGTGTCCTGCCGGACCGGCGACACCGGCAGCACTTTCCAACTCATCCTTCCCCTTGAGACCGAACGTGAGAGGGGCATGACTGGCGCGATACACAAAGAAGGGGATACGCCATGACCTTACCCTATAGCCTCGACGATTCGGTTTCCTCCAAACGGGCCATTCACGCCCTCATCGTCGACGATGAGCCGCATTTCCTGAACACCACCCGCATGCTCGTCGGCCAGCACTTGGGCTGGGTCGACTCGGCCGCCACCGGCCGCGAGGCAATCGCCATGCTGGATCGCGAGAACTACGACCTCGTCCTGCTCGACCTCATGCTCCCCGACTGCACCGGTCACGAAATCATGAACTTCATTCGGACCAAGCGGCCGGAAACTCTGGTTATCGTGGTCAGCGGTGACACCTCGATCGAGGCCGCCATCAAGGCTTTGCGTTCTGGCGCCTACGACTATCTGCGCAAACCCTATGAGCCGGAACAGCTGCTCAAGACGGTCCGCAATGCCGTGCAGAAGCTGGAACTTTGGCACGACAATCAGCAATACCAACAGCAGATCAAACAATCCGAACACTGGCACAGGCTACTGGTAAACCTCTCGCCCGACATCATCTATACGCTCGACGCCGAAGGCAATTTCACCTATCTGAACGAGAGCGTGGAGAGCCTGCTCGGCTACCGGCGCGACGAGCTGCTCGGCCAGTCTTACCAATGCATCGTCTACGATGAAGACCGGGAACCCGCAAACTGCCGCATGAACGAGCGGCGAACAGGCGAGCGCGCCACCCGAAATTTTGAGCTGCGCCTCAAACGCAAGGCTTCCGACGCCGCTAGCGACCTGCCGCAATTGGTAGTAGAACTCAGCTCCATGGGCCTCTATCGGCCCAGCACGGACGGCAAAACCGAATTCATTGGAACCTACGGCGTAGCGCGGGACGTGAGCGCCCGCAAGCAGGCCGAAGCCACCATTCACTTCCAGGCCTACCACGATCTGCTCACCGGCCTGCCAAATCGGACCTTGTTCCGTGAGCGTCTAAGTCAAAGCCTGATTCATGCGCAGCGCTATCAACATCAACTGGCCGTCATGTTCCTGGACATGGACCGGTTCAAAACCGTCAACGATACCCTCGGCCATCTGATCGGCGACCAACTGCTTCAGTCCGTCAGCCAGCGCATTCGGGCCTGTTTGCGCGACGGCGACACGCTGGCCCGAATCGGCGGCGACGAGTTCATGCTCCTGCTGCCCCATATCCGCTCCCGGGACAATGCCGGCCTGATCGCGAGCAAGGTCCTGGAGACCCTCAAGGCCCCGTTCCACCTCGATGGGCACGAACTCTTTGTCGGCATGAGCATCGGCATCGCCACGATGCCGGACGACGGCGTCACCATGGATACCTTGATCAAGCATGCCGATATCGCGATGTACCATGCCAAGGACAACGGCCGGAACGGCTTCAGCTTCTTCAATCCGGACCTGAACACCCCCATCTCCGGCCGCCTCGCGCTGGAAACGGATATCCGCCGCGCCCTCCAGCGCAGCGAGTTCGAGGCCTTCTATCAGCCCCGCGTGGACATCGCCAGCAGCCGAATCGTCGGCATGGAAGCCCTCGCGCGCTGGCGGCACCCAGAACGCGGCATGGTCTCGCCGGGCGATTTCATTCCCCTTGCCGAGGACACCGGCCTGATCGGGCCGATCAGCGAACGGGTTTTGCAGCACGTCTGTCAGCAGTCGAAGCTGTGGCAGGAGGCCGGGCTCCCCCCGATTCGGTTGGCGGTCAACCTTTCCGCCCGCCAGATCGAGCATCCCCACTTCGTGGAAAAATTCGTCGCCACCCTGGACGCCAACGCGGTCTCGCCGGAGCACATCGGGATCGAACTCACCGAAAGCACCCTGATGCGCGACCTCGACGGCTCCGCCTCCAAACTCAAGCGGCTCTCCGACCTGGGCATGGAGATCTCGGTCGACGACTTCGGCACGGGCTACTCGTCGCTCAGCTACCTGAAAAAACTGCCTATCCATACGCTCAAGATCGACCAGAGCTTCATCCACGACATCGACATCCATACCAACGGCACCTCCATCGTGGCCGGCATTGCAGCGATGGCCAAAGGCCTCAGGCTACACCTGGTGGCGGAAGGCGTGGAAACCCCCGGGCAATTGGCCTACCTGGAGTCCGTCGGCTGCGATGCCTACCAGGGCTACCTGTTCAGCAAGCCGCTCAGCGCAAGCGACGCAGGCAACCTGCTCCAGCCCATACTGCATTGATCGACAAGCGCTGCGGTAAACTGCGCGGTCATCGATAGAATGACCGCGCATGGCCCACGACTTCCGCCGTTCCGACAACATGAGCCCGCAAATCACCGCCTCGCAATGGCGGGCCGCGTGGTCGCTGTTCCCCTATGTCTGGCAATACAAGGGCCGCCTGTTCGCGGCCATGGGGCTGCTCATCCTAGCCAAGCTGGCCAATGTCTCGGTGCCGCTGGTGCTCAAGGAGATCGTCGACAGCCTGCAGCATCCGAGCACGGCGCTGCTGCTGCCGCTGGCCTTCATCCTGCTCTATGGCGTCTTGCGCTTCGGCAACACCGCCTTCACCGAACTGCGCGACGCCCTGTTCGCCCGCGTGCTGCAGCGGGCCATGCGCGGCGTGATCTACGATGTCTTCCGCCACCTGCACGCCCAGTCGCTGCGCTTCCACCTGGAGCGGCGCACCGGCGGGCTGGCGGTCGACATCGAGCGCGGCGCCCGCTCGATCCGCTTCCTGATCAACTTCTCGCTGTTCAACATCGCCCCCACGCTGCTGGAGATTCTGATGGTGGCCGGCGTGCTGTTCGCCAAGTACGACCCCTGGTTCGGCAGCATCACCCTGATGACCCTGGTGGTCTATATCGGCTTCACCGTGCTGGTGACCAATTGGCGGCTGCGCTTCCGCCGGGCGATGAACCAGACCGATGCCGACGCCAACGCCCACGCCGTCGACAGCCTGCTCAACTACGAAACGGTGAAATACTTCAACAACGAGCGCTTCGAGGCCGAGCGGCTGAACCGCGACCTCAAGCGGGCCGAGAACGCCGCGGTGCAGAGCGAGATCTCGCTGGCCTGGCTCAACGTCGGCCAGGCCGCCATCATCGCCTGCGGCGTCACCGCCATGATGGGCCTGGCCGCCCAGGGCGTGGCCGAGCAGCGCATGACCATCGGCGACCTGGTGCTGGTCAACGCCTACCTGATCCAGCTGTTCATCCCGCTCAACTTCCTGGGCACGGTCTATCGCGAGATTCGCAATGCCCTGACCGACATGGAAAAGCTGTTCGGCCTGCTGCAAAAACCGCCGGAAATCGAAGATGTCCCCGACGCCAAGCCGCTCACGGTGAGTCGGGCCGAGGTGATTTTCGAGCAGGTCGGCTTCGCCTATGACCCGCGCCGTCCCATCCTGCACGAGATCGACTTCCGCATCCCGGCCGGCAAGAAGCTGGCCGTGGTCGGCGCCAGCGGTGCCGGCAAATCGACCCTGTCGAGACTGCTGTTCCGCTTCTATGAGATCAGCGGCGGGCGCATCCTGATCGACGGCCAGGACATCCGTCAGGTGACCCAGGCCTCCTTGCGCAGCGCCATCGGCATGGTGCCGCAGGACACCGTGCTGTTCAACGAGTCGCTCTACTACAACCTGGCCTATGGCCGGCCGGAGGCGAGCCGCGAAGAAGTGATCGAAGCGGCCAGGGCGGCTCACCTCGACCGCTTCATCGCCCAGCTGCCCGACGGCTACGACACCCTGGTCGGCGAACGTGGGCTCAAGCTCTCCGGCGGCGAGAAGCAGCGCGTCGCCATCGCCCGCGCCATCCTGAAAAACCCGCCCATCCTGGTCTTCGACGAGGCCACCTCCTCGCTCGACTCGGCCACGGAAAAGGCCATCCAGGAAGAACTGCGACGCATCTCGGAAAACCGCACCACCCTGGTCATCGCCCA
>JACAEC010000204.1 GCA_013389055.1 Hydrogenophilaceae bacterium
ATGTTTCGATGACTACGTGCGCGGCGCCCTCAGCCTAGGAGCCTGTCGGACTTAAGCGATCGTAGCGAGCCGAGTGGGAGAGCGAGGACAGATTTTCACGATTTTGAGGCGGATAGTGGACCTATCCAACGAGAAAGCGGGGAAATATGGACCGCTATCCCACCGGCGCAGTAGATCAGTCTTAAGTCCGACAGGCTCCTAGCCACTGCACCAGCCCCCACACGCCGAAGCCTGCCACCACCATGCCGGCGATGAACTTCACCCGCTTATCCTGCGCCACGCGCCTGAGCCGCTCGGCCAGCCAGCCCATGGCCAGCAGATTGGGCAGGGTGCCGAGGCCGAAGGCCAGCATCAGCGCGGCGCCGTCGAGGGCGCTGCCGCTGGCGAGCGCGGCGACCAGCACCGAATAGACCAGGCCGCAGGGCAGCCAGCCCCAGAGCGCGCCGGCGGCCAGGGCCTGGGGCAGAGTGCGCACCGGCAGCAGGCGGCCGAACAGGGGTTGCAGGCGGGTCCACAGCCGGCCCCCCCAGCGCTCGAGCACCAGCACGGCGTGGTTGAGCCCGGCCAGATACAGGCCGAGCAGGATGAGCATGACTTGGGCGAGCAGGTAGAGCGCCTGCTGGACGGGATAGAGGGTGTCGGACAGGAAGGCGACGCTGCCGATCAGGCCGGCGAGCGCGCCGGCCGTGGCGTAGCTGGCGATGCGGCCGAGGTTGTATGTGAGTTGCAGGCTGAACGGTTGCCGCCGGCCCGATTGCAGCGACAAGGCGGTAACGATGCCGCCGCACATGCCCACGCAATGCACCCCGCCGGAGAAACCGACCAGCAGGGCGGCGAGCAGGCTGAGTTCAGGCATGGCGTTGCCTAAGCGCCTAAGCTGTCTTTGCGAGCAGCGGAGTGACGAAGCAATCCACCAGCGTTATGGATTGCCACGCTTCGCTCGCAATGACGGAAACGGGGATCAAGTCACCCGACCTAGGCATCGCCCTCGGCCGGTGCCTGTTCTTCTTCGGCTTCGGCCGGGGGCTGAGTCTTTACGAACAACTCGGCGTAGGCGATGTAGCTGGAGGCCATGGCCACCGGCACGAAGACCAGCAGCCCTAAGCCGAAGGGGATGAGCATGGCGACCACGCCGGCCAGGGTGAGCCACAGGCCGTAGATCAGCATGGGCCGCCAGTTGATGACGCTGGCCCACAGGCTCCAGTACATGGCGCGGACCGGCGGGAAGCCGTCGAACAGCACCAGGGCCGGAGCGAACCAGGTGGCGAGCAGGGCCGGGGTGAGGATCAGCAGGCCGACGGCCATGGCCGGCAGCGCCTCATGCAGGATCAATTCCGCCTGGGCCGGGTCGACCTGGTCCGGCCGGGTCTGCGCCAGCTCGAACAGCAGCTTGAAGCCCTCGCCGCCCATGGCCTGCATGACCCATTGCGCGATCAGGCTGGCGCCGAGATAGACCGCGCCGACGATGGCCAGTTGCTGCGGCGCATCGAGGAAGCCGTTGCTGAACATATAGAAGCTGAACGGCTGCCCCGCTCGGGCGGCCCGGCTGGCGACCATGAAGCCGGCGACCAGGAAGGGCGACAGCAGTTCGACGATGGCGCTGCCGACCATGGGGACGCTGCCGATCAGCATGACCGCCAGCAGGCTCATCGCGGCCATGCCCATCCAGGCAATGACCCCGCCGGTGAACAGGCGCCAGCCCTGCGCCAGCCAGGCAACCCCGGCGGTTCCGGGCGGGCGGGTGATGGTGAGCCGGCTCATGGCAGCAGCTCCCGCAGTTGCTCGGACCGTGCCCGGTGCTGGCGCACGATGCGCTCGAAGTGGGCCGGATCCTTGGCATGGGTCAGTTCGCCCGGGCGTGGGAAGTGCAGATCGTACAGGCG
>JACAEC010000200.1 GCA_013389055.1 Hydrogenophilaceae bacterium
CGCCGATGCTCTGACCGAACTGTTTTCGGTCGTGGATGTACGGCACGACCACGTCCATGCACGCCTGCATGATGCCGATCGGACCGGCGGCGAGCACGGCGCGCTCGTAGTCGAGCCCGCTCATCAGCACGCGAACGCCCTTGTTGACTTCGCCGAGCACGTTTTCGTGCGGCACTTCGACGTTCTCGAACACCAGCTCGCCGGTGTGCGAGCCGCGCATGCCGAGCTTGTCGAGCTTCTGCGCGACCGAAAAGCCCTTCATCCCCTTCTCGATCAGGAACGCGGTGATGCCCGAAGCGCCCAGTCCCGGGTCGGTCTTGCCGTAGACGACCAGCGTGTCCGCATCCGGCCCGTTGGTGATCCACATCTTGGTGCCGTTCAGCAGGTAGTAGCCGCCCTTGTCTTCGGCGCGCAGCTTCATGCTGACCACGTCGCTGCCCGCGCCCGGCTCGCTCATCGCCAGCGCGCCCACGTGTTCGCCCGAGATCAGCTTCGGCAGGTACTTTCTTTTCTGCTGCTCCGTGCCGTTGCGGCGGATCTGGTTGACGCACAGGTTCGAATGCGCGCCGTACGACAGCCCGACCGAGGCGCTGGCGCGGCTGATTTCCTCCATCGCGATCATGTGCGCGAGGTATCCCATGGCCGCGCCGCCGTATTCCTCCTCGACCGTGATGCCGAGCACGCCCAGCTCGCCCAGCTTGCGCCACAGGTCCATCGGGAACTGGTCGGTGCGGTCGATCTCGGCGGCGCGCGGCGCGATCTCCTTGTCCGCGAACGCGCGCACCGCGTCGCGCAGCGCGTCGATGTCGGCGCCGAGTTCGAAGTTCAGTCCAGGCAGGTTCATGCGGCTCTCCGTGTCAGACGCGCGGCTCGTCGCTCACGCCGTGCATCACCATCAGCGTCTGCTGCATCGCTGCGATGAGCTTTTCACCACCGGCATCGATCGCGAACACGTCGGCGCGGACGATCGACAGCGTGCGCCCCGGCTTCAGCACGGAGCCCACGGCCACCAGGCGTTCGCCTTTGGCCGGCGCCAGCATGTTGATCTTGTACTCCACCGTCAGCACCGAGCTATCCGCGGGCATCAGCGTGAACGCCGCATAGCCGCCCGCGCTGTCGGCGATCATGCCGACGATACCGCCGTGCACGAACCCGTGCTGCTGCGTCAGGTCGCCGCGGACCGGCAGCTCGATGATGCAACGGCCGGGCTCGACCGCGGTCATCGTCGCGCCGATCAGGCCCATCGCCGCCTGGCGCGCGAAGGAGGTGCGCACCCGGCGCTCGAAGTCCGGGTCGAGGGGTGTGAACGCCATGGGCGTGGCTGATCGGGGGCAGCAGCCGGCAATCTAGGTGTCCTTGACGTTAACGTCAACTTGGTCGGCGCGCCGCCCGCACGCGGC
>JACAEC010000117.1 GCA_013389055.1 Hydrogenophilaceae bacterium
GATTTGAGGCGAATCGGTAAACGCATCATTGGTTTCATATCTGGGACACCACCTGCAAGCTCGCCGTCGCGCTACCCGCAGTCGCCCGGCTGTCGTTCCACTGGACGACGATGGTCACCACGCCGGCCGTGGTGACGTTGATGGAGCCATCACCGCCCGGCAAGCCGGCCAGTTGCGCCAGCCAACCGGCGCGTTCGGTATCGACCAAGGTGCTGCCGCTGGGTGCGGCGGCGCTCAAGAGCAGGTTGTAGCTGCCGGTCAGCGCTGCCTGCCGGTCGGCCCGCAAGCGGTCGATCATGTCATAGGCATAGAGCGCGGCCTGCGAGCGGGTATAGGCGCTGTAGTTGTTCTTCAGGCCCGTGGCCTGCAGCGCCGCCAAGCCGAGCAGCCCCAGGGACATCACCACCAAGGCGACCAGGACCTCCAGCAGGCTAAAGCCGGCCTGACCGGGGTCGATCTTCGATGACTTTCTCTGCACTTGCTTCATCGCCTGTTCATGCCTCATGGATTGGTGCAACTCGACACGTTGGTGGTGTCATCTTTATTAGGGATGCCATCGCCATTCGTATCTTGGGCCACCCGCACGCGTCCAGTTGCGTTGACTATGATGGCCCGGGATCGTGGGTCTCCACCTTGCTGCAAGACGCCGTCATAACAAATGACGAAGGTGCCAGAATTGTTGCTCTGCCCCGAAGGAGTGAACCGAATAAAGTTCACGAAATTGTTGTTGGCATAGAGCGTGAGCGGACTGGGCAATGCATTGTCGATCTTTAGCGTAGTCTCGCCGACATCGAGGGTGCCATCGGCATCGCTGTCGACGAACATGGTCCAACCGGCACTGCCCCAGTCACCGCTGGTGGCCGAGTTCTTCCTCAGCGAAACCGACGCGCCACGCCGGATGGCCTCGCTGCGCGCCGTATTCAGCGACGCCACAAAGTTGTTGGAATTGGTCACCAGGCGATTGTTGATGAAGAGACTTTGCAGATTGGGCACCGCAATCGTGAGCAGGATGGCCGCGATGGCAATGGTGACCAGCAGCTCGAGCAGGGTAAGCCCAGCAGGCGGCTTGAATATGCGATGGCGGTTTGCTCGCATTGATGGTCTTAATCCAATCAAGTTAGCGCACTGCCCGCCCTCTTTCTCTCCGCCTCTGCGAGAAGCACGGGGCTACTATTTATCGGCATTTTAGGCCGAAATCTTATGATTTCCAGGCAAGACTGCCACAGATACCCCATCCAGGCAATACGAAGGGCTGCTAAGACCCGATAGAATCGGGCCTTCCAGACAGGATCAGACATGTCCACCCAGGTTCTCATCATCGGCGCCGGCGTCATCGGCCTGACCAGTGCTTACGACTTGGCCCAGGCCGGCTGCCGGGTGACCCTGATCGACCGCGGCCCGGCCGGAAGCGAATCGACCTGGGCCGGGGCGGGCATTCTTTCGCCCCTGCTGCCCTGGGATTACGACCCTGCCGTCAACGAGCTGGCCCGCCGGGGCAGCCTACTTTGGCCGAAATGGGCGAAGCAACTGAAGCAAAGTTCCGGCATCGACCCCGAATATATAAGTAGCGGCATGCTGGCGCTGGATCTGCCGGATGCCGCAGCCGCCCGGCACTGGTGCGACCGGCATGCCTGGGCTGCCTCAACCCCGCCGGCCCATCTCGCCAGCCTGCTGGCACGCCCTGACCAAGCCATCTGGCTGCCCGAGGTCGGCCAGTTGCGCAATCCGCGCCTGGCCCAAGCCCTGGTGCAGAGCCTGACGAGCATGGGGGTGTCGATCAAGACCGACTGCCCGGCGATCGAGTGGCTGACGGCCGATCATCGGATCAGCGGCGTGCGCACCCCGCAGGGTGTGATGCAGGCCGACATCTATGTCCTGGCCGCCGGCGCCTGGAGCCAAGCCCTGCTAGGCGACCAAGCGGCAGCACTGACGATCGCGCCGGTGCGCGGCCAAATTCTTTTGTTCAAGACCGAGCCGGGGCATTTGCCCTGCATCGTCTATAAAAATGGGCGCTATCTGGTACCCCGGGCCGATGGCCACATCCTGGCTGGCAGCACGATGGAGCAGGCCGGCTTCGACAAGCACACGACAGCGCAGGCGCGCCAGGAATTGCTGGCCTTCGCCCAAGACGTGCTGCCTAGGCTCAATGAATCGAAGATCGTGCGCCAGTGGGCCGGCCTGCGGCCGGGCTCGCCGGACAACCTGCCTACCATCGCCCGCCACCCCAAGCTCACCAATCTGTACGCCAATACCGGCCATTTCCGCTACGGCGTGACCATGGCCCCGGCCAGCGCCGAAATCCTGACCAGCCTGGTGACCGGTTCGACCCATTCGATCGAAGCGATGCCGTATCGCTGGCCCACGGAATCGCCGAATAATTAGACAAAGTAAAAATTACTGCCTAGAATGGCTTAACTTATTGAACTAGTGCGGATTTATGCTGAAACACGCCAACTCCAAGCTGAGCCGCGAAGACATGGCCCTGCTCCTGAGGGAGCATGGCATTACTCCGACCCATCAGCGCATCGAGATCGCCCACACCCTGTTCTCCCGTTGCGAGCATCTGTCGGCCGACCAGATCATGGCCAGCGTCAATCTGCGCCATAGCGAGACCTCGAAGGCAACGGTCTACAACACGCTCAAGCTGTTCCTGGAAAAAGGCCTGATCCGCGAGGTCATCGTCGACCCCAGCAAGGTCTTCTACGATCCCAATACCGCACCTCACCACCACTTCTTCAATGTGGAAAGCGGCGAACTGATCGACATCGAGGCCGATGCCATGCAACTCTCCGGCCTGCCCGAACTGCCCCAAGGCATGGTCGCCGACAGCGTCGATATCATCGTTCGCATCCGCTCATCTCAAGGCAGCGGCCTGCCCGCCTAAAGCCGCATCGGCTTTGCTATAATCCGCGGCCAGTGCTGATGTAGCTCAGTTGGTAGAGCAACTGATTCGTAATCAGTAGGTCGGAGGTTCGACTCCTCTCATCAGCACCACCAGATTCCCCCGGCCCGCGAGGCTTGGCCATCCAGGCAGACAACCCGGCGTAACCCGCGTGACGACCCGCTCAATCGATACGATTCCGCACAGGCCAATTTAATTGTCCACATCATCTCTGACTTCGCTGCTTGCCTCGGACATGGCCGAAATCGACGCCGTCATCCGGGAGCGCCTGCATTCCGATGTCGTTCTCGTGCGCCAGGTTGCCGAATACATCGTCAACAGCGGTGGCAAGCGCCTGCGCCCGGCCCTGGTCGCTCTCACCGCCAAGGCCTTGGGCTATCAAGGGCGCCAGCACTACGAACTCGCCGCGGTCGTCGAATTCATCCACACCGCCACCTTGCTGCACGACGACGTGGTCGATGCCTCGGAACTGCGCCGCGGCCGCGATACCGCCAATGCCCTGTTCGGCAACGCCGCCAGCGTGTTGGTCGGCGACTTTCTCTATTCCCGCGCCTTCCAGATGATGGTCTCGGTGCAGGACATGCGGGTGATGGAGATCCTGTCCGACGCCACCAACGTCATCGCCGAGGGCGAGGTCCTGCAGTTGATGAACTGCAACGACCCCGACATTTCGGTGGAGGATTACCTACGGGTGATTCGCTACAAGACAGCCAAGCTGTTCGAGGCGGCCACCCAACTCGGCGCCGTGATCTCCAAGGCCAACCCCGAGGTGGAACAGGCCTTGGCCACCTACGGCATGCACCTCGGCACAGCCTTCCAACTGATCGATGACGTGCTCGACTATTCGGGCGACAGCAGCCAGACCGGCAAGAATGTCGGCGACGACCTGGCCGAGGGCAAACCCACCCTCCCCCTGCTCTATGCCATGAGCCACGGCAGCCAGGACCAGGCCCAGCTCATCCGCACCGCCATCGAAAACGGCAACGCCGATCACTTCCAGGCCATTCAGGACATCATCCGCGAGACCGGCGCACTGGACCATACCCGGCGCCAGGCCGAGACCGAGGCAAAGATCGCAGAGGCAGCAATTTCTGTTTTGCCGGATAGCGAATATAAACGGGCTCTGATAGAATTGTCGGCCTTCGCGGTCAGCCGCGATCACTAGATCTGCAACAGATCGTCGGGGTGTAGCTTAGCCTGGTAGAGCGCCACGTTCGGGACGTGGAGGCCGGAGGTTCGAATCCTCTCACCCCGACCAAATTCCCAATATAAATCAATCAATTACCGACTATCCGCAGCCCTGGCGATGCCAAGTCTTCCGCGCGGTCTGCTGGTCTATTCAGCCCCGGCCTGAATCAAATTAACTGCCTACAAGCCGATCGAAACAGGCTGGCCGGTCGCGCTCACGCCCCGTGGCACTTCGACGGCACCCCCCTCTCGATAGTGACAAATTCGCACACCCTCTAATCAGTACCCTCATCCAATCATTAATCCCACTGGCCTATCCGGCCACATTCGCGTAGATTTAACCCTGCCGGAAAGGCCCCAGGGGGCTGATCACAGGGCAACTGAACACAAGCTTGCATCAAAATTCTATCTACACCTTAGGAGCATTCAATGAACAAATCCGAAATGATTGAAATCGCCGCCAAGGACGCCGACATCAGCAAGGCCGCGGCCGGCAAGGCGCTCGACGCCATCATCAACGCCGTCGTCAAGGCCGTGTCCAAGGGCGATACCGTCACCCTGGTCGGCTTCGGCACCTTCAAGTCTGCCAAGCGCGCCGCCCGCACCGGCCGCAACCCGCAGACCGGCAAAGAGATCAAGATCGCCGCTACCACCGTGCCGCGCTTCACCGCAGGCGCCGGCTTCAAGGCCGCTGTCGCCGGCAAGAAGGCTGCGAAGAAGAAGTAATCGCACTAAGCAGACGTGGCGCCAAGCCTGTGCGCCACGTCTGGCAACACCCCTCCGGTTTTCAATTCACCTCTCACACACCCTGCAAGCCCGCTACGCTATCTGTCCTGCTGTCCTGATCAAGGCAGCGACCCGCCCAGCGCGCGCAAAAATTCGTTCCGGTACTGGGCATCCTGTTTGAAACAGCCGGTGAAGGCCTGGGTCACCACTCGCTCGTCGCCGCGCCGGTCCTCACCCAAGAGCAAGCAAAGCTGTTCCGCCTCGATCACGCAGGCAGCACCCTTGGCCTTGCCGTGGGTCATCAGGGCCTCGGCGACGTCGCGGGTCATCCATTCCTGGTAGGTGAAGCGGTGGCCGATGGCATCGACCATGCGGGCGATGCGGCCGAAGCCGTGCAGGCGGCCGCCCGGCACATAGGCCACGTGGGCGACGCCGCGGAAGGGCACCAGGTGGTGCGGACACACCCCATGCACGGCGATGCCGCGCACCACCACCATGTCGTCGCCGCTGTCCTGAAAACCCTCGCCCAAGGCCTCGCCTGGGTCCATCTCGTAACCGCCGAGCAACCGCCGCTGCCACAGCTCGCGCACCCGTTGGGCGGTGCGGCCGGTGTGCACGCTGTCGGGCTCGACGCCGCAGGCGCGCAGCAGGTCGGTGATCGCCTGCTCGAAAGCGACGGGGTCGAATTCCCCGCTACGGGGAATGCCCAGGTTGCCAGCTACCGGGGCTGGGCTGCAATCGTGATCGGAACAGTCGGACATAGACACCTCAGAGAAATCCGCGCCGGCGCAGTTGCCGGTTATGCACCTCGGACAATAGCAACAGGGCGGCCATAGCGCCAAGCAAGGCGAGCAGCATGTCCCATTGGGTATCCCAGACATCGCCTTGGGTGGCTAGGAAGGCGACGGCCTCGTCGCCCGAGGCGACCGCCACCCACCACTCCAGAAATTCATAAATGACACTGATCGAAAGCGCCACGCACAGCACCAAGTAGGCCAGCCATTTACCAGGCCTGAGCGGCGACTTGCGGATCAAAATCTCGCGGGCCAGGATGGCCGGCACGAAACCCTGGGCGACATGCCCGACCCGGTCGTAGTGATTGCGCGCCCAACCCAACTCGACTTGCAGCCAGTCGAACAACGGCATCTCCGAATAGGTGTAATGACCGCCGATCATCAGGATGATGGCGTGGATCGCCATCAAGCCATAGGCCAGCGGGGTGAAGGGGAAGGTGCGATAGGTCAGCCATAGCAACGGCAAGCCCAGCAATACCGGAAGCACTTCGAGGAACCAGGTGAAGCGGTCGCGGGGCGCATGGCCGGACCAGGCCAATACCGCAGACACGATCAGCAGCAGCAACAGCAAGAAGGGGCGATCGCGCCCGACCCGGCTGGATGTGCCATGAAATTCGCCATATTTCATATTTGATCTTTACTATTAGCCACAGCGTCAGGATTCGATCTGGTCAACGACTAAAACAACAATTCATGAATGGATGGTGGCATGCACAATTCCGAGACGGCCCCGACGATTCCGGCACAGCCAGTGAAAGACCGCTTAACCGCCTGGCTGAAAACCATCCGCGCCCAAGTCGGCCTTGCCTTGGCTGCGCTGTTCCTGCTCCTGGCCGGCAGCGTCGCCTACACCTTGTACGAGCTGGACCTGCGCAAGCACGACTACGAAATCCTCAACCTGGCCGGCCAATTGCGCGTCACCAGTCACGCCATGGTGAATCAGGCCGGCAATTACCTCAAGGATACCCCGACCGATTACGAGGCCTACAACCGCGATCTGCGCCTGTTCTATGGCGACTTGCAGCGCAACATCGCCCTTTACGACAAGATCATCAGCAATTTCGAAGCCCGCCGGCTCGACGCCGACCTGACCGGCAAGCACGAGACCATCTATTGCACCTGGGACGAGCGCTCCAAATCGCAACTGAGCCGCACGGCCGATATCTGGCGCACCTACCGGGCCGGCATGTTCAAGCAACTGGGCGACGATCTGGCGCAACCCAGATTGAACTATGCCGCCGCCTATATGGTGACCAACGGCAAGATGCTGCTCGATGCCTCGAACGACCTGGCCATCGCCTTCCAGACCATGATGGAAGGCAAGCTGGCCCTGATCCGCCTGTTCAACCAGATCATTCTGGGCCTCGCAGCTGGGCTGATGCTGGGCCTGGTGGCGCTAATCTATTTCAATCTGGTACGCCCTTTGCGGCAAACCGTATCGGGTTTTGCCCGCGTGGCGCGTGGGGATTTCGGACATCAGGTTCCGGTGCAGACCGGCAATGAGATCGGCCAGATGACCCGGGCCTTCAATCAACTCTCCGAACGGCTCCATGCGCTGTTCCGCCTGACCGACCGGATCAACCAAGGCAATACCCTGGACGACAGCCTGCGCTTCATCGCCGAGGAGTTCCGCGACTTTCTGCCGGTCGACTGGGTCGGCCTGTTCTTTCAGTCGGCCGATGGCACGCGCTGGGTATTGGAACGGCAACACGACACCGGCCCCAGAACCCTGCGTGAGGCCGGCCATTTCATGCTGCCTGGCGACAAACCCGACCTGAGCCAGCCACTCAATATCGCGGACCTCAGCCAATACCGCGGCGCGAGGGCTGACGACCTCTTTGCCACTCTCCACCGGTACGGCTTTGCCTCGGCCACGCTGCTGCCCATGGCGGGTGCAGCCAACTCTCAGGCCCTCTTGATCTTCGCCGCCCGGCAGCCGGGCAGCTACACCACCGAGCATGTCGAGTTCCTGAGCAATGTCGCCGGCCAGATCACCCACTCCCTGGATAAAACCGTCTTTCTGGAGAACCTGGTGGTGGCAACCGTGCAGGGCCTGGCCAAGCTGGCGGAAAGCCGCGACCCGGAGACCGGCGATCATCTGTTGCGCATGGCCCTGTATGCCGCCATCGTCGCCGAGGAGCTGGGTGAAAACGGCGAGTATCGCGAACAGATCAACACGGCCTATGTCCGCGAGGTCTTTCAATTCGCCCCCATGCATGACATCGGCAAGGTCGGCATCGCCGACCACATTCTGCTCAAGCCGGGCAGACTGGATGAAGAACAGCGCAGGGAGATGGAACGACACCCCAGCATCGGGGGCGAAGTGCTGCGCCGTTGCGAGGCCCAGGTCAATGGGCTCGGCTACAGCATCTTCCGGGTGGCGATCGAGATCGCCGAATGCCACCATGAAAAATTCGACGGCAGCGGTTACCCAAAAGGCCTGCAGGGCGAGGCAATCCCACTCTCCGCCCGCATCGTGGCGGTCGCCGATGTCTTCGACGCCCTGACCTCGAAACGCCCCTACAAGGAGGCCTGGCCAGTGGAACGCGCCCTCGGTTTGCTGGATGAAGAGGCCGGCCGCCACTTCGACCCCGAGGTGGTCGCCGCCTTCAAGCGTTCGCTGCCGCGGGTGATGGCAATCTATGACCAGCACAAACACGTATAAAAAAGCCCGCATTGCGCGGGCACGAGGAGCAGAAGTGACCCGTCAGGCCACCAGCACGCCGACGGGATAGCCCATCTCACGCAACTGCTGCGAGGCGGCATCCAGTTCCCGGCTGGGCTTCTGGTTGGACCCGATCAAGACCATCGTAATCTGTCGGTGTTTCTGGACATAGCGCAGGGTCTCTTCGACCAGACCGCCCTCGACACTGCTCAAGCGGTAATCGATGCCGGCACTTTCCAGCAACTGCAGAAACTTGCCCAGCAGATGAAGAGGCTCCTTGGGCGGCGAGGCCATCAGGATATCGAGGCGGTGGCCACCCTGGCGGCAGATCTGCACGGCCGACGGCAAGACTGCCTTCTCCAAGCGCTTGCCATCCAGAACCAGCAGGGCCACCCCCGGCTTTGTCTTCTGCCCGGGCACCCGCCTCGCAGCCGCCTCGGGCGCACGGCTTGGCGTGATCACCGGCGCAGCCTGATTCGTTGAAGTATCGGTCTGCGTTCTCACCATGACACCGCTATGCCCTGTAAATCATTGCGCACCACGCGGGCCGGCAAGCGTTTGCCCGGACCGGCCGCAAGCTTTTGAAAGTCCTCGATCACCAGTTCGGTGCCGACCGGAAAAGAAATGCCGCCATGGCCGAGCAGCATGCCGCGACGGCCGACATCCCGCACCCGGTAGAGGCCGATCCGGTAGCCGGCATAATGCACTTCAACAATCGGGCGCTGCGTAAGCGAAACGTTCGCCGCCCCGCCCTTGATCTCGGTCTGAGCCATTTTCCCAACCTCCTGTCGATCGGCCGCTCTAGTCGACTGCGCCTGCGGCCTCGTTTTTTAGATGTGCGCAGCAGCGCATTAAACACGCCACAAATTCTATTCTAAGCCTAGTAGAACCATACCAGCCAACAATTAAAAATTTTTTACAAGCTGGGGGGGGCGGCACAGGACAGTCAGTTCAAGAACGACTGCAGGAGTTCATTCAGGAACCGCTGCCCTGCCAAGGTGGGCCGGATACGCTCCGGCCCCTGCTCGATCAGGCCACGAGCCTCGGCGGCAGTCAGCTTGGCCTCGACCTGGCTCAAGGGCAGTCCCGTGCGTTCCTGGTATAGGCGCGGATCGAAGCCATCGATCAGGCGCAGGGCATTCATCATGAATTCGAAGGGCAGATCGCTCCGGCGCAGTCGCCGCTCCTCCGACACCCCCTCCGGCGTGCCCGCCTTGCGCAGGTAGTCCTCCGGGTGCTTCACCCGGGCCTGACGCAGGATCTTGTCGTGGAACGACAGCTTGGAATGGGCACCCGCCCCCAGCCCCAGATAGTCGCCGAACAGCCAGTAATTGAGGTTGTGCCGGCAGTGGCTGCCGGGCTTGGCGAAGGCCGAGGTTTCGTAATGCTGATAGCCCGCATCCACCAGCATGGCCTCGATCCGTTCCTGCATATCGGCCGCCGCTTCGTCGTCCGGCAAGCTGGGCGGGTTGGCGGCGAAGGCGGTGTTCGGCTCCAGGGTCAGGTGATAGGCGGACAGGTGCTGCGGCCCCAGGGCGATGGCCCGGCGCAGATCGGCCTCGGCCTGCGCCAAGTCCTGAGCCGGCAGGGCATACATGAGGTCGAGGTTGACGCTGCCGAACAGGTCCAGCGCTGCTTCGGCCGCGCGAGTCGCCTCGACTGCCGAGTGGATGCGACCCAGGGCGCGCAGATGGTCATCATTGAAGCTCTGGATGCCGAGCGAGAGCCGGTTCACCCCGGCCGCGCGGTAGCCCTGGAAACGCTCGCGCTCGAAGGTGCCGGGGTTGGCCTCCAAGGTGATCTCGGCCAGGGGATTGAGCCGGGTCAGGGTGCGCACCCGGGTCAGGATGGCGTCGATCGCCTCGGGCGAGAACAGACTGGGCGTGCCGCCGCCGAAGAACACCGCCTCGATGGGCCGGCCCCAGATCATGGGCAGGGCCGATTCCAGATCCCGGCTCAGGGCCTCGACATAGGCCGCCTCGGGCAAGGTGCCGCGCTGGGCGTGCGAATTGAAATCGCAATATGGGCACTTGCGCACGCACCACGGGATGTGGATGTAGAGGGTGAGCGGCGGCGGGGCCGCGAGCCCGCCGGGCAACCGGACGACCGACTCAGCCAAGCTGCTGCAACTTCTCCACCAGGGCGCGCAAGGCCTGGCCGCGATGGCTGATGGCATTCTTGTCGTCCTGCGGCAGTTCCGCCCCGGTCTTGCCCAGTTCGGGCACCAGGAAATAGGGGTCGTAACCGAAACCGCCGGCACCGCGCGGGCTGTCGATGATCTCGCCGTGCCAGGCGCCCTCGGCGATGATCGGCTGCGGATCGTCGGCGTAGCGGACATAGACCATCACGCAGTAGTAATGCGCCTTGCGATTGGCCTGGCCCTGCAGGGCCTCGATCAGCTTCTGGTTGTTGCGCTCGTCGCTCTTGGGCTCGCCGGCATAGCGGGCGGAATAGACGCCGGGCGCGCCGTTCAAGGCATCGACGCAGATGCCGGAGTCGTCGGCCAGCGCCGGCAGACCGGTATGCGCCGAGGCGTGGCGAGCCTTGGCGATGCAGTTCTCGACGAAGGTGACGTGCGGCTCGGGACACTCGGGCACGCCGAAGGCGCCCTGGGGATGGGCCTCGATGCCCAAGGGCTCGAGGATGCGGCCGATCTCGCGCAGCTTGCCCGGGTTGTTGGAAGCGATGACCACCTTCTTCATTTTTTCACTCCTTGATCGCCGCCTGTTGCTTGCTCACCAGCTGGGCGATGCCGGCCTGGGCCAGGTTGAGCAGGGCCTCCAGTTCGGCCCGGCTGAACGGCGCACCCTCGGCCGTGCCCTGCACCTCGATGATGCCGCCGGAGCCGGTCATCACCACGTTCATGTCGGTGTCGCAGTCCGAGTCCTCGGCATAGTCGAGGTCCAGCACCGGCAAGCCCTGGTAGATGCCGACCGACACCGCCGCCACCGGCTCCCGGATGACCGAGGCCGGCAGCTTGCCCTCCTTGACCAGCCACTCGATGGCGTCGTGCACCGCGACATAGGCGCCGGTGATGCTGGCGGTGCGGGTGCCGCCGTCGGCCTGGATCACGTCGCAATCGATGTGCAGGGTGCGCTCGCCCAGTTGGGCCAGGTCGACCAC
>JACAEC010000056.1 GCA_013389055.1 Hydrogenophilaceae bacterium
CTTCGATCTTTTTCATGGTTCTCTCCTGAATTTGTCTTTCTCAGATTAACGCAGTTTTTTCATTCGCGGCTCAAACTTGCCGAGCAAACGAGCCATGCTCAATAGCACGAGCCCATTCTTGGTCGAACCTTCCCTCATCCCAACCCTTCTCCCGGAGGGGGAAGGGCTTTAACTTCCCTCTCCCTCCGGGAGAGGGAGCGAGGGTGAGGGACGGCGGAGCATCACCTGAAGGGGGCACGGTACTTGTTGGTAATAGGATAGCGCCGATCGCGCCCGAAGCCACGCCGGGTGACGCGGATACCGGGCGGGGCCTGGCGCCGTTTGTATTCGGAAGCGTCGATCAGGCGCACCACCCGGCGCACGGTGGCCTCATCGAAGCCCTCGGCCACGATCTCGGCCGGCGAGCGGTCGAGTTCGACGTAGCGCTCCATGATCGCGTCCAGGATGTGGTAGGGCGGCAGCGAGTCCTGGTCGACCTGGTCGGGCTTGAGCTCGGCCGAGGGCGGCCGGGTGATGATGCGCTCGGGAATCACCGGCGACAGGGTGTTCCGGTAGCGCGAGAGCGCCCAGACCAGGGTCTTCGAGATGTCCTTCAGCACCGCGTAGCCGCCGGCCATGTCGCCGTAGAGCGTGGCGTAGCCGGTGGCCATTTCGCTCTTGTTGCCGGTGGTGAGCACCAGCTTGCCGAACTTATTTGAAAGCGCCATCAGTAGCACGCCGCGGATGCGGGCCTGGATGTTTTCCTCGGTGGTGTCGGCCGCGCGGCCGGCGAATTCACCGGCCAGCTCGGAGAGGAAGGCGTCGAACATGGGCTTGATCGGCTGCACGCTGTAATGCACGCCGAGGTTCTTCGCCAGTTGCTCGGCGTCTTCAAGGCTGATGTCGGCGGTGTAGCGCGAGGGCATCATCACGGCGTGCACCCGCTCCGGCCCCAGGGCATCGGCCGCCACCGCCACGGTGAGGGCGGAGTCGATGCCGCCCGACAAGCCGATGAGCGCACCGGCGAAGCCGTTCTTGCCGATGTAGTCACGCACCCCGACCACCAGGGCCTGGTAGACGCTGGCCTCGATGCCCGGCCAGTCGTGCCAGTCGCCGCTGGGCACGCCCGCGTTCAGCTCGATCAGGTGCAGCCCCTCCTCGAAGGCCGGGCATTGGGCGCTGACTTCGCCCTGGGCATCCATGGCGAAGGAGCCGCCGTCGAAGACCAGCTCGTCCTGGCCGCCGACCATGTTGAGGTAAACGATGGGGAGATTGTTTTCCTGGACCCGGGCGCGGGCCACGGCATGGCGTTCGGTCTGCTTGCCGATATGGAAGGGCGAGGCGTTGAGCACCAGCATGACTTCGGCGCCGGCCGCTTTGGCCTGGGCCACGGGCTCGGGAAACCAGATGTCCTCGCAAATGTTGAGGCCGAAGCGCACCCCTTCCAGCTCGAACACGCAAGGCCCGCTGCCCGGGCTGAAGGTGCGCACCTCGTAGAACACGGAGTAGTTGGGCAAGTGCTGCTTGCGGTAGACACCGAGGGTCTGACCGTCACGCAAGACCGTGGCGGCGTTGTAGCGGCGGCCGGCGGCCACGAGCGGGTGGCCGACCACCACGGCCAGGCCCTGGGGCAGGTGCTTGGCCAGGCCGGCGAGCACCCGGGCGTTCTCATGATAGAAGTCGTCGCGCAGGGCCAGGTCTTCGGGCGGGTAGCCGCAGAGGGCGAGTTCCGGGGTAAGCAGCAGGGCGGCGCCGGCCACGGCCGCCTGGTCGGCCAGTTCGGCGATACGGGCCGCATTGCCTGCCAGGTCTCCGACCACGGGATTGAATTGAGCGAGGGCGATCTTCATTGTCACCCAATGATGCCCTGCGGCCAGCGGGGCATCAAGCAATCGCTCAGCGCAGATAGGCCTCGGTGGCGTAGCGCCGCATCATGCGGTGGCTGTTGAAATAGGAGGCATTCTTGCTGATGGCCCCCTTCATGACGGCGACCCAGCCGGCGCGGTCTTCGTACCAAAGCGGCAGCACCACTCGTTCCAGCTTGTCGTAGAGCATGGCCGCATCGCCACCGTTGGCATTGGGGTTGTCGTCGCCGATGGCCCAGCCGGTCACCCCCTCGATGCAGCCCTCCAGCCACCAGCCGTCCAGCACCGAAAGCTGGGGCACGCCGTTGAAGGCGGCCTTCATGCCGCTGGTGCCCGAAGCCTCCAGTGGCCGCAACGGGGTGTTGAGCCAGACGTCCGCACCCGAGACCATGGCCAGCGCCATGTCCATATCGTAGTTGGGCAGGAAGGTCATGGGGACGACGCCGGCCAGCTCGCGCAGGTGGGCATGCAGCGCCGCGATCAGCCGTTTGCCACCCTCATCCCTGGGGTGGGCCTTGCCCGCCATCACCAACTGGAAAGGCCATTTGCCGGCAATGGCCTTCAGCCGCGCGATGTCGGCGAACAGCAGTTCCGGACGCTTGTAGGCGGTCATACGCCGGGCGAAGCCCAGAATGGGTTGGTTCGGGTCCAGCTCGACGCCGGTGATCTGCCTGACCTTGTCCATCAGGTCCTGCTTGGCATGGACATGCGCCTCCCAAATCTTGTCGTCGGGAATGCGGTCGGCCCGGGAGAGCAGCTCCGGCTCGTGGCACCAGCCGGGCACATGCTGGTCGTACAGGGCGCCGAAGTGCAGGCAGGTCCAAGTGGAGGAATGCACCCCGTTGGTCACGGCATGCATGGCGTAGCCGGGAAACAGTTTCCTGGAGGTCTCGGCATGGCGCTTGGCCACGCCGTTCACATATTCGGACAGGTTGAGCGCCAGCCGGGTCATGTTGAGCCTGTCCTCGCCGCCGAGCATCTTCACCGTGCCGAGGTCGAGCAAATCGCCGTAGATGCGCTGCACCAGTTCGTAGGGAAACTTGTCCTGGCCGGCGTCGACCGGGGTATGGGTGGTGAAGGTGCACATCTCGCGCACCCGTGGCAGGTTGTAGGGGCTTTCGCCCGGCCGCAGGTCCTCGGGCGGATAGGCATGGCGCCGCAACAGGGCCAGGGTGAGAAAGGCGGAATGGCCCTCGTTCATGTGATAGCCGAGCAACTTGAAGCCCAAGGCCTGCAACATGGCCAGACCACCGACGCCGAGCACGACCTCCTGCTTGATGCGGTAGGTCTCGTCGCCGCCATAGAGATAATGGGTGATCTCCCGGTCCTGCGGGTCGTTGATCGCAAGATCGGTATCCAGCAGCAGCACCGGGATGCCGCCGCCCGTGCGCGAACGGGCCACATAGAGCCAGCCTCCGATCCAGACTTGGCGCCCGTCCAGGCTGAGGGCTGCTGCGGCATCGAGCCGGGTGGCGTATCGGCTCGGTTCCCACAGGTCGGCATGCTCGACCTGGCGGCCCTCGGCATCGATCTCCTGGCGGAAGTAGCCGGCCCGGGAGGCCAGGGTCACCGCCACCATGGGCAGGGCCATGTCGGCGGCCGCGCGCAAGGTATCGCCGGCCAACACGCCCAGGCCGCCGCTGTAGGTTGGGATCTCGTTGGCCAGCGCGATCTCCATGGAGAAATAGGCCACCCGCGGCACATGGATGAATTCGTAAACGTTCTTGATCACTTGGGACATGAGCGGTTTGCTTGGAGTTAATTTAATTAACTGTAGCAATTTGACAGGTCGAATTGATGACAGTTGCATCCGGAGGCCGCCATTCCAGGGATCGCAGGCCTCAATGCGATCAGCGTAAGGACCGCGGCCCCACGCGCTTGGCGATACCTTCCCCGTTCGTCATGGCCTGGCTGGCCAGGGTTCGGTCCAGCCGATCCAGCAGTCCCGCCTGCTCCGCAGCCTGGCGGAATGCCTGCCAGAGATCGATGCCGCGACCATAGATATCCCGATGAACCTCGAGGTAGACGGCCCCATCGGGCAACTGCGCCAAGAGGACAGGACGGTAGACGATGTCGACCGGCTCGCCGATGCGGACTCGGCTGAAGAGATCGGCGGCATCGTCGGGATGCAGGCGGATGCAGCCGTGGCTGCGGAAAGCGTAGACGCTGGCCGGGGCATTGGTGCCGTGGATGCCCCACCAGCCCGGCTTCAGGCCCATCCAGTGCATGCCCAGGGGGTTTTCCGGTCCGGGTGGCACCCGCGTCAGCACCGGCTCGCCTGCCTGGCGCATCTCCGCCTGGATCGAGGGCGGCACCTGCCATTCCTTGTCGATCTCCTTGCTGCGAATCGTGCGCCGCCCCAAGGGCGTGGGCCATGTCGGCCGGCCCAGGCCGACAGGGTAATGGGCCGCCAGCTTGCCGGCGCGAAACAGATAGAGCATGCGCTGGGGGACGTTGATGAGGATGCCGTCCTCAAGGGCCTCGGGCACGATATGGCGATTGTTCAGCCGCAGTTTCTGGCCGGGGTGGATCAACGCATCCCAGGGCACGGCATTATCCTGCGCCAGACGCCGCGGGTCCTGGCCGAAGCGGGCGCCGATCAGGATCAGGTAATCGCCCGGCTTTACCGTGTACTCGAATTCGCCGCCGACAAGCTGCCCCGCCGCCGCCGGCAAGCAGGCGCCCAGAAGTCCCCAGAGACACAAGGATCGAAATGATGGGCGCATGGCTTTGTTAACATTCATACTGAATTTGCTTGGCCCATTTTACGCTGTGCTTGCCTCGGGAGAGCCGGGATGCAGTCCCTGCTGCGACTGAACAGAATGAACAAAGCGCTCCACCCTGTGCTGCCGGCCGCTCTCAGCCTGGCCCTCGCTCTTGGCTTCGCCACGCCCGCGTTTGCCGTTTCGGACGACGATGCCTATATGACCGGTTACGTCAGCGCCATCCTGGAACGCGAGTTGAAACTCGACCGGGAGCAGTTCCGCGTGAAGGCCAGAGACGGCTCGGTCACGGTGGTGCTGACCGAAGCCGATCCAATCTTGCAGTCCAGGATCGAAGCCGCCCTGAGCACGCTGGCCGGCGTGCAGGTAGTGAAGCTGGCCGCCAAAGAGGCTATCGCACCCTCCGAAGGCTCCCGCCGCGAGCGGGTCTACAGCTTCTTGGGGCTGAAGGCGGATAGCGAGCCCTTCCCGGAAGGTGAACTGTTCCTGCCCTTGATCGCCGACCCCAAGCAAGCCCAATTCTTCATCGCTGCCGGACGACTGGACGGACCTACCGCTGACACCACCTTGGGCGTGGTGGGTTTCGGCGAGACCTTCGGCTTCCATCGGCTGGAGGGAAAAAATCCAGGCGACGGCCTGCAAATCGGGATTTCCGGGGCCCTGTTCGCCCAGTTCAACCTGGAGGCGCCCTCCACCGATCTGGTCAACGCCGACTACACCATCGGCCTCCCCATCACCTACCGCCACGCCCCGTGGTCGGCGCGGCTGCGCCTCTACCACCAGAGTTCGCACCTGGGCGATGAATTCCTGCTGCGGGTGCAGCCCGAGCGGGTCAACCTGAGCTTCGAATCGCTGGAGCTGCTGCTCTCCTACGAATGGCCGGAGTGGCGCGGCTATTTCGGCGGCGAGTATTTCCTGCACCGCGACCCCACCGATCTGGATCGGGCAGGCTTGCACGGCGGCCTGGAATACCGAGGCACCGGCAAAGTTCTCGGCAGTGGCCGCCTGATCGGCGGGCTGGATATCAAAAGTTGGGAAGAGCATGGCTGGTCGCCCGATGCCAGCCTCAAGGCCGGCCTGGAATTCGGCACACCTCGACCGGGCAACCGACGCCTGCGCATCATGGGCGAGTACTATCAAGGCCACTCGCCCTACGGCCAGTTCTATCGGGACGAGATCACTTACTATGGCCTAGGTATGTACTTCGGCTTCTAGCCCTCAACCCGCCATGGAAAACGCCCTTCTCGTCATCAACGCCGGCTCATCGAGCCTGAAGTTCGCCCTCTATCGGGTCGCGCTCGGCCCGACCTTCGAGGCCCGTTATCGCGGCATCATCGAAGAGATCGGCGGCGAATCGCGCATGCGGGTGAGCCTCGCACCTGATGCCGAGGAACGTCTCGATACGCTGCTCGCCGCAGACAACCACGACGAGGCGATGCAGGCGCTGCTGGCCTGGCTGGCACCACGACTCGACGGCCTGCACCTCGTCGCCGCCGGTCATCGGGTGGTGCACGGCGGCGTCGATCACGCGGCACCGGTGCGGGTGGATGAGGCAGTGATGGCGAAGTTGGCAAGGCTGATCCCCATCGACCCCTTGCACCAGCCCCACAATTTGGCCGGCATCCGCGCCATGATGCAGGCGCGGCCCGAGCTGCCGCAGGTGGCTTGCTTCGACACCGCCTTTCACCGGACCATGCCCGAGCTGGCTCAGCGCTTCGCCCTGCCGCCGGAGATCACCGAGGCGGGCGTGCGCCGCTATGGCTTCCACGGCCTGTCTTACGACTACATCGCCTCCGTGCTGCCCGACTATCTCGGCGACCGGGCCGAGGGCCGGGTGATCGTCGCCCACCTGGGCAACGGCGCCAGCCTGTGCGCCATGAAGCAACGCAAAAGCGTCGAGACCACCATGAGCTTCACGCCGCTGGACGGCCTGCCCATGGGCACCCGCTGCGGCGCCATCGACCCCGCCATCCCGCTCTATCTCATGCGCGAGCGGGGCATGGACCTCGCCGCGGTGTCCGACCTGCTGCACAAGCGCTCGGGCCTGCTCGGCCTATCCGGCATCAGTTCCGACATGCGGCAACTGCTGGAGAGCGACCAGCCCGAAGCGCAAGCCGCGGTGGCGCACTACGTCTACCACGTCGCCAAGACCATCGGCGCTCTGGCGGTGGCCGTCGGCGGGCTGGATGCCCTGGTCTTCACCGCCGGCATCGGCGAACATGCCGCGCCGGTGAGGGCTCGCATCTGCCAGGCACTGGCCTGGCTCGGCCTGGAACTCGACCCGGCGGCCAACAATGACCAGGGGCCGCGCATCAGCAGCGCAGGCAGCCCGATCTCCGCCTGGGTGATCCCCACCAACGAAGAACTGGTCATCGCCCACCAGGCTTACGCACTGGCCACGGCCTAGCCGCAGGTTCATCGTCCGGTAAGACGTTTTGCCTATACTGCTAGGGAACATGCCGGCAGCGCCGCGGCCGCACACCCCAGGAAGGGCAAGACCATGAACGACCTGTCTCAGAGCGTTACCCCGCTGCAAGCCGAAGAACTGGAACAACTGCATGCCTGGTGGCGGGCCTGCAATTACCTGGCGGCCGGCATGATCTATCTGCAGGACAACCCGCTGCTGCGCGAGCCGCTGCAAGCGGCGCACATCAAGCAACGGCTGCTGGGCCACTGGGGCGCGAGCCCCGCCCTCTCTTTCAGCTACTTGCACCTCAACCGCCTGATCGTCAAGCACGACCTCGACGCCATCTTTCTGGCCGGCCCCGGCCACGGCGCGCCGGGCATCCTGGGTCCGGCATACCTGGAGGGCACTTATTCGGAGGTCTACCCCAACAAGGGCGAAGACCTCGACGGCATGCGGCAATTCTTCAAGGAGTTCTCCTTCCCCGGCGGCATCGGCAGCCACTGCACGCCGGAGACCCCGGGCTCCATCCACGAGGGCGGCGAGCTGGGCTATTCCATCGCGCATGCCTTCGGCGCGGCCTTCGACAATCCGGATTTGCTGGTGGCGGTGATGGTCGGCGACGGCGAGGCGGAGACCGGGCCGCTGGCCACCGCCTGGCACAGCAACAAGTTCCTCAACCCCATCCGCGACGGGGCCGTGCTGCCCATCCTCAACCTCAACGGCTACAAGATCAACAACCCCACCGTGCTCTCGCGCATCAGCCACGAGGAACTGAAACAGCTGTTCGAGGGCTATGGCTGGACGCCCCATTTCGTCGAAGGCGACGACCCGATGGCCATGCACCAGGCCATGGCCGCCACCCTGGAACAGTGCGTGCTGACCATCCGCGCCCTCCAGCAACAGGCCCGTTCCAGCGGCAGGCCGGCCCGGCCGCGCTGGCCGATGATCGTGCTGCGCAGCCCCAAGGGTTGGACCGGACCCCGCGAAGTGGACGGCCATCAGGTCGAGGGTACTTGGCGCGCCCACCAGGTGCCCCTGGCCAATGTGCGCGACAACCCCGCCCATCTGCAACAGCTGGAGGCATGGCTGAAGAGCTATCGGCCGGACGAGTTGTTCGATGCCAGCGGCCGCCTCATGCCCGAGCTCAAGGCCCTGGCCCCCAAGGGCAGCCGCCGGATGAGCGCCAACCCCCATGCCAACGGCGGCCTGTTGCGCCGGGCCCTGCGCCTGCCGGATTTCCGCGACTATGCCGTCAAGGTCGACGAACCCGGCCGATCGCAGGTGGAGAACACCTATCCCTTGGGCGAATTCCTACGCGACATCCTGCGCCACAACCCGGACAACTTCCGCGTCTTCGGTCCGGACGAGACCACCTCGAACAAATTGGCCGCGGTCTATCAGGCGAGCAAGAAGACCTGGCTGGCCGAGAGCCTGCCGGTGGACGCCGACGGCGGCGAACTCGCGCCGGATGGGCGAGTCATGGAGGTGCTCTCGGAACACACCCTGGAGGGCTGGCTGGAGGGCTATCTGCTCAGCGGCCGGCATGGCTTCTTCTCGACCTACGAGGCCTTCGTCCACGTCATCGACTCGATGTTCAACCAGCACGCGAAGTGGCTCACCGCCTCGCGCGAGCTGTCGTGGCGCGCGCCGGTGTCGTCGCTGAACCTGCTGATCACCTCGACCGTCTGGCGCCAGGACCACAACGGCTTCACGCACCAGGATCCGGGCTTCCTCGACGTCGTGGTGAACAAGAGCCCGGCGGTGACGCGCATCTACCTGCCGCCGGACTCCAACTGCCTGATGTCGGTATCGAGCCACTGCCTCGAGAGCACCGACGACATCAACGTGATCGTCTGCGACAAGCAGAAGCACCTTCAGTACCTCGACATGGACGCCGCGATCAAGCACTGCACCAAGGGCGTCGGCATCTGGGACTGGGCGAGCAACGACCAGGGTGCCGAGCCCGACGTCGTGATGGCGGGCTGCGGCGACATCGCGACGCAGGAGGCGCTCGCGGCCGTGGAGCTGCTCCGCCAGCACTTCCCGGACCTGAAGATCCGCTTCGTCAACGTCGTGGATCTCTACAGGATGACGCCGCCCAAGGAGCATCCGCACGGCCTCTCGGACCGCGACTTCGACACGCTGTTCACGACCGACAAGCCGATCATCTTCAACTTCCACGGCTACCCGTGGCTGATCCACCGCCTCGCCTATCGCCGCCGTAACCACGCGAACCTGCACGTGCGCGGTTACAAGGAGAAGGGCAACATCAACACGCCGCTCGAGCTCGCGATCGACAACGAGGTGGACCGCTTCAGTCTCGCCATCGACGTGATCGACCGGGTGCCGCGACTACAGGTGGCGGGCGCACATTTCAAGGAGAAGATGCGCGACCTTCAGATCGAGGCTCGCAACTACGCGCACGAATACGGCATCGACCGCGAGGACATGCGCAACTGGACGTGGTCGCTGTGACGAGCCAGCTCGACGGCCTGAAACGGCACTCGGTGATCGTCGCGGACACGGGCGACATCGAGTCCATCGCGCGCTTCAAGCCGCAGGACGCGACGACCAACCCGAGCCTGATCTTCAAGGCAGCCCAGGAGGCGCGCTACCGCCCGATCATCGACGAGGCAATCGCGGCGGCTCCGGTAAGCGCCGATGCTAACGCCCGCCTCGGCGAGGTCATCGACCACCTGTTCGTGGGCTTCGGCCGCCGCATCCTGGAACTGGTCCCGGGACGCGTCTCGACCGAGGTGGACGCCCGGCTCAGCTTCGACACCGGGGCAACCGAGGCCAAGGCGCGACGACTGATCGATCTCTACGAATCCGACGGCATCTTGCGCGATCGCGTGCTCATCAAGATCGCGAGCACCTGGGA
>JACAEC010000052.1 GCA_013389055.1 Hydrogenophilaceae bacterium
CTGCGGGCCCGCAATCGCGTGCGCTTGCGTCCTTCGCGACCGGTGGTCGCTCAGCGAACCCGACCGCCTCCATAAAGCAAAAAGGCCACCGCTAGGGTGGCCTATTGCTTGATTGGTGGAGGCGGCGGGGATCGAACCCGCGTCCGCAAGCCCTCTACAGTCAGTTCTACATACTTAGCCTGGTCGTTTGATTTGACCCGCAACCCGCCGACCGGCAGGCTGGTTACGAGCGATCCGCTAGGTTTCCGTGCAAGCCCCCGCGGCTCAGGCTTGCCTTGCTCCTGCTGTTTATGACGCTGCTGCTGGTTTTACCCAGCCCGACCCGCAGGCCGATCGGTGCAGCGTCCGGCCTTAAGCGGCCAGAGCGTAAGATTCGTCGTTGGCGACTATCTTTTTGACGGATGGATTAACGAGGTAGCCCGCTCCTCGGTATGCCCTAACTGCTTTGCAACCCACGTCGAAACCAGGTCGCCCCCATAGAACAGTGAGTATGATGCCCTGAATCGGAAAAAGTTCAAGTCGATTCTCGAATTGGCTGCATGAGCCAATCGAATAGATCTTCAGGCGTGTCGATGTAGCCGGCCGCGCCCCACTCTTCCGGTCGGTCGCTCTCGCCGAGATAGCCGTAGCGGGCGATGACCGTCGGCATGCCGGCGGCACGGGCGGCCTCGACATCGCGCTCGGCATCGCCAACATACAAACACTCTTTCGGGGCGGCGCCGGCCAGGCGGCAGGCGTGCAGCATGGGTGCCGGATGCGGCTTGGGCTGCGGGCAGGTGTCGCCGCTGACCACGCAGACCGCCCGCTCCAGCAGATCGAGGCCACGCAGCAGGGGCACGGTGAAGCGCTCCGGCTTGTTGGTCACTACGCCCCAGCGGATGTTCGAAGCTTCCAAATGCGACAGCAGATCGGCCATGCCGGGAAACAGCCGCGATAGCCGCACCAGGTTGGCTTCGTAGATGGCCAGGAATTCCTGGCGCAGGGCCTGGAAATCAGCGTCTTCCGGCGTGATGTTGAAGCCCAGTTGCAGGAGGCCGCGGGCCCCATGCGAGGCCTGCGGCCGGATGACCGCATCTGCCAGCGGGGCCAGGCCTTGCCGTTGGCGCAGTTGATTGAGGGCGTAGCCCAGGTCCGGCGCGGTGTCGACCAGGGTGCCGTCGAGGTCGAAGAAGACGGTCCGGTAAGCTGCTGGTGTCATTACTATCAGGGCCGGCGGAAGGCCATCAGGTAATTGACGTCGGTGTCCCGCTCCAGCTTGTAGACCTTGGTGATCGGGTTGTAGGTCATGCCCATCACCTCACTCAACTCCAGGCCGGCCTGGCGGCCGAAGCCGGCCAGTTCGGAGGGCTTGAGGAACTTGGCCCAGTCGTGGGTGCCGCGTGGCAGCATCTTGAGGATGTATTCGGCGCCGAGGATGGCGAACAGATAACTCTTGGGGTTGCGGTTGATGGTGGAGCAGAACACCCAGCCGCCCGGCTTGACCAGATGGGCGCAGGCCGCCACGGTGCTGGCCGGGTCGGGCACGTGCTCCAGCATCTCCATGCAGGTGACCACATCGAAACTGGCCGGCCGTTCGGCAGCCAGGGCTTCGGCGGCGATCAGCCGGTAGTCGACCTTAACGCCGGATTCCAGCTTGTGCAGCTTGGCCACTTTGAGCGCCTTCTCCGACAGGTCGATGCCGGTGACCTCGGCCCCTTTCCCCGCCATCTCCTCGGCCAGGATGACGCCGCCGCAGCCGACGTCGAGCACGACCTTGCCGCCGAGTTGGGCGAGGTCGTTGATCCACTCCAGACGCAGGGGATTGATTTCGTGCAAGGGCCGGAACTCGCTGTTCGGGTCCCACCAGCGATGGGCCAGGGCGCTGAATTTGTCGAGTTCGGCTTGATCGGCGTTGCTCATGGTGCTCTCCTAGATCACGCTATTGTCGCCCAGGATGCGCCTATTCGCCATGGCCGTGGTGTTCGAACTGCCGGCGGAACATCGCTTCGAGCTCGTCGATGACTTCCGGGGCCGGACGCTTGTGCAGGATGTGTTGGGTCATCAGGCCGGAGGTTTCGTGCAAGAGCTTGTCGCCGGTGAGCATGGGATAGGTGGCCTTCAGCCGCTTGATCGCCTGGATTACGCTCTCTTCGGCGGGGCGCGGGATGTCGAGTGGGGTCTGGGGCAGGGCCGGCGCCTCGCTTGCGGCGCGGCTGGCCAGGAACTCGGCGAAGTCGAACAGGCTGGTGCGCTGGGTCTCGCTCAAGCCTCGAAACAGGCGCAGGAGACGGCGCTCGTCCTGGTTCATGGTCTTACTTCTTGTTGTTGGTGATTTCGTTGAGCAGCGTGCAGGAACTCATGTAATCGAGGAAGGCTTGCAGCAGCTTGCTGCGGAATTTCTCTTGCGGATAGACCAGGGTCAGTTGCCGGCGCAGGGGCGGATTCAGGGTCACGGCAGTCAGTTCGCCCAGTTTCACTTCCTTGGCCACGGTGGTGCTGGAGACGATGGCGAAGCCCAGGCCGGCCTCCACCGCGCCCTTGATCGCCTCGCGGCTGCCCAACTCCATGCTCAGGTTGATTTCATCGGCCGGCAGGCCGTTGCTGCTGAAGTACTCGTCGATCACCTCGCGGGTGCCCGAGCCCGATTCGCGGGTGATATAGGGATGTCCGGCCAATTGCTTGGGCGAAGCCGTTTTCAACTGGGCCAACTCGTTCCGGGGCGAGCAGATCATCACCAGTTCGTCCTCGCAGCAGGCGCGGGTGACCAGGTTGGGGTGATGCGAGGGCGACTCGATCAGGCCCAGGTCCAGGGTATGCTCGGCCACCTTGTTCTCGATGGTCTCGGAGTTGGCCACGGTCAGGCGGGCCTGGGTCTCCGGGTGCATCTGTTTGAACTCGCCCAGCATGCGCGGCAGGATATATTCTGCGATGGTGGTCGAGGCCCCGATCAGCAGCGGGCCGCTCACCTGGCCGGTCAGCTCGGAGACGCGAGCCTCCATCTCGGCGGTGAGGTTGAGGATGCGCTCGGCGTAATCCAAGACCAGTTCGCCGGCCGGCGTCAGCGAAATCTTGCCGTGCGAGCGCTCGAACAGGCGGGCATTGAAATGCTCTTCCAATTGCTTGACCTGGAAGGTCACCGCAGGCTGGGTCATGAACAGCTGTTCTGCCGCCTTGGTAAAGGACAGCTGCTTGGCAACGGTATAGAAGACTTGGATGCGCCGATCAGCCATTGCTTGTTTAATAGACAGATAAAAATTAATTATGCAATTCAACCACACTTTGTCAGGCAAGAGTAGTCCATTCATGCCGGGCATCGAAGGGCGCACTGCCGGGTGGCTGGCGTCATGCTCAGCGTGGTATAAGGACACCTCAGAAAACGATAACGTGATCTCGAGCCGTTAATGAATCGAGGCTTTTACATCATCATGGCCGCGCAATTTTTTTCCGCGCTGGCCGACAATGCCCTCCTGATCACCGCCATCGCCATGCTGCGGGAGATCCAGGCCCCGGCCGAATACGAACCCCTGCTCAAGCTGTTTTTCACCATTTCCTATGTGGTCCTGGCCGCCTTCGTCGGCGCCTTCGCCGACTCCATGCCCAAGGGCCGGGTCATGTTGATCAGCAACACCATCAAGATCGGCGGTTGCGCCATGATGATCGCCGGACTCAATCCGCTTTATGCCTATGCCGTGGTCGGCCTCGGGGCGGCGGCCTACTCGCCGGCCAAATATGGCATCCTCACCGAGTACCTGCCGCACAGCAAATTGGTGTTGGCCAATAGCTGGATCGAAGGCCTGACCGTGGCCGCCATCATCCTCGGCACCATCCTGGGCGGCTGGCTGATCAGTCCCATGATCCAGGGGGCTTTTCACAATGTCGATGAATTCATCTTCGGCAGCCTGCTGGGTGGCGGCCTGTTCCAGTCGCCGCTCGACTACAGCATGATCGCCATTGCCTTGCTCTATCTGGTGGCCGCCCTGTTCAACCTGTGGATTCCCGACACCGGCGTCGACCACCGGGTGGCCCACAAATCGCCGATCTACATGATCCGCGACTTCGCCCACTGCGTGCGTCTGCTCTGGATCGACAAGCTGGGCCAGATCACCCTGGCGGTCACCACCTTGTTCTGGGGTGCCGGCGCCACCTTGCAGTTCATCATGCTGCGCTGGGCCGAGGAGGTCTTGCAGATCCCGCTGCACGAGGCGGCCTATCTGCAGGTGGTTTTCGCTATCGGCATCGCCATCGGCGCCGTGCTGGCCGGCAAGCTGATCCCCATCCACCAGTCGGTCAAGGTGATCACCGTCGGCATCGTCATGGGCATCTCGGCCGCCTTCATGGTCTTCGTCAAGGGCACCATCCCGGCCATCGTGCTCATGCTCGCGGTCGGCGCCATGGCCGGCTTCTTCGTGGTGCCGATGAACGCCCTGCTCCAGCACCGCGGCCACATCCTCATGGGTGCCGGCCACTCCATCGCGGTGCAGAACTTCAACGAGAACCTCTCCATCCTGGTCATGCTCGGCCTCTACGCCGTGCTGGTCTGGGCCGAACTCTCTGTCTATACGGTGATCATCCTGTTCAGCCTGTTCGTGGCGCTGACCATGTATCTGGTGCGCCGCTGGCACCAGTCCAACATGCTCGTGCACAAAGAAGAGTTGGAGCGGCTATTGCAGGCCGCCGAGCACGTGCACCACGGCTCGGGCCAGAAATAGCCCCTCCCCCGTTCACGGGGGAGGCTGGGAGGGGGTGTGCCGCCTTAGATTCCCCACCCCATCCCTGCCCATAAATGGGGAGGGAGATACCTTAAGCGATCAGCGTCGGCCGGTCGGGCAACTCGTTGCGGTTGTCGGCCGGCGGCGGAAAATGCCGGGCGAGCAATTCGCCTATTGATCGAATGCCCTGGCGGACGCCGGCCTCGAAGGCACCTCGGCGGAAATCCGCTTCCATCGCCTGGCAGATCGCCTCCCATTCCGCCGCTGCAACCAGACTGTTGAGGCCGCGGTCGGCGACGATCTCGACATCCCGGTCCGCCAGCAAGAGATAGATCAGCACGCCGTTGTTTTGCTCGGTGTCCCAGACCCGCAACTGGCTGTACACCTCGACCGCGCGCTGCCGGGCACTGATGCCGCGCAGCAGGGGCGCCAGGGCCAGGTTGGCCTCGACCGCAAAGCGAATCTCGCCGCCGTGACGAACCTCCGACTCGCTGATGGCCCGCTCGATGGCCCTACGGCTGGTCGTGGGGAAGGCGCGATAGGCCAGCCAATCCGGATAGAACAGGTGCTTGAGGATGCGCGTGATCGCTTTCATTACCATCTCCCCGAAGCGCCGCCACCGCCGAAGCCACCGCCGCCGCCGGAAAAACCGCCGCCGAAGCCGCCACCCCCTCGGCCGCCGAAACCACCGCCGAGATAACCGGGGCGGCCGCCGCCGGCCAAGGTGATCAGGAACACGACGAAGGCGATGACCAGGCCGGTGAGCAAGGAACCCAGGAGCAGCCAGGCCCCGAAGAAAGCGACGCCACCCGCCAGCGAGGCGCCGACGAAGCGGCCCAGCATGGCCCTAAGCAGCCCGCCGACCACGAAGACGAAGAGCATGGCCACCGGCAACACGTTCTCGAACAAGGCGATGCCCGAGGAAGCCTGGCGCACCGGTTCGGGCAAGGGCTCACCCTCGACCAATTTGATCAGGGCCTCGGTCCCCGCCGCGATGCCACCGGCGAAATCGCCCTGCTTGAAGCGCGGCACGATGACCTCCTCGATCACCCGCTTGGCGATGGCGTCCGGGATCACCCCTTCCAGGCCGTAGCCGACCTCGATGCGCAGCGTCCGGTCGTCCTTGGCGACCAGCAGCAGCGCCCCGTCGTCGATGCCCTTGCGGCCCAGTTGCCAGGCCTCGGCGACGCGGATGGCGTATTGCTCGACGGTCTCGGGTTGGGTGGTCGGCACCAGGAGGACGGCGATCTGGCTGCCCTTGGCCGACTCCAGTGCCGCCAGTTTCTGTTCAATCCCGGCCCGTTGCTCCGCGCTCAGGGTGCCGGTCAGGTCGGTCACCCGGGCGGCGAGCGGCGGCACCGCCACTTCGGCGACGGCCGTCAGCGAGAACAGGCCGAGAAGCAGCGCACAGAGGGCGCGGCGCAGATTCATCGGCCTCAATAGCCCTTGGACAGATCGACTGCGGCCGGCTCGCTGCCGCCGAAATCGACCTTGGGCGGTGCCGCGATGGCCTTTTCGTTCTCCACCGTGAAGTTGGCCTTGGTCTCAAAGCCGAACAACATCGCGGTCAGGTTGCTGGGGAACTGGCGCACGGTGACGTTGTAGTCCTGCACCGCCTTGATGTAGCGGTTGCGCGCCACGGTGATGCGGTTCTCGGTGCCCTCCAATTGCGCCTGCAGGTCGCGGAATGCGCCGTCCGCCTTCAATTGCGGATAGTTCTCGGCCACCAGCAGCAGACGGCCGAGGGCTGTCGACAGTTCGGCCTGGGCCGCTTGGAATTGCTGGAAGGCGGCCGGGTCGTTGACCAGTTCCGGCGTGGCCTGGACCTGGCCCACCCGTGCCCGGGCGTTGGTCACCTCGGTCAGTACCTTGGCCTCGTGCGCGGCATAGCCTTTCACGGTGTTGACCAGGTTGGGCACCAGATCGGCGCGGCGCTGGTATTGATTGAGCACCTCGGACCAGGCGGCCTTGATGCCCTCGTCTTGGGCCTGCAGGGTGTTGTAGCCGCAGCCGGACAGGCTGGCGGCGGCGATCAGGGCGATGAGCCAAGTAAAGATGGCGCGCATGGTGACCTCCTTCATGTCTATCGTTTCGTATATTTAGGCGGCATCGGCGTTTTGCAAGCCGCGTAGGGTCGCCGCCGCCAGCAGCAGGTCCTCCCAGGCGCGGGCCTTGTCGGCCGGGGTGCGCAGCAGATAGGCCGGATGATAGGTCACGATCAGCGGCACGCCGTGGTATTCGTGCAGCTTGCCGCGCAGCCGCGAGATCGGCGTGTCGGTCAAGAGCAGACTCTGGGCGGCGAAGCGGCCGAGGGCGACGATGAGCTTGGGCCGGATCAGATCGATCTGCCGCTCCAGATAAGGTAGACAGGCGGCGACCTCTTCCGGTTTCGGGTCGCGGTTGCCGGGCGGTCGCGACTTCAGCACATTGGCGATATAGACGTTACGCCCGCGTTGCAAGCCGATGGCCGCCAGCATGGCGTCGAGCAGCTTGCCGGCCTGGCCGACGAAGGGCTCGCCCAGGCGGTCCTCGTCCGCCCCCGGCGCCTCGCCGACGAACAGCCAGTCGGCATCGGGGTCGCCGATGCCGAAGACCGCCTGCTTGCGGGTTTGGTGCAACTCGCAACGGGTGCAGGTGCGCACAGCTTCGCGCAATTCGTCCAGATCGAGTTGGGCCAGTTCGTTGTCGACTTCCGCAACAGGCGAAGCCGGCCCCGTCTTGGCTTCCCGCCGGTGCCAGACCGGCCAGAGGCCGAGTTCCTTGAAGCGGTCCTCGCGGCTCAAGCTCATAGTTTCCGCCTCAACACCAAGGCGTCCTCCCGGCCCTGCGCCGCCGGATAGTAGCCGCGGCGCAGGCCGATGGATTCGAAGCCCAGATGTTCGTAGAGATCGATGGCACGGCGATTGCTCGGCCGCACCTCCAGAAACAGGGTGGCGATGCCGTATTCCTTGGCGCTCGCCATCAAGCGCTGCATCAATTGCCGGCCGATGCCTTTGCCCTGATGCACCGGGGCGACACAGCAATTGAGGATGTGACCTTCGCCGGCCCCGCTGGCGAGCACGCTGTAACCCACGAGTTCACCGCCCTGCTCCGCCACTTCGCAGCGATAGCCGGAGGCCAGGCAGTCCCGGAAATTGCCCAGGGTCCAGGGGAAGGGGTAGGCCTGCTGCTCGATGGCCAGTACGGCATCGAGATCGGCCTCGGCCATCGGCCGGTAGCCTAGGGCTTGGGCGCGCAGGACGGCGTTCATCTCCGCTCGCAGGTCTTCAGGGCGACCTTGTCGCGGATGTAGAGCGGCTCGACCGCCTCGGCGGCCACGGCCTGGCCCGCCTGCCACTTGTCCGCCGCCAATCGGGCGATCCATTCGGCATGGGGATACAACTCGGGCCGGACCGCGACAAGCCGCCCGGCATAGCGCGCTTGCAGCAGTTCGGCATAGGCCGCAAAGCCGCTGCCGCAGCCGAGATAGCGGCCTGCCGCCACGGGCCATGGCGCCTGCGCCGGGGCGAACAGGCCGGGGCCGATGCGCGCCTCGATGCCGGCGGCAGTCTTGGCATAGACCGCAGCATAGACCTCGTGCATGCGGGCATCGACGCAGGCCACCACGCCATCGACATCGCCCGGCGCCAGGGCCTGGGCCGCCATGGCCTCCAGGGTGCCGACCTCGACCACCGGCAGGCTCGCCCCGAAGGCCAGGCCTTGCGCCGTGCCGCAGGCGATGCGCAGGCCAGTGAAGGAACCGGGCCCCTGGCCGATGGCCAGGGCATCGAGCTGGCGGAGCGTGAGCCCGGCCTCGGCCAGCAGGCCGTGCAGCATCGGCAGCAGCAGCTCCGAATGTTTCTGCCCGGCCAGCACGGACTGGCTGGCGACGGCGCCGTCGATGTCGAGGGCGACGCTGCACCATTCGGTGGAGGTATCGAAGGCCAGTATTTTCAAGGCACTGGAGACTGGTGTTGAACCTGTCGTTTATCTTTGGACGAGGCCGGAATTGTAGCCGGTTCTTGGGGCGCCCGATCGAGATAGACCTCGAACAATACCCGCCGCCAAGGGTCTCGGCTCGCCTGCAGATGCACGATGCGGGCAGCCGGCTTCAAGCCGCCGTCCATCAGCCGGGCCAGATCCAGGTTGTCTATTTTCGGCACGAAGCCGATCGGCGCGCCATGCCATTCGACGCGAATGGCCTTGGGATCGTAGGGGTTGGATGGCTCGCGGACCAGGCTCAGGGCATCACCGACCCGCATCAGCGGCCAGAGGGCCGGGCCGGCATGATATTGGTAACCGGCCAGCGGCGAGGTCTGCACCAGGAGTTCGATCTCCGCCGCACGCACTGACCCAGGCAAGGCCAGCAGCAGGCAGAGGCCCAGGCGAAGGCGCCAGTCAGAACGCATCGGCATGCGCCTGCTCGGTCTGGAAAAAGGCCCGGGCATCGTCCAGCTTGCGGCTGCGCCGCATCGGCGGCAGGGCCTGCCAGATGCGGCGGCCGTATGATTTTTCCACCAGGCGGGTATCGCAGATCATCAGCACCCCGCGGTCGCTCTCCCGCCGGATCAACCGCCCTGCCCCCTGTTTGAGATTGATGATGGCGTGCGGCAACTGATAATCGAAGAAGGCGTTCTTGCCCGCCCGCTTGAGGGCGTCGATGCGGGCGGCCAGCACCGGGTCGTCCGGCGGCTGGAACGGCAGCCGGTCGATCACCACCAAGGACAAGGCCTCGCCGGCCACGTCGATGCCCTCCCAGAAGGTCTGGCTGCCCAGCAGCACGGCATTGCCCAGATCACGGAACTCGGACAGCAACTCGCTGCGGCTCTTCTCGCCCTGCAAGAGTAAGGGAAAATGGCTGGCCGATTCTGCCATCTTGGCCTGGATCAGGCCGTGGGCCTCGTTCATCGCCCTGAGGCTGGTGAACAGGAGAAAGGCCCGGCCGCCGCTCGCCCGCACCAGCGGCCAGGCCGCCTCGACCACGGCCCGGGTGTATTCCGGCGCATTCGGGTCAGGCATGCTCTGGGGCACATAGAGCAATGCCTGGCTGTCGTAATCGAAAGGGCTTTCCCAATAGCCGGTCTGTGCCCCGGCAAGGCCGAGTTGATCGAGGAAGTGGCTGAAATCGCCGCGCACCGCCAGGGTGGCCGAGGTGAACAGCCAACTGCGGGCGCCGCCCTCGATCTGCCGGGAAAACAGCTCGCTGACATTGAGCGGCGTGACGTGGAGCATGACGGCATGGCTGCCCAGTTCCAGCCAGCGGATGCTGTTTTCATCGTCGGGCCCCAGCCAGGCCTCCAGCCGCTCCAGGCAGAGTTCAGCCCGCTCCAGGCAATTCTTCAGCCCTTCCGAACGCTCGGCCTGCAATTCCAGCAGGCCATGCAGGCGCTGCAAGCGCTCTTGCAGTTCGCCCAGTGCCGGGGTGAAGCCCGGCATGGCCTGGGCGCGCTGCGCCGGCAGCCTTTGCTGCGCGAGATTGAACAGCAGCCGCAAGGGCCGCACCGCCTGCTCGAAATCGCTCGCCGCCTGATTCAATTGCAGGAAATCGCCAGCGGCCTGGTCGGCCTCTTCGCGCACATCGCGCGCCAGTTCCAGCAACATGCCGGAGGTCAGGCTTTCGCCGAAGAACAGGCTGGCGATCTCCGGCAACTGATGCGCTTCGTCGAAGATCACCGCATTCGCCACCGGCAGCAGTTCTCCTGCCCCCTCGTCCTTGAGCCAGACGTCGGCGAAAAAGAGATGATGGTTGATCACCACCAGATCGGCCTCCAGCGCCCGCTTGCGGGCCTTGAGCACAAAGCAGTCGCGGTGGTGCGGGCAGTCGCCACCCAGGCAGTTGTCGCGGCTGGACACGGCATAGGCCCAGGCCGGTGAATCCTCCGGCACTGTTTTCAAGGCCATGCGGTCGCCGCTGTCGTCGATCTCGGCAAAATGCGCGATCTGCCGCAGGTGGCTAGCCAGTTCGCGGCTGGTCAGCCGGGCATCCGACAGGCCCCGCTTAAGATGGTAGTGGCAGACATAATTGGCCCGCCCCTTGAGCAGGGACACGGTCACCGGCACGCCGAGGGCCTCGCGCACGGCCGGGATGTCGCGGTGGAACAGCTGATCCTGCAGGGTCTTGGTGCCGGTCGAGATGATGGTCTTGCCGCCCGAAAGCATGGCGGGTACCAGATAGGCCAAGGTCTTGCCGGTGCCGGTGCCGGCCTCCAAAACGGCAACACTCCGGGCATGGAGGGCGGCCTCGACCCGACTCGCCATTTCAATTTGCTGCGGGCGCGGTCGATAATAGGGAATCGCTCCCGCCAGAGGGCCGTTCGCCGCGAAGGCGGTTTCAAGGGAAATCATGCCGATACACAGTGCGCATTATTTAATGTCTGGAGTGTGGCTGGTCGTGATTCTGGCGGTCCTGTCGGTTTTTTCAAGCCATGCCCAGCGCTGTCGCACGAGCCGTCACCCGGCCCGGGTCGACAGGTCGACGGCCCCAATGCTACCCGGCTTTTCGCCAAGCCACGAATTTCCCAACATGCCGCTCGCCGCCGAGCGCTTAGTCGGGGCAAGCGGCGAGCTGGCCATGCCCGACTCGACAAAAACCGGGTTGCCGCCGAAATGATCGCTCGATTGCGCGCGTCGCCCTTGAGCATCAGCCGTCTGGGTGCCGGATTTTTCGGCCTGATCGGGACTATCCTGGTCCTGCTGATCCTCTATGGTTGGTGGCAGATCGACAGGGCCGGCCGGATGCTGAATGAGAAGGAGATTCTGCTGGCCAAGCAGGAAGCCCAGGAAGCGACTACGGCCATGGTCGCACGCATGCAGTTCATCGCCCAATCGCTGGGCCGTTGGGACGAGACCCAACGACGGCTGTCCTCCAAGGAGAACAATCCGGCTTGGCACGGGCACCGGCTGCAGCAGGCCGGCATCCTGCCGGAAACCGTCGACGGCGTCGGCTTGTACGACCGGTCGGGGCGGATCCTGGCGCCAGCGGAGGGCCCGCAGGCCATGCCGGACCGATTGCCGGTCAAGCCCAGCGGCATCTTGGTCAAATATGAAGCGGGCAATAGCCATCTGTATTACTTCTTTCCCATTCTCGACGAAGGCGGCGGCAATCGGCTGCTGGGCTATGGCGGCCTGATGTTCGACCTGATCGATGAGTTGAGGGCGGACCGGCAATTCCGCTTTCTCGACCTGCACAGCATCCACCTCGACCTGCCGGACGAGACGGTGATCGACCCCAGCCAGCTCGCCCAGCACCTCGACTTCAAGCGACTGCCCAACATGGACTTCGACAGCATGCGAGAGATCTACGGACAGACCATCGTCCAACTGACCGCCCTCTTGCTGTTGACCCAATTGGCCTCAGCCTGGCTGTTGTACCGCTTCTTCGTCCATCCCGTCCGACGGCTGGCCGGCGAAATCGGCCGCCTGAGCGACGCCAACAACGGCACGCCTTGCCCCATGACGCCCTTGCGGATCAGCGAACTGGAAGGCTTGCGTCGGGCCTTCTATGACTACCACCAGCGCTTGAGCGAGATGAACCAGAACCTCGAGCGCAGCAGCCAAAGCTTTTTCGATCAGGCTCGCCGCGACCCCTTGACCGGCGTCTTCAACCGGCGTGCCTACGACGAAGACTGGCGCGGCCTGAACATAGATCGAGAGATCGGCCAGTGCGCCCTGATCCTGTTCGATTGCGACCACTTCAAGGCCATCAACGACACCTATGGCCATCAGGTCGGCGACCAGGTGATCAAGGCCGTGGCCGCCATCCTGCAAAACACCTTGCGCGGCGAAGATCGCCTCTACCGCCTGGGTGGTGACGAGTTCGCCACCGTGCTGGCCGAAAGCGATGCCGATAACGCGGAAATCATCAGCGCCCGCTGCCAGGAACGGATGCTCGTCCATGACTTCCGCCAATACGGCGTGGAAGAGCCTGTCACCATCAGCATCGGCATTGCCCATAGCAGTTCCGGCATCCTGCTCGGGGAACTGCAAAAGCAGGCCGACATCGCCATGTATGCAGCCAAACGGCCGAACAGCCGCAAGATCGAGATCTATGGCGAGCAACTGCAAGAGGCCTCGCCCCTGCTCGCCAACAAGAGCATTTCCGCGATCTATCAGACCATCCAGGACCCCTTCCTGATGGAGATGCGCTATCAGCCGGTGGTCCAACTCGATAGCCGGGAGCCCGCCTATGTCGAGGCCCTGAGCCGGATCAAGATCAATGGCGAGATCATCCTGCCGGCCGACATCTTCCCGGTGGTACAGGCCAGGCGGATCGACGCCGAGTTCGACCAGGCGGTGATCCAGGCCGTCCAGCGCGACCTGGAATTCGGCCGCGTGCCCATGCATCTGGGCATCTCCATCAACGTCTCGGCGGTCGGCCTGCTCTCGAACAAGGTGACCGACATGCTGGTGCTGCTTAAGCAGGTCTATCCCGAGTACAAGTTCGTGGTCGAAATCACCGAAACCGCCTTGATCGAGCAGATCGACGAGGCCACCAAGCAGATCCACAAGCTGCGCGAGGCCGGCTGCCTGATCGCCCTGGACGACTTCGGCAGCGGCTATTCCAGCCTGCGCTACCTGGCCTCGATGCCGGTCGACCTAGTCAAGTTCGACATCAGCATGATGCGATTGCTGGAACACGGGGATGATCGGCAAAAACAGGTGGTGCGTGAGGTGGCCCACCTGGTCAGGAGCGCAGGTTACAAGATGGTGGCCGAGGGGATCGAAAGCCAAAGCATGCTGGATCAGGCCATGAGCCTGGGCTTCGATTACGCCCAAGGCTTCTACTTCGCGTCCGAATTGGACAAGGCCGGCAGACCTGCTTAGCGCCTATTTCAGCAGGCCCTTAGGCCGCCTCGGCCAGCCGCACCGCATCCTCCACATCCACTGCCACCGGGCGCGACACGCCCGGCTCCGGCATGGTCACGCCGACCAGGTGCTGGGCCATTTCCATGGTGATGCGGTTGTGGGTGATGAACATGAATTGGGTCTCGCCCGACATCTTGCGCACCAGGTTGCAGTAGCGCTCGGTGTTGGAATCGTCGAGCGGTGCGTCGACCTCGTCGAGCAGACAGAACGGCGCCGGATTCAGCCGGAAGAAGGCGAACACCAGGGATAGCGCGGTCAGGGCCTTTTCGCCGCCCGAGAGCAGGTGGATGGAGCTGTTCTTCTTGCCCGGCGGTTGGGCGACCACGATCATGCCGGCGTCGAGGATCTCCTCGCCGGTCAGGATCAGTTGCGCCTCGCCGCCGCCGAACAGGTCGGTGAACAGGTTGCGGAATTCGCGGCTGACCGTGTCGTAGGTCGCCTTCAGCCGCGAACGGGTCTCGGCGTCGATGCGGCGGATCGCCTCTTCCAGGGTGTTGGCCGCCGTGGTCAGGTCCTCGGCTTGGGCATCCAGATAGTTCTTGCGCGCCTGGGCCTCGTCCAGTTCCTGCACTGCGGCCATGTTGACTGCGCCCAGGCCGGCGATCTCGCGGCCCAGCCGATCGATGTCGGCAGCGAATTCCGAATCCTTGGCCTGCTCCGGCAGCTTGGCCGCGAGTTCTTCCAAGTTGATCTCGGCCAATTGTTCGGCGAACTGGGCCTCGCGCAGTTGCGCCTCTTGCAGCTTCAGTTCGAGGGATTGGATGTTGGCCTTGAGCGGCTCCAGGGCGCGCTCGGTGTTCAGGCGCTGCTGTTCCATGTCGCGCAGGCGCTGGTTCTCGCCTTCCAGGGCGTTGCGGGCGGCGATCAAGGTCTGCTCGGCGGCCTGCCGGCGTTCCAATGCGGCCGTGAGTTCGGCCTGAGCGGCCGCGGGATCGAGGCCCATGAGTTCTTCGCGCGCCCCTTCCAGGCCCGCGACCAGTTCTTCCAGGCGGCGCTCGGCCTGAGCCCGGCGCTCGGCCAGTTCCTGCAGGCGGGCCTCGATGGCGCGCACGCGGAAGCCGGCCTCCTGCACCTCGCGCTCTTCCTGGCGCAGCCGGTCGCGCAACTGCATCAGGGCCTGCTCGGCCTGGGCTCGGGCCTGGCCGGCCTCCTCCAGCCGCTCGCGGACGAACGCCCGCCGGGTGCGGGCCTCGTTGAGGCGCGCATCCGCACCTGCCCGCTGCATCTCTTCCTCGGCCAGTTGCTCGGCGACTTCCTGGCTCTCCTGCTCCAATTGCGCCCGCCGCTCCTCGGCCCGCTTGGCCGCCTCGGTGTCGCGCACCAGGGCCATCTGCACCTGATGCAGGTGCGACTGGGCCCGGTTGAGTTCGGCCTGCAGCTGGTCGGCCTGGCGCCGTGCCTCGTGCAGGGCCTGCTCGGCCTGCTGGCTGCGGGTCTCGGCCTGGACGTAGGCCACCTGTTCCCGGTCCACCTGAATCTGCAAGGCCTCGATCTCGCGGGCACGGGCGAGCAGGCCGTGATGGCCCTTCTCGGGGGCGTTGAAGGTCAGCGTCGTGCGGGTCACCACATGGCCCTGCGGCGTGGCGATCAGGCCGCCCGCCGGCAAAGCCCGCCGGGCCGCCAGGGCGGCACTAAGGTCGTCGGCGACATAGGCCAGGGCCAGCCAGTCGTCGAGCAGGCGGCCGGCCAGGGCTTCCTCGGTGGCGACGTGCTGGCGCAGCGGCGTGAGACCGCTCGCCAGCGCCGGGCTGGCCGGTGCCATTTCGGCATCGGCCAGGATGAAATCGAAGCGGCTCTCCGGCGGTGCAGCGAACCAGTCGCTGCGGGCCTCGGTCACCAGGGCAGCCAGGCGCTCGCCGAGGGCGGCCTCCAGGGCATTTTCCCAGCCGGCGCTGACCTTCACCACCTGCCACAGGCGCTGGGTCCGGGCCAGGCCTTGGCGCTCCAGCCAGTTCTTGCCTTCGCTCTCGGCCTGGGCGGCCTGGTCCTGCAGCCTCGATAGCGCGGCCAGCTCCGCCTCCGCCTTGTGCAGGCCGCGGCCGGTCTGCTCCAGGGCCAGGGCCGCCTCGCGCCGGGCCTGGTCCAGGCCGGCGAGCGCGCCCTTGGCGGTCTCTAGCTGTTCTTGATAGGTCTCGACCTGCTCGCGCGCGGTCGCCATTTCCACTTCCTGGCGGGCGATCTGTTCGGCCGGCGGGGCAGCCAGGCCGATCTGCTCGCGGGCCAGTCGGGCGTGGCGCTGCTTCAATTGATCGATCACCCGCTCGGCATGGTTGAGGTGCGACTGTTCCAGTTGCGTGGTCTGGTCCAGGTTGGACAGCTCGCGCTGCACCTCGGCGGCCTGAGCCTGGGCTTCGCGCAGGGTGGTCTCGGCCGCGGGCACCTTGACTGCCAGTTCGCGGCCCTGCTCTTCCAGGCTCAGGGCCAGCTCCTTCGCTTCGTCCAGTTCCCGTGCCTTGAGTTGGGCTTCTTCCTCGGCGCGCTGTTTTTCCGCCTCGGTCTGGGCCTGGCTCTCGCTCAGGCGACGCAGATCGGCCTCCAGCCGCTCGCGCCTCTCGCGCAGCATTTGCAGGGCCTGTTCCAGCCGGCCGACCTCGCCGCTCTCGGCATAGAAACCGGCCTGGGCCTGGTTGACCGCCTCGGTCGCGGAGAACTGCCCGAGCCGCGCGGCCTCCAGCTCGCTCTCCAGCCGGCGCATGTCGGCGATCTTGGCTTCGATCTCGGTGCGGGTGCGCTCGATGTCCTGGTTCAGGCTGGCCTGACGGGCCTGGGCCTGGCGCTGGCGCATGAGTGCCAGCAGGTGTTCCTTGAGGGTCTTTTCTTCGGTCAGGGCGAAGTAGCGGCGGGCGACCTCGGCCTGGCCGGTCAGTTTTTCCAATTGGCTTGCCAACTCATTGCGGATGTCGTCGACCCGCTCCAGGTTCTCCCGGGTGTCGACCAGGCGGCGCTCGGTCTCGCGGCGCCGTTCCTTGTACTTGGACACGCCGGCCGCCTCTTCCAGATAGCCGCGCATCTCCTCCGGCTTGGCCTCGATCAGGCGCGAGATCATGCCCTGCTCGATGATGGCGTAGGCGTCGCCGCCCAGGCCGGTGCCGAGCATCAGGTCGGCGATGTCGCGCCGGCGGACGTGGACGTTGTTGATGTAGTAGCTGGAGTCGCCGTTGCGGGTGAGCACGCGCTTGACCGAGATCTCGGCGTATTGCGACCACTGGCCGGGGGCCTTGCCGTCGGCATTGTCGAACAGCAACTCGACCGAGGCGCGCGAGGCCGGTTTTCTATCCGACGAGCCGTTGAAGATCACGTCCTGCAAGGATTCGCCGCGCAGCTCGCGGGCCTTGGATTCGCCGAGCACCCAGCGCACGGCATCGATGACGTTGGACTTGCCGCAGCCGTTGGGACCGACGATGCCGGTCAACTGGGCCGGGGCCGGAATGGTCACGGGGTCGACGAAAGATTTGAACCCCGCCAGGTGAATGTGCTTGAGACGCAAGGTTTTATGGGTATCGGCGTTTATAATTGCGTGACATTTTAACTTCACTTCTACCCGCCATGCCTAGCCAGCCGACAAAAGACCTGGAAACCTTTGAAAATCCGACACCTACACGCGACTTTCAAATCCATATCGAGATTCCGGAGTTCACCTGCCTCTGCCCCAAGACCGGCCAGCCCGACTTCGCCACCCTGTTCCTCGACTACATCCCGGACCAGCGCTGCGTCGAACTCAAGAGCCTCAAGCTCTACATCTGGTCCTTCCGCGACGAGGGCCACTTCCACGAGGCGGTGACCAATCGCATCCTCGACGACTTGGTGCGCGCGACCGATCCCCGATTCATGCGCCTGACCTCGAAGTTCTATGTGCGCGGCGGCATTTTCACCAACGTCGTAGCCGAGCACCGCAAGGCCGGCTGGCAGCCGCAGCCGCGGGTCGAGCTGTCCGAGTTCGCGCCGCAGTCGAACACTCGCGGCTAACTCTCTGAAATAACTTGATTCGCTACGCCCTCGGTCTCGACTTCGGCACCGGCGGGGTGCGGGCCATGGCCCTGGCCCCGACCGAGGAGATCGAGGCCGCCGAGCGCATCGACTTCGGCGACCTGAGTGGCGCAGACGCCGCCCAAGTCTGGCGCGACAGTCTGTTCGAGGTCATCGCCAAGCTGCCGCAGGGTGTGCGCAAGCGGCTGGCCGCCATCGCCATCGACGGCACCTCGGCCTCGGTCCTGGCCTGCGATGCCGAACTCCAAGCGCTGCATCCTCCCCTGCTCTACAACGATGCCCGGGCCACGGTCGAGGCGGCACGCATCCGCGAAATCGCCGGCCCGGAACACACCGCCGCCAGCACCACCTCGGGCCTGGCCAAGGTGCTCTGGCTGCAGGCCCAGCCGAATATCGAAGCGCCCCGCTTCTTCCTCAACCAGGCCGACTGGCTGGCCGCCCTGCTCTCCGGCCGGCCCGGCCTGTCCGACTATCACAACGCCTTGAAGATGGGCTTCGACGTCGAGGCCCGCCGCTGGCCGGCCTGGGTCGGGCAACTCGCCCGGCTCGAGCGCATGCCCCGGGTTGTCGCCCCCGGCAGCGAGATCGGCCCGATCGAACGCAACCAAGCCAATAAACTGGGCATTGCCAGCGATTGCCTGATCCGCGCCGGCACCACCGATTCCATCGCCGCCTTCCTCGCCGCCGGCGTGAGCCGGCCCGGCGAGGCGGTGACCTCGCTCGGCACCACCCTGGTCTTGAAGCTGCTCTCGGAGAGGCGGGTCGAGGCCGCCCGCTACGGCGTCTACAGCCACTGGTTCGGAGATCTTTGGCTGGCCGGCGGCGCCTCCAATGCCGGCGGCTCTGTGCTGCGCCAGTTCTTCGGCGATGTCGAGCTGGCCGCGCTCTCGCCCGAGATCGACCCCCAGGCCGACAGTGGCCTCGACTATTACCCCTTGCCCCGGCCCGGCGAGCGCTTTCCCGTCAATGACCCAGCGCTGCCACCCAGGCTTGAACCGAGGCCGGCATCCGACCGCCAGTTTCTGCATGGCCTGCTCGAAGGCCTGGCCCGCATCGAGGCCCAAGGCTATCAACGACTGGCCGAACTCGGCGCCACGCCGCTCACCCGCGTGATCTCCGCCGGCGGCGGCGCCCGCAATCCGACCTACGGCCGCATCCGCCAGCGCCTGCTCAGGGTCGAGGTCGCCACCGCCAAGCAACAAGAAGCCGCCTTCGGCGCCGGCCGGCTCGCCCTGCATGGCACGGCATTGTTTCCTCTACAATCGAAACCATGAACACCACCCTGCGCGTCGAATCCTTCCTGCCCATCGCCTGGGAAAAGCAGGCCATGGACCCGGCCACTCTCGCGGCCCTGCGCAAGGGCGCCCAGTTGCTGATGCACGCCTTCAACCTGATGGACCTCACCCCGCTGTACGAATCGGACAGCGAGCACGCCCACACTCAAAGGCTGGACGCCAAGATGGACCTCATCCTGCACCTGCTGGCGCAGAGCCTGCAGGGCAGCCGGCCCCTGCCGGAATCGGTGAGCGTGGAACTGGGGCCGGAGATCGTCAGTTGGCAGGAACTGGGCACCGGGCCCGCCGTCGGCGACACCGTGGTGCTCGCGCTCTACCTCAACCCCGGCCTGCCCCTGCCGGTGCGTCTGCCGGCCCACATCACCGCCAGCGGCAACGGCCGGGTCACCGCCCGCCTGGCCGAACTCGGCGACGATCTGGAGGAATTCTGGCAGCAGTGGGTGTTCCGCCAGCATCGGCGCGACGTGCACGCGCACCGGCCGGGGTACTGAGGTAGGGTGCGTTCTACGCACCATCTAATGTAATGGTGCACAAAGTGCACCCTACGCCTGATCGACCAGTTCCAAGGCATTGCCGTCCGGATCCCGCACGAACAGCGCCCGCCGGCCCGAGCGGCTGAGGGTGTAGGCGATGCCCCCGGCATCGAGCCTGCCCTTCAGTTCCTCCCATCCTTCGACCGCCAGGGCGGTATGCCGATCGCGGCCGCCGTGCGCCGGTCGGCCCTCGACCGGATCGGGATTGGGCAGGCAGATCAGGTGAATCTGGGCCGCGCCGATGTCGTACCAGACGCCGTCGAAGCTCATGGCCGGCCGGGCCGGGTTGGGCGCGAGGCCGAGCACGCCTTCGTAGAAGGCCCGGGCCCGGCCGAGGTCGGCGACCAGCAGCGAGGCGTGCAGCAGCTGCGTCAGCTTAATCATGCTTGTGGATCCGGCCGGAGAACAGGCTGGCGGCGACGATGAGGGCGCCGCCGAGCCACTCGCGGGTATCCATCACTTCCTGCGCCAGCAGCCGACTGGCAATGGCGGCGACGACCAGTTCACTGAGCAGGATGACGATGGCCTGGTTGGCCCGGGTGTGGGCGAGGCCGTATTGCACAGCGAAGGTGGCCAGCACCAGCAAGAGGCCGACGCCGATCAGGATCAGCCAGTGCGCGAAACCCAGCCCGGCCACGACATCGATCGCCCCGCCTTCGGCCCCGACCGGGAAGGCGGCGATGGCGACCACGCCGAGGAAGACCCAGAGGCTGCGCACCCCGGTGGCCACCTCGCGCATCCGGCGCGAGAGCACGTTGGCCAGGGCGAAGGCGACGCCGGCCGAGAGGCCCATCCATTCGGCGAAGTTGGTCGGCAGCGGCAGGCCGCCGTTGCGGGCGAGCATGACGTAGGCGCCGGCTAGGGACAGGCCCATGACCAGGTAGCCGAAGCCGTTGATCCGCTCGTGCAGGATCAGCCGGGCGAAGAACACCGTCCAGAGCGGGGCCAGGTAGAACAGCAGCAGCACCCGCATGATCTCGCCGTTGATCACGGCCAGGACATAGGCCAGGTTGGTCCAGCCGGTGGTCAGGGCGACCAGGACCAGCCAGCCGCGGTCCGTTCGCTGGCGCAGGAAGTCGCGGCCGCAGAAGACCAGCACCGGCACCAGGGCGACGAGATAGGTGATGAGCGAGGCCAAACTGCCGGAGATGCCCGCCTCCTCCAGCAGGCGGTAGGGATACCAGACGATGCCCCAGACGGTGGCGGCGGTGAGCAATCCGAGGGGGGCGAGGAGGTTTTGGCTGGGCATCGGCATATATAATACCGGGCTTCTGCGATCCGCCCCATCGAGCGAACCCGTGAACCCCCGCCTTCAGCAGCTTCAGCCCTACCCGTTCCAGAAACTGCGCGAATTGTTCGCCGGCATTACGCCGGATGCGGGCCTGTCAGCGATCAACCTGTCGATCGGCGAGCCCAAGCACCCGACCCCGGCCTTCATCAAACAGGCCCTGAGCGATGCCCTGGGCGGGCTGGCCAACTACCCGGTGACCCAAGGCTCGGACGCCCTGCGCGAGGCCATCGCCGACTGGGCCCAGCGCCGCTACGGCGTCGAGCTCGACCCGGCCACCGAGGTCCTGCCGGTCAACGGCAGCCGCGAGGCGCTGTTCGCCTTCGCCCAGGCGGTGATCGACCAGACCCGCCACGTCAAGCGCATCCTCAGCCCCAACCCCTTCTATCAGATCTACGAAGGTGCGGCGATCCTGGCCGGGGCCAAGCCCTATTTCCTCAATACCGAGCCGGCCAACGGCTACCGCATGGACTTTTCCCTGGTGCCGGAGGACATGTGGGAGACGGTGCAGATGGTCTATGTCTGCTCGCCCGGCAACCCCACCGGCAAGGTAATGTCGCTGGATGATTGGCGCGAGGTGTTCGCCCTGGCCGATGCCCACGACTTCATCATCGCCGCCGACGAGTGCTATTCGGAAATCTACTTTGAAGAAGACGCCCCGCCGCTAGGCGCGCTGACCGCCGCCAAACAACTGGGCCGCGACTTCTCGCGGCTGGTGGTGTTCAACAGCCTGTCCAAGCGGTCCAACGTGCCCGGCCTGCGCTCGGGCTTCGTCGCCGGCGACGCGGCGGTGATCAAGCAGTTCCTGCTCTATCGCACCTACCACGGCAGCGCCATGAACCCGGCGGTGCAGGCCGCCTCCGCCGCGGCTTGGGCCGACGAAGCCCATGTGATCGACAACCGCCGGCAGTACCGCGAGAAGTTCGCCGCGGTCATGCCGATGCTCAAAAACAGCCTGGAGTTCGACGCGCCGGACGCCGCCTTCTACCTCTGGGCCCGCGTGCCCGGCGGCGACGACACCGGCTTCGCCCGCGAGCTGTTCCGCAAGAAACACGTCACCGTGCTGCCCGGCTCCTACCTCGCGCGCGAGGCCAAGGGCGTCAATCCGGGCCAGGGCTTCATCCGCATCGCCCTGGTCGACAACCTGGCACCCTGCCAGGAGGCGGCCCGGCGCATCGTCGATTTCGTCAAGGCGGCCTGATCATGCACCGACTGCTCGTGTTGTTCGCCGCCTTGCTCTTCGCCCTGCCGGCCCATGCCGGCCAGGCCGAGTCCGAAAATGCCGTGACCAGCATCCTGTTCGACGAGAACATGGAAAACGCCTCCTATTCGCTGCGTGGCGACGGCTTCGTCGACATCCTGTTCGGCCCCGCCGTGGATGAAAAAGACTACATCCGCATCGTCGAGCGCCTGCGCAAACACCCGGACATCCCCGGCGTGCTGGCCGGCCGTGGCGGTAAAAATTTCTGTTCTATTCCCTGATCCCGTTTTCATCATTCGTTAAAGCAAGGAACCACCATGCAAGAACTCCAAACCATCATCGAAGAGGCCTTCGAGCGCCGCGCCGAGATCACCCCGCGCAATGTCGAGCCCAAGGTCAAGGACGCCGTGCTCTCCGTGATCGATCTCCTGGACATGGGCCAGTTACGCGTGGCCGAACGAGCCGACGGCCAGAACTGGGTGACCCACCAGTGGGTGAAGAAGGCGGTGCTGCTCTCCTTCCGCATGGAGGACAACAGCTTCATCAAGGGTGGTTACACCAACTACTACGACAAGGTGCCCTCCAAGTTCGCCGACTTCAACTCCAAGGACTTCCGCGAAGGCGGCTTCCGCGTGGTGCCGCCGGCGGCCGTGCGCAAGGGCTCCTTCATCGCCAAGAACGTGGTGCTGATGCCCTCCTACGTCAACATCGGCGCCTACGTCGACGAAGGCACCATGGTCGACACCTGGGCCACCGTCGGCTCCTGCGCCCAGATCGGCAAGAACGTCCACCTGTCCGGCGGCGTCGGCATCGGCGGCGTGCTCGAGCCGGTGCAGGCCAACCC